>NZ_JABFMQ010000024.1:0-60638 GCF_013359625.1 Herbaspirillum sp. C9C3
GAATGCAGAATATGGCGTTTTCATCCCAAGGGACTTCCCATGTGATATCGCCTTGACCAGGCTTGGCGAAGAACCGGCGACGCCGAATGGCGTAGAGTTTTTTCTCTTTACGATTGAAACGGATGGGACGGCGCTTAAGTGAAAAAAATTCGTCTCTTCCGTGCCGGAAAGCGAAGTAGCCGAACAGAAACGTAATGACCAGGCAATACAGGTCACCCAGAATTCCACCGGCATCCGGATACAGCACTCTCGTCAGGTAGTAGCTCCACATTCCCCCGGCCACCCCTAAACAAGAGACCAGGACGCCTCCGGCCAGCCACTGCCTTTCTCTGTATGGCTGGTCTGTTACATCCATAAAAGTCGAATTGATCCGGAAGACGGTACTTGTATCTTGGCACTCCGGACCAACAGGGTTGTTGATGGGTAAGCGATGCTTCAGATCCCATTCGGGAATGGGGCGACCAGCTTTAAACTGAAAGATGCGTTCATCCATTTCTAGCCCCCAACTGCATTTCGATATGCCTTTAACTGCGCGTCGAATGATCCATATTTTTCTCCACGTCCAAATTCACAATGAGATATCCAAGTTTTTAGCGCACTGTCGTTTACCAACGCTATCGCAATCGCCACCAAGAAAGATGCAATCAGAAGTGGCCAAAAAATGGATCCGATGGCGTTGTAGGCTGCAATGGCAATTACGCTGCCGAGCGCACCGTTGGCCAGATACAGCCAACCAAGGAATTGCTTCTGCTCTCCAAAAGCAGCACGCGCGCTGAAAACAATATCGTAAGCACCAGCCAACACACCCGCAAACATCCCTATAAAGCGGGCCGCCTGAATACCCGCCCGAACCAACGTATCGCTGACCGCCCATTGCCTGAGGATGAACGCCCCCAGCGGATGTTCCCCCGATTTCTGCACACTGGTCGCCACCGTCTCAACAAGCGTGGCAGTCAGGCTGACAGCCGCCAATGCTGCCTTGACCTGGGTCTCCCGTTCATTGAACTGGTCATTGTGGGCCAGATCATCCATCGCGAAGTTCAACGCCAGCATCTGCACGAGCGTGGTCGCCACCCCCAGCTTGAATTCAGCTGGCACCGAGGATCCCAGCCACTTCTGCGCCAGCGCGATATCGGGAATGGCGATACCCTTGATGCTCCCTGCGGCGATGCGCCCCTCCCGTTCCAAGCTGGCGATGTCGAGTTCATAGGCAATCATGCGCCGCCCCATTGCCGAACTCCTGACTGCTCCCTTGGCCTGGTGATAGGCATCACTCCTGGTCTGCTGCCGATTCGTCTTCAGTTCGATGCCTTGGGCTTTAGCCTGTTCAATCGCCCAGCGCGACACATCAGCAGCACTCATGTTGCTGGCCTTGATCGTCACTCCCGCCAGCAGATGCACGTGGATCATCGCCAGAGAATGCGCCACGCCCCGGCTGGCGTCATTGAGACGCTTGCCGATCACATTGGCCGTCGTCAGTGCAAGGCGGTCGATCAGCTGCGGTGCGTACGGGGTGGCGTCAAGCCGGGCTACGGCCCCCTTGTAGAGATTGAGGATATTTTCGAACTGGATATCGCTGCCCTTGAGTTGCGACTCGGTGGCTGCAATCAGGTCTTCCTGGTTGTAGAGGAGCGCGCGTCCATACAGATTGGCCGGATCGGAGAGACTGCTCCGGGACAGCCAAAGCGCCAGCTGATCCTGACAAGCTTGCGACGCAACCGCCTTGCCGATACATTGCGCCAGCGACTCGCTGTAGGCGTGACCGCTGCGAATGTCGTTGACATCATGTACGCCCTCCATCCAGTTGGCCAGTTGCTCGCTCTTGAGCCATGCGACATGGGCTGTCACCAGCTTGAGAAAGCGGGGCTCGAATGCCTTCAATGCAGCGTCATAGATGGCGGGAAACGCTCTGAGCTTTTGTTGGTCCAGCGTCGGCTTGCCATCATCATGGGTCAATTCATGCCAGGCCTCATCTTCGGCCGCCTGTTGGCGCGCTGCCTGATCAACGCCATATTTCTTGCGCTTCTCGCTCTGCTTGCGGGCGTAGCTTGCAGGGCCGCCAGCCTGGACGACGCGCCATACAGTCTTGAGGCTGCCATAAGTATCGCCGTCAGGATGGTTCTCCGCCATCTGCGCCACCTTGGCGTCAAACACGACAGCATTGCGTGCTTCACGCCGTACCCCTTGTTCGGTCATCGCCAGCAGGTCGGCGATGGTCTTGGCCTGGTAGAGCTTTTCATCGAAACCGGCCGCAAGGCCCGGAACGCACAGTTCGCTCAGGTCATTGACGAGGCCCACCGGATCATTGATGGCGACCACGTAACCCTTGTGATGCGGGGCCTGGGCGGCCATGATGTCGGCCATCTTGCCAGCCCATGCGTGACGCTTGTTCTCCTCTGCCGGCGGCGTGTTGCTGAACGAAAAGGCCCGCGCCATCTCGCCCGTATCAGCGGCAAAATGAGCCACCTGTTCCTTGCAGGCGTTGAACTCTCCCGCATGCGGTGCCGTACCAGCCAGCATGGCCGCCACATCGATGCACTGCATGTGCTTCCTGCGCCAGCCCGTTTCGCTGACTTTCTTTTGCAAAGCCTTGGTCCAAGCCGTATTGGACCAGCCTATCCATAGCCGGGTAGCAGGATCGTGGGGCGTATGGGCGATGTCGACGCAATAAGCCCGTACGATTTCTCCGGGGTCCACGCAGGAGAAGGGTATGCGCCCCGGATGGGGAGGGTTGTATTCCAGCGGAAAATTCCACAGATGCCCGGTAGGCATCACGACGTAGGCCTTGAGCCGTGCGCGACACTCGTCGTAGGCATAGAGATAGCCGGGCCTTGGAGCCCGCAAGGTATAACGTGCTTCGCCGATCTGCCGGGGCGCGCCTTCGATTCTGAAATTGCCGGAAATCGCAGGCACAGCCTGCGCGCCATACGGACTGGCCACGGCATAGCGGACCGGATAGATCAGCAAGCCTTTTTTGTCGCAATAACTGCATGTCAACATCGCTGCGTTCCTGTTGAATCATCAGTCCCTCCGGCACTTGACCAGTACAGGCTGAAAAGAAAAACGCAGATGTTTGCATGACGACATGCTCACGTCTGTTGAAATACTACGAGAAATCCCAAGCATTTAATGTTGAGCACACGCAGTCGGCCAATATGCTCAGAAGAAAAAAACCCGGACGCTCTTGGACGCCCGGGCATCAAACCGCGGCAGGTCGGCTTCCACGCCCGCCTGTCCGTGGTCAACAAACAAATGTCGCACCCGGCGGCTCACCCCGCACAGCGCAGCGACAGGCCACCATCGACGATCATGTCCAGCCCCGTGATGTAGCGCGCGTTGTCGGAAGCGAGGAACAGCGCGGCATGCGCCACATCCCAGGCATCCCCCATGAAGCCCATCGGACACTGTGCATTGCGCCTGGCGCGCATCTCTTCGACATCGCCGCCATAGGAGGCCTTGAGCGGTTCGCGGATCATGGGCGTATCCATCATGCCGGGCAGCACGCAATTGGCGCGGATGCCCATGGGCGCATACTGCATCGCCACGTTCTTGGTGAAGGCGAGGATGGCCGCCTTGGTCGCGGTATAACCCAGGTAGGGAAAACCGATCCAGCGCAAGGCCGCCAGCGACGAGATATTGACGATGGCCCCCTTGCCCTGCCGCTCCATGATCGGCAGCACATGCTTGTGCGTCAGGAACAGGCTGGTCTGGTTGACCGCCACCAGCCGGTTCCAGCTCTCTTCACTGGTTTCCACCGGGCCGCCCACCTCGGCGATGCCCACATTGTTGTGCAGCACGTCGACCCGACCGAAATGATCCATGGCCGCCTCCGCCATGGCCTTCACATCAGCACTGCGCGAGACATCGGCGGCCAGCACTTCACACACGCCCCCCTCGCTGCGGATGATGTCCTGCGTCTGCATGGCGGCCTCGATGCTGCGGTCCACCGCCAGCACCCGCCCGCCCTCGCGCGCATACAGCACGGCGGCAGCCTTGCCATTGCCCCAGCCCGCGCCGACCGAACCGGCGCCGGTGACGATGATGGCCTTGCCTTGCATGAGCTTGTCCATGCACGTCCCCTCAGATTTCCAGTACGCCGCCGGCGACGAAGCCCCCATCGACCGGTATCACGTGGCCGGTGATATAGGCTGATTCTTCAGCGGCCAGATAACAGACGGCCGAGGCGATCTCATCGGTGGTGCCATAACGGCGCATGGGGACCAGGCGATAGTAGCTCTGGCGCGTCTGCTCCGAGTGCATGGCCTGGGTCATGGGCGTATCGACCGGACCGGGCGCAACGCTGTTGACGGTGATGCCGTATTGCGCCAGCTCGATGGCCATCTGGCGCGTCAGTCCGATGACGGCGGCCTTGGAGGTGCCATAGGCGGTGCGCCCGGCGCCCGCACGAATGCCCGAGATGGACGAGATATTGACGATGCGTCCCCATCCTTGCCTGAGCATCAGACGCGCCGCCTGCTGGCCTGCCAGCAGCACGCCGGTGACGTTGACGTTCATGGTCTGCAACCAGTTCTCCAGCGGATAGTCGAGGAAGGAATAGGTGCGTGCCACGCCGGCATTGTTGACCAGCACGTCGCAGCGCCCATAGTCCTTCTCGATGTGGGCGAAGGCCTGCGCAATCGACTCGGGGCTGCCGAGATCCATTTGCAGCGGGGCCGCCCGATGGCCGGCGGCCACCAGTGCGTCGGCGGTCTGGGTGGCCGCCTCCAGGTTGATGTCAGCGACCAGGACGATGTGCCCTTTGGCCGCCAGTTGTTGCGAAATGCTGGCGCCGATGCCCATGGCTCCGCCCGTCACGAGCGCCACGCGGGCGCCGCTCTCATTGCGATTCATATTGTCTCCGTGGATTGGGACGGCCCCGCAAGGAGGTGGGGCCGCCGTTTTTAATTAGGGCAGGTCAATCATGGAAGCTTCCCGATCGCTCGGACGACTGGTGAGGGGATCAGAGGAAACCGATGGAAATCCAGGGCACGAAGGCCACCACCAGAAGCGCCACCACCAGCGCGGCCAGATAGCCCCAGACCCGGTTGAAGACGCCGTCCGGCGACACCTTGCCGATGGCGCAGGCGGCATAGAAGCCCACACCGAAGGGCGGTGCGAACAGGCCGATGCCCATGGACAGGATCACCACCATCGCGTAGTGCACGTCATGCACCCCCAGCGAACGTGCCACCGGGAACAGCAGCGGCCCGAACAGCACGATGGCGGGAATGCCTTCCAGCAAACTGCCCAGCACGATGAAGATGACGATGGTGATCAAGAGGAACCCGACCCCGCCTCCCGGCACGCCCTGCATCAGACCCACCAACTTGGCCGAGAAGCCCGACTGCGTGAGCGCCCAGGCCATCGCGGTAGCCATGCCGATGATGAGCAGGATCGCACCCGACAAGGCGGCGGACTCGACCAGCATCGGATAGAGACGCCTGAAGTTCAGGTGCTTCAAGAACAGGTGCATGATCAGCCCGACCACTACCGTATAGGCCACGCCGATGGTGGCCACTTCGGTGGCCGTGGCGACCCCCTCGATGACGGCCACGCGGATCAACATGGGCAGCGCCAGCGCCGGCAGCGCGGTGATCAGGGTCTTGAGGATGAGCGAGACCGGGGCGCGCTTGACATCCGGCATCGGCTCGCGGCGCGCACGCATCCAGCACACCACGGCGATGGCGATGGTGGCGATGGCCGCCGGCATGAGGCCACCGATGAACAGTGCCGTGATCGATACGCTGCAGACCGCGCCGATGGTGATCAACACCAGGCTGGGCGGAATGGTCTCGGTCATGGCGCCGGAGGACGAGAGCAGTGCCACCAGTTCTTCCGGCTTGGAGCCGCGCTTCTTCATCTCGGGGAACAGCGCCGGAGCAATGGCCGCCATGTCTGCCGCCTTGGAACCGGAAATGCCGGAGACCAGGAACATCGCGCCCAGCAGCACGTATTGCAGGCCGCCGCGCACGTGGCCCAGCAGCGCGGCCATGAAGTCGATCAGGGTCTTGGCCAGGCCCGACATTTCCAGCAACGACCCGAGCAGCACGAACAGCGGCACCGACAACAGGATCAGGCTGGACATGCCTTCGTCCATGCGGCTGACCACGATCATCAGCGGTGCCGTCGTGGCCAGCGCCAGGTACGCCATGGTGGCCGTGCCGAAGGCAAAGGCAATGGGGATGCCACCGGCCACGCATACACCGATGAGCAACACGAAGAACACGATCAGGTTGTAATTGCCCATGCCCAGCAGCATGGGCTTGGCCAGCCACAGTGCGCCACCGATCACGGCCACCACGGCCAGCGCCGACAGCAGCAGGCGCATCGTGGTCATGGCCGCCATGCGCGAGACCGCCGCCAGCAGCATCAGGATGGCGCCAACCGGCAAGGCTGCCGCACGCAAGCCGTCGGGAATTTCCAGGGCCGGTGTGGTGATGGGCATCTGTTCCACCGCGTGGTCCACGGCGGGATGGATCACCATCAGCACGAAGATGCAGACCACCAGCGCGGCCACCGTTTCCAGCCAGATGCGGCCCTTCTCGGAACATTTGTTGATGATGGCGGTGAGCCGCATGTGCTCGCCGCGATCCAGCGCCAGCACCGCGCCCAGCATCGACAACCAGATGAAGAGAATCGAGGCCAGTTCATCGGACCATACCAGGGGATCATGCAGGGCATAGCGGTAGATCACGCCCGTGAGCAGCACCACGGTCTCGGCCAGCACCAGGGCCGCCGCCACCGCGCCGACCACGTGCATCACCATGCGATTGAATGCGACCAGGGCGCGCGCTGCCGGGTTCATGTTGACCGGGGCGCGGTAAGTCATTGCAGCTTCCATCATCAAGCTCCAGCGAAATGGATTCAGGGCGACAGGGACAGCATCGACGATGCCGCCCCCATCGCACCGGGGCTCATGCCTTCACGAGCCCCGGCGAACGGGCCGGTCAGGCCAGCTTGCCGGTGTACTTCTCCAGCAGGGCCCAGGGCTCGTCGCCGAACTTCTTCTTCCACTCGGCATAGAAGCCGGCCGCGCGCAGCTTGGCGCGGAAGGAATCGGCATCGGCATTGTTGAAGGCCAAGCCTTTGCCCTTCATTTCGTCGACCAGCGAATCATTGAGCTTGCGCACGTCGACGCGCTGGTTCATGCCGGCTTCGTTGATGACGCGCGCCATCATCTCCTGCAGATCCTTGGGCAGACGTTCGAAGGATTTCTTGTTGCCCAGGAACCAGAAACCATCCCACATGTGGTTGGTGATGGAGCAGTACTTCTGTACTTCGTAGAGCTTGGCGGTGGAGATGATGGCCATGGGGTTTTCCTGGCCTTCCACGATCTTGGTCTGCAGGGCCGAATAGACTTCGGCGAAGTTGATCGAGGTCGGCGCCGCATCGAAGGCCTTGAACATCGAGGTCCACAGCGGGCTCGGCGGTACCCGCAGTTTCATGCCCTTGAGGTCGTCGGCGGTCTTGATGGGCTTGGTGCTGTTGGTGATCTGGCGATAGCCGTTGTCCCAGATCTTCTCGAAGGCGAACAGCGTGGAGCGGGCTTCGATCTGCTTGCGTACGTGTGCGCCCAGTTCGCCATCCATGGCGGGCCAGACCTGGCTGTAATCCTTGAAGGCAAAACCGATGCCGGAAATCTGCGCAGCAGGCACCAGCGTACCCAGAATCAGCGGCGAGAGCGTGAAGAAATCAATGGCACCGGCACGCACCTGCGAGAGCATGTCGGTGTCGGTACCCAGCTGGTTGTTGGGGTAAAGCTGCAGTTCGATGCGGCCCTTGGATTGTTCCGCGATGGCGGCGGCCATTTCCTTGGCGCGCGCATTCATCGGGTGAGTGACCGGCAGATTGTTGGCGTACTTGAAGGTGAACTCGGCCGCATGGGCCGACGTCGATACCAGGCCGGTAGCGGCAGCCGCCGAAGCGACCGAGGCGGTCTTCAAAAAATGGCGGCGCGTGAACTTGCCAGTGGATTGTTCCATCTGCTTGTCTCCTGTTTGTCTGTTTGTAATTTTGAACATTGCTGAATCCGGCACGACCACACAGGGCCGCCAGATCGGGCGTGCAGCTCCCTGTGCCGGGTGGTCAACACTGCCTGTGCAGCGATAGAGCAAGTTGGATGCCAAGCCCCCCGATGCTCCCGCGGCGGCGTGGCAGTGTTCCCTCCTCATCGGCACTGCGCCTGTATTCTCTGCGATAAGGGCGGCCCAGTACAAGCACGCAATCACGCTGGCCAACATTTATTTGTACGCATCCTTGCTGCGACACCTGTCGCAGGACTGTCGCTACAGTGTCGCAACCGTCGACACCTGTGCATGCTGCCCACCGGCAACAAACGCTTCTGCCTGGCTGCTGCAGCGCAATGATTTACGTTAACGTAAAGTACGTGCTATCTTCATGCGGTCGGTGGAGGCTGCCCTGTCCGCTCCGGTTTTTCCCGCATGTCGGGAATGACAGGGAGGGCCTGACGGACACCTCAGCCCCCATCAACATCAACAACAAAGCGAGACCCGGCGCGGCTTTGCGCCGGACCGCCCAGGAGACGGGCAAGATGCAGGCCGGCGCATGGCAGCGGTTTGGCCGGCAACGGTTGTGCGATGCCCAGGCCAGGGATGCTCGACACCGGCTGCATGCGGTGAAGCGAGCGGTCCTGCGCGTGGCACCGATTTTGCATATTGCCCCTGTGTGTAACAACGGAGCGCCCCTGCTCCATCGACCCCGTCCAAGACGGAAACAAGGACACCCCATGACTGTTTCTGCATCCTCACCCTGCATCACCGGCTGGAACCATTCGCAATTCGGCAAGCTCGACGGCATCGATCCGGAAGTGCTGATCGGCCAGGTCGCCAAGGCCGCCATCGAGCACGCGGGACTGCAACCGGAAGACATCGATTCGATCCACTTCGGCACCTTCAATGCCGGTTTCCTGTACCAGGACTTTCCTTCCTCGCTGGTCATGAACACGCTGCCGCAACTGCGCTTCAAGCCGGCCACGCGCCTGGAGAATGCCTGCGCCACCGGATCGGCGGCCATCCATTCGGGCCTGCAGGCGATCAAGGCCGGGCAATCGAAGCACGTGCTGGTGATCGGCTTCGAGAAGATGACCGAGCTGGCCACACCGCAGGTGGGCGAGGTGCTGCTCAAGGCCTGCTACGCCAAGGAAGAAGCGGGCATCCCGGGCGGTTTTGCGGGCGTTTTCGGCAAGATCGCGCAGAGCTACTTTGACCGCTTCGGCGACCAGTCCGACGCGCTGGCGCAGATCGCGGCCAAGAATCACAAGAACGGCATGGTCAATCCCTACGCCCACATGCGCAAGGATTTCGGCTTCGAGTTCTGCCGCACGGTCTCCGAGAAAAATCCCTTCGTGGCCGGACCGCTCAAGCGCACCGACTGCTCGCTCATTTCCGATGGTGCCGCCGCTCTGGTCATCAGCGCCGCCGATGTGGCCAGGTCCATGCCGCGTGCCGTGCAGTTCCGGGCAGCGGTGCATGTCAATGATTTCCTGCCGCTGTCGCGTCGCGACCCGACCCGCTTCGAGGCCGCCGAGCTGGCCTGGAAAAAAGCGCTGGGTGAGGCCAGCCTGAGCCTCAATGATCTGTCGCTGGTGGAAACGCACGACTGCTTCACCGTGGCCGAGTTGCTGGAATACGAAGCCATGGGCCTGGCCCCGCACGGCCAGGGCGCGCGCGTGATTGCCGAAGGCATCACCGCCAAGGATGGCAAGCTGCCGGTCAATCCCTCGGGCGGGCTGAAGTCCAAGGGCCATCCGGTCGGCGCTACCGGGGTGTCGATGCACGTGATGGCAGCCATGCAGGCGTCCCATGATGCGGGTGACATGCAGATTGCCAATGCGCGCTATGCCGGTGTGTTCAACATGGGCGGTGCGGCCGTGGCCAACTATGTGAGCATTCTGGAGCGTGTGAACTAAAAGCGCATGTGATGCGCCGGCGCGCCGTCCAGCCGTGAGCTGGCGGCGCGCCGCATGAAGTAATGTGCAAAAAAACGAGAACAAGACAGCACGCCAATTTCCTTTAGAAAAATCGGGACGAGTGAGACGATGTTAAGCAAAGTGATGAACCTGGGCCGCCTGCTCTCGGATGTGGCGCGCCGCTTTCCGGAAGAGCCGGGACTGATCCTGGCACAAGGCGCCGCCGATGGCAGTGACCGCCTGATCTGCTGGCGCGAGATCAATGCCCGCGTCGATGCGCTGGCGCACGCCCTCACCCGTCGTGGCGTCAAGAAGGGCGACAAGATGCTGGTCCACTCACGCAACAACCAGCAGATCTTCGAGAGTGCCTGGGCCGCCTTCAAGATGGGCGTGGTCTGGGTGCCGACCAATTTCCGCATCACGCCGCCCGAGGCCGCTTATCTGGGCCAGTCCAGCGGCGCCTGCGTGATGCTGTATGACCGTGGTTTCGCGCAGTATGTCGACGCGGTGAAATCCGCCTCGCCGGCACTCGAACACGTGGTGGCCCTGGCCGACGCACGGCCGGGCGAACTCGATTACGAAGCGCTGGTGGCCGATGGCAGCGGCGAGTCCTTCCCCGAGGCCGAAGTCGATTACGACGATCCGCTGTGGTTCTTCTACACCTCCGGCACCACGGGTCATCCCAAGGCGGGGATGCTCTCGCATGGCCAGATGGCCTTCGTGGTCACCAATCACCTGGCCGACCTGATGCCGGGCCTCACGCATCAATCGCGCTCGCTGGTAGTGGCACCGCTGTCGCACGGCGCAGGCGTGCATGCCGTGGTCAATACCGCGCGCGGTGCGGCCAGCATCCTGCTCTCGTCCGAACGGCTGGTGGTCGAGGAAGCCTGGCAGCTGGTGGAGAAATACAAGGTGGACAATCTCTTCACGGTGCCCACCATCGTCAAGATCCTGGTCGAGGATGAGTCCGTCGACCGCTACGACCACAGCTCGCTGAAACACGTCATCTATGCCGGTGCGCCCATGTATCGCGCCGACCAGGTCCACGCATTGAAGAAGCTGGGCAAGGTGCTGGTGCAGTATTACGGCCTGGGCGAAGTGACCGGCAACATCACCTTCCTGCCGCCTTACCTGCACTTCGAGGATGACGCCCATCCGCAGGCGCGCGTAGGGACCTGCGGCATGCCGCGCACCGGCATGCAGATCGCCATCCTCAATGACGACGGTCAGGAACTGGCCCCCTTCGAGACCGGCGAAATCTGCGTGCGCGGACCGGCCGTCTTCATGGGCTATCACAACAATCCCGAGGCCAATGCCAAGGCCTTCAAGCATGACTGGTTCCATACCGGCGACCTCGGGCATGTGGACCGGGATGGCTTCCTCTACATCACCGGACGCTCTTCGGACATGTACATCTCGGGCGGCTCCAACGTCTATCCGCGCGAGATCGAGGAAGCCCTGCTGACGCACCCGGCGGTCTCCGAAGTGGCCGTGCTGGGCGTACCCGATCCCAAGTGGGGCGAAAGCGGGCTGGCGGTGATCGTCTGCAAGGCAGGTCAGCAGGTCGATGGCGAAGCCTTGCTGGCGCATCTGGAGACGCGCATCGGCAAGTACAAGTGGCCACGCCGTTTCGTCTACTGGGACAGCATGCCCAAGTCGGGCTACGGCAAGATCGTCAAGAAACAGATCAAGGCGCTGCTGGAAGAGCAGGGCGACTACCGTCTATGAAACTCTCCAGCAAACCTGGCGAGACCACGGCCAGCGCCGGTTTCCTGGCGGTGCGCAAATTCCTTCATGCAGGCCAGCCGAGCTATCCGCGCACGCTGGACCTGGAGGCCGACCCCGCCGAGGAACTTCGTATCACCCTGCAACCCGGCACCCCGGTCGGCCCGGCCTTGCGCCGCGTGCTGGCACGCTATGGCCAGCGCGGCGGCGTCGGGCGGCTGTGCGGCGGGACCGCGCGACGCCTGCATTACCACCGCATCGAACAGACCGGCGACCCCAGCCGGCCTTATGACTATGGACCACCGCATGTATTGGAAGGCGTCATCAGCTTCGTGACCGGCGCCATCACCATCGGCCAGAACGCCGACGGAAAAGTTTTACTGCATTGCCACTCAGGTTTCATCGATGGCGATGGCACGCTGCATGGCGGCCATCTGCTGCTCGACACGGTGGAGGTGGGCGACGATCCGCTCATCCTGCGCCTGTGCCTGTTCTCCCGCAGCGCCTTCGTCGTCAACAGCGATGAAGAGACGCACTTCAGTCTATTGCATCCGACACCCATGGAATGATGATGACGCACCCCGCCCATGACAGCGACTCCCTTGACGACCACATCCACGTAGAACAGGGCCAGCTCGGCAAGCTGGTGATGGCCCGCCTCAAACCCAACCAGGACCTCACCGAAAGCGTGGAAGCGCTGTGCCGCCAGCACGGCATGGACAAGGCCATCGTGCGGGGTGCCATCGGCAGCCTCATCGATGCCCATCTGCAATACGCCACGCCGACCGGTCTGCGCGAGATGGAGATCAACGGGCCGGGGGTGGAAATCCTCAATGTGTTCGGCGAAATCGGATTTGCCGATGGACCTGCCAGCGCGCATCCGCTGCAAGGCGTGGTGGCCGATACGGAGGGGCGCATCTTTGCCGGTCGCTTCGTGCGCGGTGCCAATCTCTCTTTCATCACCATCGAGATCACCTTGCAGGAATGGATTGCGGTCAAGCAATCCGAAGCGCTGCCGGCCTGAATCACTTTCCTTGCTCCCATGAAAAATGCCGCCCGGCTCATCAGCGGGCGGCATTGTTCAATTCTTGAACTAACTACCGAATCAGGCTTCCGTATGCAGCGTGGCTTCGGCTTCCTGTTCGATCTCGACTTCGGCGCGCGCTGCTTCTTCTTCGCTCAGCAGCCCGCCTTCCCACTTGGCGACCACGGCCGAAGCGATCGAGTTGCCCACTGCGTTGGTGGCCGAACGGCCCATGTCGAGGAAGGTATCGATGCCCAGGATCACCAAGAGGCCCGCTTCCGGAATGTTGAACTGGTGCAGGGTCGCGGCAATCACCACCAGCGAAGCGCGCGGCACGCCGGCAATGCCCTTGGAGGTCAGCATGAGCACCAGCATCATGGTGATCTGGGTGGAGATGGGCATGTGGATGCCATAGGCCTGGGCGATGAAGAGCGTGGCGAAGGTGCAGTAGATCATCGAACCATCGAGGTTGAAGGAATACCCCATCGGCATGACAAAGCTGGAAATCTTGCGCTTGACACCGAAGCGATCCAGCGCATCCAGCAGCTTGGGATAGGCCGCTTCCGAGCTGGCGGTGGCAAAGGCCAGCAGGAAGGCTTCCTTGATCAGGGCCAGCAGATGGAAGATGCGCTTCTTCAGGAACACGAAGCCCACCGCAATGAGCAGCAACCACAGCAGCACCAGCGAGAAATAGAAGTCACGCATGAAGACCGCGAAACTGACCAGGATGTCGAGACCATTGACGGCAACCGTTGCCGCCATGGCGGCAAACACGGCCACGGGTGCGAACTTCATGACGTAGACCGTGATCTTGAGCATGGTGTGCGAGAGGTCGTCGATGACGGCCAGCAGGTGCTTGCCACGCTCCCCCAGGGCCGCCAGGGCGATGCCGAAGAACATCGAGAACACCACCACCTGCAGGATTTCGTTCTGCGCCATGGCTTCCACAATCGACTTGGGTACCAGGTGGTTGAAGAATTCCTTGACCGTGAACTTGCCGGTGGCCAAGCCCGCACCGGCAGCATCCGGCGAAGGCAGCGCCACGCCGGCACCCGGTTGCAGCAGGTTGGCCATGATCATGCCCAGCGCCAGCGAGACCAGCGAGGCGATGAAGAACCAGGCCAGCGACTTGCCGAAGATGCGGCCCACCGACTTGGCATCCCCCATATGGGCGATGCCCACCACCAGGGTCGAGAACACCAGCGGTGCAATGACCATCTTGATGAGGCGCAGGAACAGGTCCGAGGCAATCGAGACGTAGCCGGCCAACTCCTTGGCCTCATCCTTGCCGTAGTGGTTGAAAATCAGATAGCCGACCAGGATGCCCAGCAGCATGGCTGCAAAAATGTAGGCGGCTTGTGGAATGCGTTTGTTCATGTGTTCTCCTGCCCTCGCTCGCCACCGGCACCAGGTACCGGTGAGAGGACGATGATGTATGGCTTGCGGGCGGCGCCGGCCGGTGCGGTGACAGGGGCGCCATGCTTTTGGATGGTCAGAAATCGTCAGTTTCTGATGAGAAACTCTGACCGTTTTTTCCCGCCGCGCGGAAAAAAGGACGAAGCTTATTGACTTATGCCCCTTGCCGTCAAGCCGCATCGAATAAATAGGGTCAAAATGCCTCGGGGGTGATCAAAAAGCCCACAAACAGGCACAAAAAAACCCCGCAAAGCGGGGCTGGTGTTGTGTTGCGGGAAACTTCACTCGGACCGGACGAGTGTCAGCGCATCGTCAGGAAGGTGCTTGCAGGGCGGCGTCCAGCAATTCGATCCAGTGTCGCACCGGGGTCTCGGTACCGGATTGCAGGTGCGTGACGCAACCGATGTTGCCGGTGACGATCATGTCCGGATCGGTGGCCTGCAGCTTGCTGATCTTGTTGTCGCGCAGACGATAGGACAGCTCCGGTTGCAATACCGAATAAGTCCCCGCCGAACCGCAGCAGAGATGGCTGTCGGCACAAAGTTGTACATCCACGCCGGCCGCGCGCAGGATGCCTTCGACCTTGCCGCGGATCTTCTGGCCATGCTGCAGGGTACAGGGCGGATGATAGGCCACGCGCTTGCCGTTGAAATCCCTGAGCTTGTGCTGCAGCTGCTGTTCGAACTCGGGCAGGATCTCGCTGATGTCGCGCGTCATGTGGGAGATGCGGCGCGCCTTCTCGGCATAGTCCGGATCGTGTTGCAGCAGGTGGCCGTATTCCTTGACGGTGGCACCGCAGCCCGAGGCATTCATGACGATGGTATCGGCACGGATACCATCGCGGCCTTCGATGTAGGGCCACCAGGCGTCGATATTGCGGCGCATGTCGTCCAGGCCGCCATCCTGATCATTGAGGTGATAACGGATGGCACCGCAGCAGCCGGCCTTGGGCGGCGCGAACAATTGCACGCCGAGCGCATCGAGCACGCGCGCAGTGGCGCTGTTGATGTTGGGGGCCATCGACGGCTGCACGCAACCTTCAAGCAGCAGCATCTGGCGCGCATGGGTGCGCGTGGGCCAGGTTCCGGCCTCCTGCGGCAGTGGCACCTTGTTCTGCAGCAGCTTGGGCAGCAGCGGGCGCACCATCTGCCCCGCCTTCATGGCCGGACGGAAGATCCACTTGCGCGGCACCAGTTCCTTCAGGGCGGTGCGCAAGACGCGCTCGCCGAAGGGACGCTGCACCTGATCTTCCACCACCTTGCGGCCGATGTCGACCAGTCGTCCATACTGCACCCCGGACGGGCAAGTCGATTCGCAGTTGCGGCAGGTCAGGCAACGGTCCAGGTGCGATTGCGTGGCGGCCGTGGCGGGCTTGCCTTCGAGCACCTGCTTGATGAGATAGATGCGGCCGCGTGGCCCGTCCAGTTCATCACCCAGCAATTGATAGGTGGGACAAGTGGCGGTACAGAAACCGCAATGCACGCAGGAACGCAGGATGCTGTCGGCTTCCTCGCCGGCCTGGGTGTTGCGGATGAAATCAGCCAAGTTGGTCTGCATGATGATCGCTTGGAAAAGAGGCGCTTACAGGCTGGCGTACAGGCGGCCGGGATTGAAGATGCCCTGCGGGTCGAATTGCTGCTTGAGACGGCGATGAATCATTTCCACCGCGGGCTGCAAGGGATGGAAGACACCGATGCCCTTGTCACCGCCGCGATGCAGGCTGGCGTGACCACCGACGGCCAGTGCGGCGGCACGGATGGCGACGGCATCCACATTGGATTCCGGACGCAGCCAGCGCTGTGCCCCGCCCCACTCGATCAGCTGGCGGCCCGGCAGGTCGATAGGCGGGGCCACCGACGGCACGGACAGACGCCACAGCGGGGCTTGCAGGTCGGCGAAGAAGGGATGCGTCTGCTCGCGCAGGTCGGTCCAGTAATCTTCCGGATTGCTTAATTCGGTGCCACCCATCTTTTTGATTGCTGAATCCACGGCGGCCTGTGCGCCCGACAACCGGATGGTGAGCACATTGTTGACCCAGGCGCTGGCCACCAGCGGCAGCGGTTGTCCTGCGCTCTGGTTCAGCAGGCGCAGCGCGCCCTCCTGGTTGATCTCGAAGACGCGGGTGCTGCTGGCAATCGGTCGCGGCAATACTTTCAGCGAGACCTGCAGGATCAGGCCCAGCGTGCCCAGCGAACCGGCCAGCAGGCGCGAGATGTCGTAACCGGCGACGTTCTTCATGACCTGTCCGCCAAAGTGCAGTTGCTCGCCCTGCGCATCCATCAGCACGGCGCCCAGCACGAAATCACGCACGGCGCCGGCACTGGCGCGCGAGGGACCGGACAGACCCGCAGCCACCATGCCGCCGAGGGTGGCCTCACCGCCGAAGCGCGGCGGCTCCCAGGCCAGCATCTGATTGTGCTCGGCCAGGGCGGCATCGATCTCGGCCAGCGATGTGCCGCAGCGGGCGGTGATGACCAGCTCGGTCGGCTCGTAGTCGATGATGCCGCGGTAGGCGCGCGTGTCGAGCACGTCACCGGTGGGCTCTTGTCCGTACCAGTCCTTGGTGCCGCCACCACGGATCTGCAGAGGGCGACCGGAGAGGATGCGTTCGCGGAAGGAGGCCAGCACGGCCTCCATGTCTTGTTGTGCTTGCATGGTCAGAATCTCGGCAGATCGGGGAAGCGCAGCTGGCCGCGCTGCACGTGCATCTTGCCGTACTCGGCACAGCGATGCAGGGTGGGAATGGCTTTATCCGGATTGAGCAGGAAGGCCGGGTCGAAGGCACGCTTCAACTTGAAGAAGGCCTCGCGCTCGGCGGGAGAAAACTGTACGCACATGGAGTTGATCTTCTCGATGCCCACGCCATGTTCGCCGGTGATGGTGCCGCCCACTTCCACGCACAACTCCAGGATCTCGGCGCCGAACAGTTCGGCACGGTGGAATTCGTCGGCGATGTTGGCATCGAAGAGGATCAGCGGATGCAGGTTGCCATCGCCCGCATGGAAAACGTTGGCGCAGCGCAGACCGTATTTCTTTTCCATCTCGGCGATGCCCAGCAACACCTGCGCCAGCTTCTTGCGCGGGATGGTGCCATCCATGCAGTAGTAGTCGGGCGAGATGCGGCCCGCCGCCGGGAAGGCATTCTTGCGGCCGGACCAGAAGCGCAGGCGCTCGGCTTCCGACTGCGAACAGGCAATCGCCGTCGCGCCGCTGGCGTTGAGCACGTCGGTCATGCGGCCGATTTCTTCTTCCACTTCTTCCACGGTGCCGTCGGATTCGCACAGCAGGATGGCTTCGGCATCGATGTCATAGCCGGCTTTCACGAACGGCTCGACCATGCGCGAGCTGGTCTTGTCCATCATCTCCAGACCGGCGGGGATGATGCCGGCGGCGATCACGTTGGCCACCGCATTGCCGCCTTTGACCACGTCGTCGAAGGAGGCCATGATCACGCGCGCCGCCTGCGGCTTGGGCACCAGCTTGACGGTCACTTCGGTGACCACGCCCAGCATGCCTTCGGAACCGATGAAGACGGCCAGCAGGTCCAGGCCCGGGGCATCCAAGGCGCCGCTGCCCAGTTCCACCACTTCGCCCTCGATGGTGACCATGCGTACGCGCAGCACGTTATGCACCGTCAGGCCGTATTTCAGGCAGTGCACGCCGCCCGAATTCTCCGCCACGTTGCCGCCGATGGAACAGGCGATCTGCGAGGACGGATCCGGCGCGTAATACAGGCCGTGCGGGGCCGCCGCTTCGGAGATGGCCAGGTTGCGCACGCCGGGCTGGACCACGGCGGTGCGCGAGTACTTGTCCATCTTGAGGATCTGGTTGAATTTGGCAGTGGAGACCACCACGCCATCGGCAATGGGCATGGCCCCACCAGAGAGGCCGGTGCCGGCACCACGCGGCACGATCTGCACCTGCAGTTGGTGGCAGGTCTTCATGATGGCGACGACCTGCGCCTCGTTCTCGGGCAGCACCACCACCATGGGCAGCTGGCGATAGGCGGCCAGGCCGTCGCATTCGTAGGGGCGGGTATCTTCCTCGTCGAACAGCACGCAGTGCGCGGGGACGACCCGGCGTAGCGCATCGACGACTTCGCGCTGGCGGGCCGGCGCGAAGGACGGTTGGGCGGGAGCATTCATGCTGGACCTCGGCGGTAAGCTAGGCAGGCGTGCGGCGCTGGATGTCCCTCTTCTTGCATCCGGTGCTGCGGCTCACGCTGTCTCGTTTGTTGTCGACCCGCATGGGGCGGGCTTTTTCAGTCCGACAAGTGTAACGAATTTTGCCGCTCTGCACGGTCCCCTGTTGTCTGACGGCCCACTGAAAAGAATTTCCGGCCGCCGTGAATTATTTTCAGGGCGGCCGGACCGGAGGGGTGATGCAAAGGCGAGTCAGATGTTGCGGAAGGCGTTCTGCATCCAGCTGATGAAGGTATCGACCTCGGGCCGCTCGCGCACGGCGCGTTCGTAGACCACGTAATACGCATGCGGCGGGGTGCGCAGGCGCACGTCGAACAGTTCCACGATCTCGCCCCGGGCCAGCAGTTCTTCGGCGAAATGCTGGCGCGTGAGGCCGATGCCGTAGCCATGGCGCACGGCTTCCAGCAACAGGCCCAGGTCATCCACGCGCAACCCCGCCGAGGGTTCCACCCAGTCTTTCAGACCGGCCGCCTCGAACCAGGGCTGCCAGGGTTCCAGTGCCGAACGCAGCAGGGTCGCATGCTGCAAGTCGGCGGGCGACTTCATCGGCGGCAGGGTCTTCAGGTAGCCGGGGCTGGCCACGGCAAAGGCCGGTTCTTCGAACAGCTTCTCGGTGATGATGTTGGGATAGTTGCCGGCCCCGAAACGGATCTCGACGTCACTCTCCGACAGCGACAGGTCATACAGCGGCACCGACAGGTAAAGCTCGACCACGATCTCCGGATGACGCTGGGTGAAGTCGGCAATGCGCGGCATGAGCAGGTGGCGCGCGAAGGTGGGCGGCAGCATCACCTTGATCTTGGGCTGCACGGCGGCATTGCGATGGGGCATCGGGAAATCGGTCAGCGTACGCAAGGCGCTGCGGACCACGTCCAGATAGCGCCGACCGAATTCGGACAGCCCGATGGAGCGTCCATCGCGATAGAACAGGCGCTCGCCGACGAATTCTTCCAGCAGACGGATCCGGTGCGACAGCGCCGAGGGGGTAATGCACAACTCCTCGGCGGCAATCGCGAAGGAGTTGTGGCGGGCTGCAGCCTCGAAGGCGGACAGGGCATGGACGGGGGGGAGGCGGGTAGCCATGGATGGTGGATTCCTGCAGCGGTTCAAGCAAAACTGATGAAAACTAACATTGCGTTACCGAAAAACTAAAAGGCCAAGAGCATGAAACCAGGTTTTTCTTCCCTGGCCTGGCTGACACATCGACCTCACTGCTCCCAGCGCAGGATCTTGCCGGGGTTCATGATGTTCTTCGGATCGAGCGCATGCTTGATGGCGCGCATGACGGCAATGGCGCCGTCGCCATGCTCCTGGATCAGGAAGTCCATCTTGTGCAGGCCCACGCCGTGTTCTCCGGTGCAGGTGCCATCCATGTCGAGGGCACGCGCCACCATGCGGGCGTTGACGCCTTCGGCGCGGGCGATGTCGGCGGGGTCATTCGGATCCACCATCATCTGCACGTGGAAATTGCCATCGCCGACATGGCCGATGATGGCGTGGATCAGGCCCTGCTCTTCGCAATCGGCCTTGGTGGCCAGCACGCATTCGGCCAGGCGCGAGATTGGTACGCAGCAGTCGGTAGAAATCGCGCGCGCCCCCGGACGCAATTGCAGCAGCGCGAAGTAGGCGTTGTGACGGGCGGTCCACAGGCGCGTGCGGTCTTCGGGACGGGTCGCCCATTCGAAGCCGAGGGCATGAAATTCGCGGGCGATGTCCTGGACCAGTTCGGCCTGTTCCTTGACACCATTGTCGCTGCCATGGAATTCAAACAGCAGCAGCGGATTGACCGGCAGGCTCAGCTTGTCGTGGGCATTGATGGCGCGTACGCCGTTTTCATCGAGCAGCTCCACGCGCGCCAGGGGCACGCCCATCTGGATGGTCTGGATGACGGTGTTGACGGCGTCGGCCACGCTGGGGAAGGAACAGATCGCCGCCGAAATGGCCTCGGGCTGGGGATACAGACGCACGGTCACTTCGGTGATGATGCCCAGCGTGCCTTCGCTGCCGACATAGATGCGGGTCAGGTCGTAGCCGGCCGAGGACTTCTTGGCGCGGGTACCGGTCTTGATGATCTCGCCCTGGGCGGTCACCACCGTCAGGGTCAGGGTGTTTTCCTTCATCGTGCCGTAGCGCACGGCATTGGTGCCCGATGCGCGGGTGGAAGCCATGCCGCCCAGCGAGGCATCGGCACCGGGGTCGATGGGGAAGAACAGGCCCGTATCCTTGATCTCCTGGTTCAACTGCTTGCGGGTGACACCGGCCTGGACGGTGGCGGTCAGGTCTTCGGCATTGACGGCCAGGACCTGGTTCATCTGCGACAGGTCCACCGTCACGCCGCCCTGCAGGGCCAGCACGTGGCCCTCCAGCGAGGTGCCGGCACCGTAGGGGATGATGGGAGTGTCGTACTGGCTGCAGAGCTTGACGAAGGCGGCGACTTCCTCGGTGCTGTGGGCGAAGACCACGGCATCGGGCAGCATGGGATCGTAAGAGGATTCATCGCGGCCGTGGTGCTCGCGCATGGCCAGGGTGGTGGAGCAGCGCTCGCCGAAGAGGGCCTTGAGCTCGTCGAGCAGGGCCTGGGGCACGGGGCGTTTCAGTTTCCGGGCGTCAACTAGGTGATTCATGCAGGTTCTCTCAGGGGTCTGGTGTCTCGGTTCTTGTTATGGTCTTGTGCGGGAAGGATGCAGGGGCCGGTGAAGCGGCATCGCTCGCCGCTCCAGTGGACTGACCACTGATCCAATCGGTGAATTTTACTCTCTTGCGGGCGCGAATTTGCGCAAATGTCGGCGCCCAAGCCGCGCAGTCAGACAAATCAAGTGAATTGTTTACGCAATTTTTCCAGCAGGCGCGGCGCGCCTCGCAAGGTGTGGGAAATACTTGCCTTGGCCCTTGCTTGCGCTTAAGCTGCCCGGCGAATCAACAAGGAGCATGATGGGCAACCGACTTTCCAAGATCGCCACCCGCACGGGCGACGATGGCAGCACCGGCCTGGGCGATGGCAGTCGCGTGGGCAAGGACAGCCTGCGCATCCAGGCACTGGGTGATGTGGATGAATTGAATTCGCAGCTGGGCCTGCTGCTGTGCGAGACGCTGCCGGCTACGCTGCGGGAGGAACTGGTCTCGATCCAGCACGACCTGTTCGACCTGGGCGGAGAGCTCTGCATTCCCGGTTATACGGTGCTGGCCGATGCGCACCTGGCGCGGTTGGATGCGCTGCTGGAGAAATACAACGCCACCCTGCCCCCGCTGAAGGAATTCATCCTGCCGGGCGGATCACGCACGGCGGCGCTGGCACATGTATGCCGCACCGTGTGCCGCCGCGCCGAGCGCAGCGTGGTGATGCTGGAAAAATCGGAGGCGGGGGTGAATGCCCCGGCACGGCAGTATCTGAATCGCCTCTCCGACCTGTGCTTCGTACTGGCGCGCGTACTCAATCGCGAAGCGGGCGGGCAGGACGTGTTGTGGGAGAAGGGGCGGGAGCGCTGAGCGCACTCCCGCTGCGAGGCGAGGACGAAGGCTACTGCGACGCGTCGGTCGGTTTGCTGCGCGCCAGACGCCAGGCGATCCCGCCCAGGGTGGCGACGGCGAGG
Source organism: Herbaspirillum sp. C9C3 (assembly GCF_013359625.1). NCBI lineage: Bacteria > Pseudomonadati > Pseudomonadota > Betaproteobacteria > Burkholderiales > Oxalobacteraceae > Herbaspirillum > Herbaspirillum sp. C9C3. Next base: position 21,886 of record NZ_JABFMQ010000024.1, read on the forward strand.
ATCAAGGTCATCCAGAGCACGATGTGGCGGGTACTGGCCGCAATGCGCGGCTCCTTTTCCTGCGTCATCGGCAGCCGTGCACCCAGCGTGGCGATGCCCGTCTCGGGATGCGTGCCCATCAGCAATTCCCCGGTCGGCTGCGCCACCGCCGTGAGCGCGGCATTGCCCGCGCCGATCCTGAACGGCGCTGATCCGCGTGCTACGAAGGTCAGCTGCGCCGGGCGCCAGCCCAGGCTCACCTGAGGCAAGCCACTGCCGAGGCCGCCGTTGCGCATGTCCACCAAGATGCGCCAGTCACGCGCGGACGTGGCCTCGAATTGCAACGGTGCCGAATGCTCCTCTCCTGACTTTCCTTGCAAGCGGAACACGGTTCCCGTGGCGATGCCGCGCCAGGCTGCCTTGGCATCATCGCGGCTCTGCAAGCTGACCTTGGCGATGGTATTGGGCTGCGGCAAATCGATGCGCAGGCTTTCTACCGGATAGACGCCGCCACTGGCGAACACATATTCTCCCGCCTGGCTGCCGGCTCGGACCTGCGCTGCGGCCTGCCAGCGCAAGGGGGTGGCGCCGCTCCCGGCGACTGGCTCCGCCAGCAGGGTCTCGGATGCGATCTCGGCGATTTCGGGCATGCCATCGGGCCAGCTCAGCCGCAGGTAGCGTTGTCGCAATCCTTCCAGCGCCACGCGCTCCTGGCGCAACTGCTTGCCGTTCGCGGAGGCGTTGAGCAGCTCGGCCTCCCCCACGGCGTGCCACTGCGTCAGGTCCGCGCTGCTTTCCACCCGGACGCGGCCCTGATATTGCGCCCCACGCAGATGAATACGCAAGGCGCTGACGGCTGCCTCCCGGCCCAGATCGACCAGGACGGTATCGTCAGAGGCGCGCGGCGCGGCGGGCGCACCAAGCTCGGCGCGCAAGCTACCATCGGCCCCCAGCAAGACCCCCAGCCGGCCCTGGCCAGCCGGCCTGGCCGCCATGGGCACGGCAAACCAGTTCACCGGCGCCAGCACCGCGCGCTGGATCGGGGCGGGAACGGTGGCCGCCTCCAGCGAGAACGGTACCTGCTCTCCGGCCCCGTTGAGGATGCGTACATCACCCAGGTCGCGGCGCTGGCTGGCCGCATAAATCTCCGGCGGCAAGCGCATGCGGTAATACGGACCGGTGCCGCTCACGGTGAGCCCATACCATTGCGTCACGGCCGGCGGCGGCGCCTCACCGGCCTGCGCCACCAACGCCAGCAGACTGGCGCAGAAACCCATCATCATCCGCTTCATGGCTTGACCTCCTCTGGCGTAGCCTGCCTGGGTGGCAAGGGCGAGAAATACCCCACCAGCAACAGCAGCACCCCGACCCCGATGAAGGCCACAATCCGTTCCAGGCCCTGGATGCGCGAGAGGTCGAACAGGAACAGCTTGATCACCGTCCCCCCCAGCAGGGCGCCACCGGCGAACCACAGCATGCGCATGCCGCCGCGCGTGGCAATGACCTGCATGGTGAGCGCGCACAAGGCCCAAAACACCGTCAGCGCCGCCTGGGCCAGCGTGGAATGCGAAATGTCGGCCAGCGTGTAGGGCAGCCCGGTCCAGTGATGCAGGGTGCGCAGCAGCATGGCATTGAGCCAGAGGAAGAGCGTCGCCCCCATCGCCGCCAGCAACACGGTGCGATAAGGCGCAAGCAGGTCAGCCAGGCTGCCCAGACGCGAGAACCAGAAAGCAATCAGGGCGTAGATCGCCAGCAGGATCGCATCGAGCGGATTGAACAAGGGCAGGCGCATCCAGTGGCCCCCCGCTTGAGTAAGGTTGACATTGATCGTCCACAGCCACAGCACCAGCATCAGCGGCAGGCAGGCCAGCACGCAAAGCTTGTGCAGTCGCTCACCACGGACGAACCACAGCGCGGCACAGGCGAAGGCAGCCCAGCCCAGCATGAAGACCTGTTGCCAGCGGAAGGACGCCAGTACGGCACCCACTTCATATTCAACATCGAAATAGTGATGCAAAGTCCGCAGCAGCAGCGCGTTGAACCACAGGAACACCGTGGCGAATGCCAGATAATTCATTTCCACCGGCGGTTCACTCACCTTCAGTTGGCGCAAACGCCCTATCCATGCGGCCACTGCGACAAAGGCCAGTAATTGCGCTACGTCCAGGGGGTTGAGCAGGGGCAGCCAGAACAGTGGTGCGGCGTCGCCCTCGCTGGCGACACTGCCGATGCTCCAGACCCACAACAGCAGCGCCAGTGGTGCTGCGCCCCAGACCTGGTAAGGCCAGGCATGCGCGGCCACCGGCCAGCGCAGTCGGGAACCCAGGGTAGCCACCGCCAGCAGGCACAGTCCCAGTCCATAGGCCCAGGCGCTCCAGCTCCACGCGCCTTCGGGGACGAATTGGCGCAGGCGCCAGTAGCCCTCGAAGGCCAGCAAGGCACACAACATCCAGAAACTGAGCAGGTGCTGCAGGGCATGGGGCGACCAGCGTGACGTCTCTTCGCGCTCTTGCCCCTTCTCCAGGCGCCACAGGATGGCGTAGGTCGACACCACGGCCAGCGGCCAGGCCAACCATCCCCAAGCGGTCAGCGGCGCCGCAGATGTGAGGAACAGGCCCAGTGTCAGCAGCGCCAGCAGCGGTGCCAACGCCTGCTCAACGCATCTGGCCAGCGGCCAGGCCAGCAGGCAACGTGCAGCATGTGCCAGCCAGGCCGTGAGAATGGCCCACAGCACCAGCGCCGGCAGGATGAAGGACACCGCCTCGGGGTAAGCCAGCGGGGCGGCGTGGGACTGGATCTCCCGCACTCCGGCAGCCGCCCACCAGCACAGGCCCCAGAGCGCAGCGGCCAGTCCCGCTTCGGGCAGCCAGACGTGCCAGCGCCCCGCATCGCTGCGCACCTGCAACCACCATCCGATGAAGAGCCCCGCCAGCGCGATCATCAGCATGGACAGGAAGCCGGCATTGGCCACGGGCAGCGCCGAGATGCCGACCGGCTCGCCCCAGGAAGCCAGGAAGGCCACTGCCGCCGCACCCTGCATCAGCAAGCCGGACAGCAGTGCCAGCAGCCGGCGCTGGCGCACCGACATCCAGACCAGGGCGGCTCCCTCGATCGCCCAGGCGGCACCGGTGGTCTGCCCGGAGAATGCGAAGGGTAGCGCCAGGGTGGCAAAGATGGCACCGAGCGCGAGCATGGCATCGAACAGCAAGCCCAGCCGCTGCCGCCAGCGCATCAGTCCCGCTGCGACCAGCAGATAGAAAGCCGACAAGGCCACGGCGCTCCAGGCCAGGCCGAAAGGCATGGACTTGACCATTGCCGCCTGCAGCGCCGTGGCGGCAATGGGCGTACCGAACACCAGCGTCCCATCCACATAATGCTGTACGACGCACTCGCGGCGCAGGGCATACAGGAGGGATATCCCGACATACATGAGCAGGAACAGCACCAGGAAGGCTTCGGTGCTGGCGAAATGCTCCGGAGCATAGGCGGTCGCGCCCCAGATCGAACCGATCACGAAGGTGAAGGAAAATCCCAGCAGGTTGAGCGCGCGCCAGGCCTTGAACCAGGCGATGGCAAAGATGCCGGCGTTGAGCAAGGCGTAATAGCTGAAGAGTGCGACATGGCTGCCGCCGCCGCTGCTGACCAGCACCGGCGCCAGAAAGCCGCCCGCGCTGCCCATGAAGGCCAGGGCAGCCGCATCCTGCCGGATCGCCAGAAAGGCGCTCAGGGCGCAGATCACCACCATCAGAGGCAAGGCCATGCCGGGGGCAATGAGCGCATACAGTTTGACGGCCGCAAAGACCGTGAGATACAGCACCCCTACCCCGCCGCCTTGCAGCAGGAGTCCGTACACGGTGCGACGCTCACGCAGGCGCCAGCCCAGCCCCAGCAGAACGGCTGCGCCCAGGGCGGTCCCGGCCAGACGCAATTCGATGGGCAGCAGGCTGTTGCTGGCAGCGTACTTGAGCAGGAAGGCGACGCCGAAGAACAGCACGATGATCCCCACGCGGACCACTGTATTGCCGCCCAGCAGCCAGTCCCGCGCTGCATGGAAAGCACGCTCCAGCAGGTCCGGTGCGGCAGGCATGGCAGGCGGCACCTCAGCTTTGCGCTGGGCAGTCGTGCTCGCCTGGACCGCAGGTGGATGCTCGGGCTGCGCAAGGGACGGGACGATGGCCGGGTCAGGCGCTGGTGCAAGCGATTCGGACACGGAGGACGCAGTGAGAGCGACAGGCTTGCTGTCGGCACGACGGGGCCGGACGTCTTCAGGGAGATCCGCCGCGATGGGCGGTTCAGGTTGTGGCAGGTAATGAGGGGATTCCCGGCGTAGCCGCTCCACCTCTTCACTGAGCATGTTCACCCGGTCTTCCAGCTGTCTCACGCGTGCGGCCAGCGAGGCCGTCGGTGCCGTCCCGGTGAAGGCGGCCGGCGGCGCCTCTTCCTCGACGGGTGCAAACAGCACGTTGCCGAGCCAGAAACCCAGCCCCGCTACCAGGATCATCGTGGGGCCGATGGACCAATCACCAGCCAAGGCCAGCACGATGCCCGCTATACCGCCGACTATCGTCAACACCCATCTCATGGGCCTCTCCTCATTTGAATTCTTGCAGGAAGATTTCAGGAGCGAGCGCGCACAGCCGCCGGTCACCCCTTCATGAAAAATATTTCCACAAGGAAATTATTTGAATGAACGAGGTCTTTGACCGGTGCGGCTACAGGATGTTCAACCGATGAGAAAATGCGCCGCATCCCTCGGCTGCCGAGGGATGCGGCTGGCGGGGAAAGAAGCGTCAGCCGTTGTTGACGACCAGCCGGGTCTGGTCCTTGCCGAAACGCTGCACGATGGACTGGGCAATGCCATCGGCATCCAGCCCGCATTGCGCCAGCAGTTGTGCGGCATCACCGTGATCGATGAAGCGGTCCGGCAGGCCCAGGTGCAGCACCGGCTTGTTGATGCCGGCTGCGGCCAGTGCTTCGGAGACTGCCGCACCGGCGCCGCCCATGATGCAGCCCTCTTCCACCGTGACCAGCGCATCGTGGGAGGCGGCCAGTTGTTTGACCAGCTCCACGTCCAGCGGCTTGATGAAGCGCATGTTGGCCACCGTGGCATTGAGCTTGTCGCCCGCGCTCAGGGCGGGTGCCAGCAGGCTGCCGAAAGCCAGGATGGCGACATCCTGGCCCTGGCGGCGAATTTCGCCACGGCCCAGCGGCAGGGTCTCCAAGGTCTTCTCCACTGCCGCACCCACGCCTGCACCGCGCGGATAACGCACTGCGGCCGGGCCGGGATACTGATAGGCCGTGGAGAGCATCTTGCGGCACTCGTTCTCGTCGGAAGCGGCCATCACCACCATGTTGGGAATGCAGCGCAGGAAGGCCAGGTCATAGTTGCCGGCGTGGGTAGCACCATCGGCACCGACCAGACCGGCGCGGTCCAGGGCGAAGGTCACGTCCAGGTTCTGCAGGGCCACGTCATGGATCAACTGGTCGTAGGCGCGTTGCAGGAAGGTCGAGTAGATCGCCACCACCGGCTTCATGCCCTCGCAGGCCATGCCGGCGGCGAAGGTGACGGCGTGCTGTTCGGCGATGCCGACGTCGTAATAACGTTTCGGGAAGGTCTTCTCAAAGCCCACCATGCCCGAGCCCTCGCGCATGGCCGGGGTGATGCCGACCAGTTTTTCATCGGCGGCGGCCATGTCGCACAGCCATTGACCGAAGACCTGGGTATAGGTCAGCTTGCCGCCCGCGCTGGGCTTGATGCCTTCGCTGGGATTGAATTTGCCGGGACCGTGATAGAGCACCGGATCGGCCTCGGCCAGCTTGTAGCCTTGTCCCTTCTTGGTGACCACGTGCAGGAACTGCGGTCCCTTGAGCTGCTTCAGGTTCTGCAGCGTGGGGATGAGCGAATCGAGATCATGGCCATCGATGGGGCCGATGTAGTTGAAGCCGAATTCCTCGAACATGGTGGCCGGAACCACCATGCCCTTGGCGTGTTCTTCCAGACGCTTGGCCAGCTCCAGCACCGGGCCGGGCAGCACCGACTTGCCCACGTCGCGCGCCTTTGCGTAGAACTTGCCCGACATCAGGCGCGCCAGGTAGCGATTGAGCGCGCCCACCGGCGGCGAGATCGACATGTCATTGTCGTTGAGGATCACCAGCAGGTTGATATCCTCATGCACGCCCGCATTGTTGAGCGCTTCGAAAGCCATGCCGGCGGTCATGGCGCCGTCGCCGATGACGGCAATCGCATGGCGGTCCGAACCCTGCGTCCTGGCCGCCAGCGCCATGCCCAGCGCGGCCGAGATGGAGGTCGAGGAATGCGCCGTGCCGAAGGTGTCGTATTGGCTTTCGATACGGCGCGGGAAGCCCGAGATGCCTTCCTGCTGGCGCAGCGTATCCATGCGGTCACGACGGCCGGTGAGGATCTTGTGCGGATAAGTCTGATGACCCACGTCCCAGACGATGCGGTCTTCAGGGGTGTTGAAGACGTAATGCAGCGCGATGGTCAGCTCGACCGTGCCCAGGTTCGAAGACAAGTGGCCGCCGGTCTTGGAGACCGAGTCCAGCAGGAAACCGCGCAGCTCTTCGGCCAGCGGCTTCAATTGAGGGCGGGACAGACGGCGCAGGTCGGCCGGGTCGTTGATGGTAGTGAGGAGCATCTGTTCTTACCGTGTTGGGATCTGAAGCCCGCGCCTGGCACATGCCGCGCGGTCCGTCTTCATGCCTGGGTTGTGTCGGTGATCGGGTCGCTCAAGTCTTTCTCTGCACGATCAGGTCGGCCAGCTCGCGCAGGCGGCGCGCCTTCTCGCCAAAGGGCAGCAGCGCCGCATGCGCGTTGCCGCGCAGTTTCTCGGCCAGCGCCTGAGATTCGGCCAGGCCCAGGATCGAGACATAGGTCGGCTTGTTGTCGGCCGCATCCTTGCCCGCCGTCTTGCCCAGCGTGGCCGAGTCGGCGGTGGCATCAAGGATGTCATCAACCACCTGAAAAGCCAGGCCGATGGCGCGCGCATACTCGTCCAGCGCGGCGCTCTCGTCGGCCGTCAGGGCCTTGCCGCCCAGCGCGCCCAGCAGCACGGCTGCGCGCAGCAGGGCACCGGTCTTGAGGCGGTGCATCTGTTCCAGTTCGGCCAGTGACAGGGTCATGCCGACGCTGGCCAGGTCAATCGCCTGGCCGCCGCACATGCCCACCGAACCGGCCGCCTGGGCCAGCAGGTTGACCATGCGCAGCTGGCGCGCCGAAAGACCGGGATCGTGCTGGCCGAGTTCGGCCTCCAGCGGCGCCGACAGAGTCTCGAAAGCCTGTGCCTGCAGGGCATCACCGACCAGCAGCGCAGTCGCTTCGTCGTACTGCACGTGCACGGTAGGCTTGCCGCGGCGCAGGGCATCGTCATCCATGCAGGGCATGTCGTCATGCACCAGCGAATAGACGTGGATCATCTCGACTGCAGCCGCAGCCCGGTCCAGCAGCACGCGCGGCGTGGCGAAGATGTCTCCGGCCGCGTAGACCAGCAGCGGGCGCACCCGCTTGCCGCCCTCCATGGCAGTGTAGCGCATGGCTTCATGCAGGCGCGCCGGCACTACCGAAGTCGGCGCCAGGAAGCGGTCCAGCACGTCTTCCATGCCACCCTGCACCTGACCAGTCCAGTCGGCAAAAGCTAGCGGGGCCTGCGCGCTGGCGGCCGGCATCTGTGCATTCATCAATCGTCCCCGGCGGAAGCGTCCGCTGCGTTGAAGGGCTTGAGCATGTCGCCCTCGAGCAGCTTGACCTGGCTGTCCACCTTCTCGAGCTGACCGGCACAGAACTTGACCAGTTCGGAACCGCGCTTGTAGGCGGCCACCGAAGCTTCCAGCGGCAGCTCGCCGGCTTCCATGCGGGCCACGAGCTGTTCCAGCTCCATCATCGCGTCCTCGAAGGAGACAGGCAGGGCCCCGGCCGCCGCAGAGGCAGCAGCAGAGGATGCAGCAGCAGAGGTTCTAGGCATATCGACCCATTCAAAAATTCAGCCGGGTATTTTAGAACAAACCGGCGATCCCCAAGTCAATGAAGGGCGTGGAAATGTCGGTGCATTTCGAGCCGAGCTTGTAAATTCGGCCAATTTACTGGCATTTTGGCCACAAAACCCGGCCCCTTATGGGGGTTTTATGGCATAATCCACGGTTCTGTCCAAAATTTCCTCTTCATATTATTTGAACACAGGTTTTTGCGGATTTTCTTCCTTAGGTTGGTGCAAATTAATTTGGGGGCGGAAATGTCCGATCTTGCTACTTTTGCCAAATTGGCGCGTTCAAACGCGCAACTTCCAGTCCACGTCTACTTCGACGAACCGCTCCATCAGCGGGAACTGAAACAACTCTTCCAGCAAGGACCTCGTTACGTCGGCCATGAGCTGATGGTGCCCGAAGCGGGTGACTATGCCACGCTGCCGTGGGAAAACGAAGGCCGCATGCTGGTGCGCAATGCGCAGGGTATTGAACTGCTGTCCAACGTGTGCCGTCACCGCCAGGCCAAGATGCTCGATGGTCGCGGCCATGCTGCCAACATCGTCTGTCCCCTGCATCGCTGGACCTACGATCTGAAGGGCGAACTGATCGGCGCGCCGCATTTCGGCGAGACGCCGTGCATGAACCTGTCCAAGACTGCGCTGCAAAGCTGGAACGGGCTGCTGTTCGAGAACAACGGCGTCAACATCGCCGACAAGCTCAAACACCTGGGTGTGACGCGCGATCTGGATTTCTCGGGCTATCTGTACGACCACACCGAAGTGCACGAGTGCGACTACAACTGGAAGACCTTCATTGAGGTCTATCTGGAGGATTACCACGTCGAGCCCTTCCATCCTGGCCTGGGCAACTTCGTGAGCTGCTCCGATCTGAAGTGGGAATTCGGCCGCGACTACAGCGTCCAGACCGTGGGCGTGAACCACGGTCTGATCAAGTCCGGCTCGCCCACCTACGCCAAGTGGCAGGAAAAGCTGCTGCAGTTCTCCAACGGCAAGCCGCCCAAGTACGGCGCCATCTGGTTGACGCTCTACCCCAACATCATGGTGGAGTGGTATCCGCACGTGCTGGTGGTGTCCACGCTCTGGCCGACCGGTCCGCAGAAGACCACCAATGTGGTGGAGTTCTACTATCCGGAAGAGATCGCCCTCTTCGAACGCGAACTGGTGCAAGCCGAGCGCGCCGCCTACATGGAGACCTGCGTCGAGGATGACGAGATCGCCCAGCGCATGGATGCCGGTCGTCGTATACTGATGGATCGCGGCACCAGCGAAGTCGGTCCCTACCAGTCGCCCATGGAAGACGGCATGCAGCACTTCCACGAGTGGTATCGCCAGCAGCTGGACGTGCCGCAGGGAACCAGCACACCATAACCAGGCCCACAGGCCGCGCAGGGGGAAAGCAGATGCAGGCAACGCGGCAAGCTCACGACGGACGCAATCTGCGTCGTCATTGTCCGCCGCCCTCGCCCGACCTCTGCTCCTGCTGCACAACGGCAGCCCCGGTTCACGCCGGGGCTGCCGTTTTCTTTGGCACCGGCGCCTGCCCGGCTCTTACTGCCTGTGCCTTGCTCCTTCTCCCCTCACTCTACTGAACCGCCGCCATGCAATCGCTCTGGATGCTCGTTGCCTCATTCCTCTTTGCCGTCATGGGTGCGTGCGTCAAGCTCGCCAGCAGTTACTACTCGACGTCGGAGATCGTGCTCTGCCGGGGCGTGATCGGCGTGCTCTTTATCCTCGGTCTGATCCGTGTGCGCGGCGGCACGCTGCGCACCCCCTTCCCGCGCGATCACTTCATCCGCGGCGGCGTGGGCGTGATCTCGTTGTGGATGTGGTTCTACTCGTTCAGCCTGCTGCCGGTGGCGACGGCGACGACGCTGAACTACATGTCCTCGATCTGGATCGCGGTGATGCTGTTCGTGGCCGGCTGGTGGCAGGGACAGAAGAAATTTGAATGGGGACTGGCCGGCACGGTGGCGCTGAGCTTCCTGGGCGTGGCACTCTTGATGCGGCCTTCGCTCAATGCCGAGCAGTTGCTGGGCGGTGCCATCTCGCTGGCCTCCGGCGTGCTCTCGGCACTGGTGTACCTGCAGGTGCGCAAGCTGGGACTGCTGGGGGAACCGGAGTACCGCGTGGTGTTCTACTTTTCTGCCACCGGCGTTCTGGCCGGTCTGATCGGTAGCGTGGTGACCGGCCGCGTACCGCTATGGCACAGCCATTCCTGGATCGGTGCACTGCTGGTGCTCATGATAGGCTTGACGGCCACCACCGCGCAGATTGCCATGACGCGCGCCTACCGGCTCGGCAATACGCTGGTCACCGCCAACCTGCAATACACCGGCATCGTCTTCTCCAGCCTCTTCGGGGTGCTGATCTGGGGCGACGCGCCGGGCTGGATCGGCTGGCTGGGCATGGCCATCATCCTGGCCAGCGGCATGTTGGCCACCTATCGCAACCAGCGCAAGACTCAGGCGCTGGCCAGGAACGTTCCCAAGGTGGACCCGATCGCCACCGAAGTCTGAATCACCGAATCCTGCCCGTCTGCAGGGCCTATGAACAAAAGGAGAGCCTCATGACCTATCAGACCCTCATCAGCGCCAGCGAGCTGAAGTCGCGCGCGCAATATCTGAACATTGTTGTCGTGGATTGCCGTCACGACCTGAGCAACCCCGCCTTCGGCCGCGAAGCCTACGCTGCCGGCCACCTGCCGCAGGCACGCTTTGCCCATCTGGATGAGTTGCTCTCCGGTCCCAAGACCGATGCCGCCGGGCGCTTCCACGGTCGCCATCCGCTGCCGGACCGTCAGCAGTTCGTGCAGGCCATGCGCGAGCTGGGCATCAACAACGACACCCAGGTGGTGGCCTATGACGCCCAAGGCGGCATGTATGCCGCGCGCCTGTGGTGGCTGCTGCGCTGGATCGGCCATAGCGACGTGGCCGTACTCGATGGCGGCATGGCGGCCTGGCAGGCACTGGGCGAGACCCTCACCAGCGAGATACCTGGACCGGCGATGCCCGGCAACATCCAGGATCTCTCATCGCTGGTAAAGACGGTGGATGCGCAAACCCTGCTGGACAATCTCAAGAGTCAGACGCTGCAGGTGGTCGATGCACGCGCACCGGACCGCTTCCGCGGCGAGAACGAAACCATCGATGCCGTGGGCGGCCATATCCCGGGCGCGAAGAATCGCTTCTTCAAGGACAACCTGCAAGCCGATGGCCACTTCAAGAGTGCCGCGCAATTGCGCGAGGAATGGCTGTCGGTGCTGGGTGACCCGCAGGCCGCAGTGATGCAGTGCGGCTCGGGCGTGACAGCCTGCCACAACCTGCTGGCGCTGGAAGTGGCGGGCTTGCCGGGGGCGCATTTGTATCCTGGCTCGTGGAGCGAATGGAGTTCCGATCCGCAGCGCCCGGTGGCCACCGGCCACTGACAGGCGCAGCCAGCGGTCCCTGGCGAACGTGTGCCTGGTGCGAACGCCGAAGCAGGCGCCGCTGGCCAGCCCAAGACCACTATCGTACGTTGGCAGCCGCCGCGCCGTCATCGACGCGGCGCGAGCCGGCCAGCAGCAGCGGGTTGATGATGAGCACGATCTGCCCGTCTCCCAGCACGGTGGCACCGACCATGCCGGACAGCGTAGCCACCTGTGGCCCGACCGGCTTGACCACCACTTCGCGGTTGCCGCTGACGTGATCGGCCATGATGACCATCAGTTCATCGCCGTTCTTGATGAGCAAGGCAAAGGCCGAATCCGCTTCACCACTGCCTGGCGGCGACACCGGCGGCGGCTCGTCCAGCAGGCTGTGCAGTGGATGCAGCGCCAGTTGCCGGCCATTGACCTCCAATGCGCGCTGCGCCAACGCCTGGCGCGCCTGTTGGCTGCGCAGCTGGATCACGCTGTCGATGAGGGTGGAGGGGATGGCGTACTGCTGCTGCCCGTGGTGCAGCAGGCAGACCTGCTGCACCGCCAGCGACAGCGGCAGATAGAGCGTGAAGAGCACGCCCTGCCCCGGCCACGAATGCACGGTGATGCGCCCGCCCAGCGCGGCCACTTCGGCGCGCACCACATCCATGCCGATGCCGCGCCCGGCCAGGGCCGAGACCTGAGCGCTGGTGCTGAAGCCGGGTTCGAAGATCAGCTCGGCCAGGCGCGCCTCGCTCCAGTGCTCCACGCCGGGCAGACCACGTTGCAGCGCCTTGCGGCGAATGGCGGCGAGGTCCAGGCCGTGGCCATCGTCGCGCACGCGAATGACGGCTTCATTGCCTTCGTGCCCGGCCTGGATGCGCAGGTGGCCGCTGGTCGGCTTGCCGGCCGCGCGGCGCAAGGGCGCCTCCTCGATGCCGTGTACGGCGGCATTGCGCAGCAGGTGTTCCAATGGCCCCATGAGGCGCTCCAGGATGGCGCGGTCGATCTGCAGGCGGCAGTCCGACAGGTCCAGCGCCAGGGGCTTGCCGGTTTCGGCCGCGACCTGGCGCGCCAGGTGCTGCATGCGAGGCTCCATGCTGTTGAACTTGACCATGCGTGCATGAATAAGCTCCTGTTGCAGCTCACGCGTGGTGCGACCTTGCAGCCGCAGCCCTTCCCGGGTTTTCATCACCCGCTGCAACAACTGCTTCTGGCGCGCCATGGCGGCCGCCAGGGCTGCTTCCATGACCTGGGCCAGCTCGCTCAGGCCTGCGCTGGCGTCACCTCGGGGGACCAGGCTGCCCTGCTCCCAGCCGCGCTGCCAGCGCCGCAACTGCCGGGCCAGGGAGTCCAGTTCTTCACCCAGTACGCGGGCATCGCCCTGCAGGGCGCCTATTTCATTGTCCAACTGGGCGCGGCTGATCGACACTTCACCCACCTGGTTCAGCAGCCTGTCCAGCACGGTGGTGCGGATACGTACCAGCGGCGCAGTCAGCCGTCCCTCGGCGGCCTTGCTGCCCGGCGCGGGGGCGGGCATGATCGCGCTGGTGGCAGCACCGGGCAGGGCAACCAGGCCCTGTTCCAGGATGCTGAAATGTTCTACCGCCTGGTCATACAGGGCCAGCAAGGCAGCCACGCTGCGCGGCGCAGGACTACCGGGGCTGCCCAGCCGTTGCAAGGCGCCTTCCATGTCATGCAGGCAGCGGCTCAGGTGCAGTGCCCCCACCATGCGCGCGCTGCCCTTGAGCGTATGCAGGGGACGCGCCAGTTCGGCCAGCAGACTGCTCTCGACGGCATCGGGATGCTCGCCCTCGGGCAGCACCAGCAAGGTCTCGCCGATGCCGGCGATGAGCTCTTGCGCCTCCTCCAGGAACACCGGCAGCAGCACCGGATCGATGACTTCGGGCGGCAAGCGGGTCGCCGGCGTCAAGGCTCCGTCCAACTGGGCTGACAGGGTCTGGATGCCGGCTTCGATGAGATCTTGCAGGCCCGCCTGCACGCCAGCCTCGCTGCAGTGCTGCAGCTGTTGCAGCAGGCCCGAGGCCGACTCGGCAAAGACGCTGGCGCCGCTGTTGGCGGCGTAATCGCGCAGCGCCGCCAGCGTACGCAAGACCAGGGCGGGCAGTCGCGGCGCACCGTCTCCCTGACCGAGGCGGGCGGCCCAGGCGGCGCTTTGCTGGCGCACGATCACCAGCAGCGGACGCAAGGTCTCGCGCAAGCGTTCGTCAACGCCGCCCGGGCGTACGTCGGCTGAGGTGACGATCGAGGCAGGGCACTGGGCGGCTGGCATGTCGTGTCCGGTGATCATGGGCGGCAATCGGGGTCAAGTCACCTTGATGCGGAAGCGCGAGACCGAGCTTTCCAGCTGGCGGGCGGCATCCCACAATTCTTCATACAGCGTGGACACCTGCTCGCGGCTCTGCTCGATGATGTCGTTCTCGCGCAGGATGCCCTGGATCTGCTGGGCCACCCCATTGGCCGACACCGCCTGCCCGCGGGTGGATACGGCCATGCCCTGGATCAGTTCGGCCAGGCGCTTGGAGACGCTGCGGATATCGGCCAGGGCACTGCCGGCTGCATCCGACAGCACGGCACCATCAGTGACACCGGTGGTGGATTTTTCCATCGCCACCACCACGTCGCGGGTATCGGCCTGGATCATCCTGACCAGCGCGCCGATTTCGCGCGTGGCGGCACTGGAGCGCTCGGCCAGGTGCTGCACTTCCTCGGCCACCACCGAGAAGCCGCGCCCGGCCTCGCCTGCCGAGGCGGCCTGGATGGCGGCATTGAGCGCGAGCACATTGGTGCGCTCGGTAATGTCGGAAATGAGCTCGGTGATCTCCCCGATCATCTGCGACGAGGCTCCCAAGCGCTTGATGCGCTCGGAGGTCTCGCGGATCTGCTCTCCGATGCCGTCCATGGCCTTGACCGCATCTTCCACCGCGCGCGCGCCACGCTCGGCCACCACCACGGCGTGGCGGGCGACATCGGCGGATTCGTCGGCCGAGACCGAGATACCGGTGATGTGATTGGACATTTCCAGCATGGCCTGGGCGATGCGCTGGATGCGCCGCGCCTGGGCCCGCGCGGCGGCGCCCAGCTCGGTGGTGGTGCCGCGCACATGTTCGGAACTGTGCGCCACCTTGGCGGCCATCTGCGTGACCTGCTCGACCAGACCGCGCAGGGCTTCGACGGTGTAGTTGACGGAATCGGCGATGGCTCCGGTGACATCGTCCGATACCGTGGTATGCACCGTCAGGTCGCCATCGGCCACGCGCTGCAGCTCGGTCATCAGGCGCAGCACGGCAGCCTGGGTCAGGTGGTTGGCGCGCATGGCCTTTTCTTCTTCCTGCTGGGCCAGCTGACGCTGCAGCTCGGCCTCCTGGCGCCGCAGCTCGGCGGCGGCGGCGTTGTTGCGGCTGCTCTGCAACTGCACCAGGGCAATCCCGATGGCACTCAAGAGTGCCAGCGCCATCGCGCAGAGCACCGCCCAGAAGGTCCAGGAACGCGCTTTCAGGGCCACCCGGTAGGCTTCCTGCAGGTCGGTCAGATGGCGCTTGAGGGTCTCGTTTTCAGTGAAGACCAGCTGCTCGGAACGCTTGGCCGCGATGAAATTCTGCAGATTGCCCAGAATGCCGGTGACCTGCGGCTGGTAATCGCCGAAGACCCGCGTGAGGTCCTGCAGCTTGGTACGCAGGTCGGGATCGCTGGCAGCCCGCAGGCGCAGCATGTCGTTGCCCTCCAACAGACTCTTGAGCAGATCGCCGAAGGCGGTGATGTCCTTGCCGAGCATGAAGGCGGTTTCGGCGTTGACGCCATCGGAGGTAAGGAACTCATTGGAGCTGCGACCCAGGCGCAGGGTCAGCATCACCAGCTGGCTGGCAGCGGTCATCTCGCGCGTGGTCGGGCGGCCCTGGGACTGCAGCATGGCGATCTGCTCGCTCAGGTCCAGCATGACCGGCAGCAGTTCGTTGAGCCGCTTCAGGGTGGTGCCGAACCCGGTCAGTTCCCTTTCCATGCCGAGGATGGTCTCGGCCGCCAGGTCGGTACGGCGCCACAGACGTGCCACGTTCTCCAGCGCCGGCTTGAGGGCAGGATCAGGCAGGCCGATATTTTGTCCCTGGTAGGGCCCGCCGCTGCTGAGCAACAGCAGCCCGCGATTGAATTCGAGACGGCTCTGCGCCAGTTGCACAAAGGCCTGTGGATTGCCCTGTATGGCATTGGGCACGGCCTTGCCGATACGCTGGGAGTGCATCACCAGGTCCGATGCCAGGTTGGTCTGCAGGGTGGCCAGCAGATACAGGCGCGCTCCCAGCCACATGAACAGGCACAGCGCGGCCAGCGACAGCGCCAGCACGCCCAGCAGCACCCGGGTCTGGGTGCGCAGTGAATAACGATGCAGCCAGGGCAGGCGCAGACCGCTGCCAGGCGGCACGGCAGGCCGCCTGGCCTCGGCCACGGCATTCTTTTTCGACAGAGACGGCAAGGTCGGTTCCATGGCCGGTGTTCCTATTCCCTCTTGGCAGATCTCGAAGATCTTTCGGATTTCTCAGGTATTTCAGGTATTCGTATTGCGCGCACTGCTGATCCGGCGGCCCGCTGCTAGCGGCCGATCTGCAGGAAACGGCTATCCTGGATCAACTGCGACAGGTCCAATTCATCCCATTGCTGACCACTGTTGTCTTTATAACGTCCGTTGATGCCCGGTAACGCGATTTCCGTCTCGAAGTTTTTCGATATTCGCGTCATTTCTGTGATGTCTCGCAGGCCCAGGACGCGTGAGAGCAGCAAAGCGCAATGGGGCGCCAGGCCATCGGCCAGCAGCAAGGCATGACTACCGCGCCCGATTTCCTGCAATGCGGCCTCGGCCAGTCCCATGAGGTCAGCCAGGCCGATGAGACTGCCGCGGATGTTGAGCAGACCGAGAAACCACGCCTGCGTGGCCGGGACGGGCGTGACGGGCAGGCCGGCCAGCGGGACGATCTCGCCGGCCTGGGCCAGCGGTATCAGATAGTGCTGCTCGCCCATGGCCACCGCCAGGCGGCGCGAGCGCATGCTTTCATTGTCGGACGCGGCCATGCGCGTGATCAGCGAGGCCTGGAACTGCTCCAGCCCCTCGCGCTCCTGCAGGCCGGGCGAGTCGCAGACGGGGGCTGCATCGATGACGAAATCCTTGGTGTGTGGCATACCAGCCTCATGTGACAGTTGGAAAAGGCCATGTCATCCGGCACGCCCGGCATGGGCGATGCGCACGCACGCCATACCGCTCCGGCGGCGCGATGGCGTGGCTGGACTCAATGACAAGACCGTTGGGGGAGGTTGCCTCACGGCGGACGGGCGGACATCTGTGCGTCCTGTTTCCGGTCACGCAGGCAAAGCTGGTACTGGAGGAGATTTTACCCAGAAAAGTTCACCGTTTTTCCAGCGGGCAAAGGGCCTGCACCACCAGGCAGAAAAAATGATGGGAAAACGAGACGAACCCGTGAGATTGGGAGAGTTTGATCCACATCAAATCCCGCCCGGCAGGAAAAAAGGGAGGGTATACGGCGCCTCTTCGGGTGAAGGAGACGCCGCCAACGCAGCGCCAGGAACCTGGCGCCGGTGCGCGTTGCCGAAACCGTCGGCGGCGGTCATTGCGTTCAGGCGGCGATCAGATCGCCACCATCTCGAAATCTTCCTTGCGGGCGCCGCATTCCGGGCAGGTCCAGTTGATGGGCACATCGTCCCAGCGGGTGCCTGGGGCGATGCCTTCTTCGGGCAGGCCTGCTTCTTCGTCGTAGATCCAACCACAGATCAGGCACATCCAGGTTTTGAATTCGGTTTGGCTGCTATTCGTCACGGCTGACTATCCCTAAAATCAATCAAGTAAAATGCTAAGTCAGCTATCTTAATCTACTCGACGTGCAAAACCAAACTCCTCCCCTCATCCTCAGCTTCGGCGCCGCCGATCCGGTCGGCGCCACGGGCGTGCAGGCCGATCTCGCCACTTTCGCCGCCATGGGCTGCCACGGTTTGTCGGTGGTGACGGCTTTGCTCATCGGCGACACCGCCCGCGTCGAAGACGTGCAGGTGGTCGACGTGGACTGGGTCGCCGACCAGGCCCGCGTGATCCTCGAAGACATGGCCGTGGCCGCCTTCAAGGTGGGCGCCCTGGGCAGTATCGAGAACATCTCGGTGATTGCCGAGATCGTCTCCGACTACCCCGACGTTCCGCTGATCCTGGACCCGTTCATCAGCGCCCTGGCCAATCAGGAGGACGAGGATGACCGCCTGATTGCCATCCGCGAACTGCTGATCCCGCAAGCCACCGTACTGATCTGCTCGGCCGGCGAGCTTACCCGCCTGGCCGAGACCTGGCGCGAATCGGTGCCGGGCGATGCGCTCGAACTGGACGCCATGCACATCATCGAGATGGGCTGCGAATACCTGCTGGTGACCAATACCCAGACCGACCTGCAGGAAGTAGCCAATTCGCTCTTCGACGAATCCGGCCTGGTGCGCCAGGATGCCTGGCCGCGCCTGCCCGGCTCCTTCGTCGGTGCCGGCAGCACGCTCTCGGGCGCCATGGCGGCCATGCTGGCCAATGACCTGGAAGTGCCGCTGGCAGCCTCCGAGGCGCAGGAGTTCACCCTGGCCGCGCTGGCCAATGCCCAGCGCATCGGCATGGGCAAGCTGCTGCCCGACCGCTATTTCTGGGCGCGCGAATCGGAGGATCCCGCCGATCTGGACGCGCCGCCCTCCATCAACTGATCTGATCCACGAATCCGGACTCGACTCCGCAAGCTCATGACCAAGACCAATGCAACCCTGTTCGCCCGCGCCCAGCAAAGTACGCCGGGCGGCGTCAACTCCCCGGTACGTGCCTTCCGCTCGGTAGGCGGCACCCCGCGCTTCATCGAACGCGCCGAAGGCCCCTGGTTCTGGGATGCCGAAGGCCAGCGCTACATCGACTACATCGGCTCCTGGGGCCCGGCCATCGTCGGCCACGCCCATCCGGAAGTGGTCAAGGCGGTGCAGCTGGCGGCCGCGCGCGGCCTGTCCTTTGGCGCGCCGACCGAGGCCGAGATCGAGATGGCCGAGGAAATCATCAAGCTGGTCCCCTCCATCGAACAGATCCGCCTGGTCTCCTCCGGCACCGAAGCCACCATGAGCGCGCTGCGCCTGGCCCGTGGTGCCACCGGTCGCGACAAGATCATCAAGTTCGAAGGCTGCTATCACGGCCACGCCGATTCCCTGCTGGTCAAGGCCGGCAGCGGCCTGCTGACCTTCGGCAATCCGACCTCGGCCGGGGTGCCGGAAGATTTCGCCAAGCACACCCTGGTGCTGGACTACAACAATGCCCAGCAGCTGGAAGAAGCCTTCAAGACTGCCGGCAACGAGATCGCCTGCGTGATCGTGGAGCCGGTGGCCGGCAACATGAACCTGGTGCGGGCCACCGACGAATTCCTGCGCACCATGCGCCGCCTGTGCACCGAATACGGCGCCATCCTGATCTTCGATGAAGTGATGTCCGGTTTCCGCGTGGCCCGTGGCGGCGCCCAGGAATTGAATGGCATCGTCCCCGACCTGACGGCGCTGGGCAAGGTGATCGGCGGCGGCCTGCCGGTGGCGGCCTTCGGCGGTCGTGCCGAGGTGATGAAGCATCTGGCGCCGCTGGGCGGGGTCTATCAGGCAGGTACGCTGTCGGGCAACCCGGTCACCGTGGCGGCCGGCATGGCGACCCTGAAGATCATCCAGCAGCCCGACTTCTACGAACTCCTGGCGGCACAGACCCGCAAGCTGACCGATGGCCTGAGCGCGGCGGCCAAGGCGGCTGGTGTGCGTTTTGCCGCCGATGCGATTGGCGGCATGTTCGGCCTGTACTTCGATACCAAGGTGCCGACCAGCTATGCCGAGGTGATGCAGGGCGACAAGGAGCGCTTCAACCGCTTCTTCCACAAGATGCTGGATGCGGGCGTGTACTTTGCACCGTCGGCCTTCGAGGCTGGCTTCGTATCGGCCCAGCACAGCGATGCCATCATCGAGGAAACCATCGCCGCTGCGGCAAAAGCCTTCACTGACTTGGGGTAAGGCGAACAAGGGCTTTTGCGGCGTCCAGGAACAGACGTCGGGAAGGCCCGCCGGACGGTGGCCCCAGGCCGATATGAAGATTCAAGACATGAAAAAAGGACGCCGCGGCGTCCTTTTTCTTCATCTCCCCGCAAACCAGCATGGTACGGGGAGTCTGGCGGCACTTACACCGAGAAGGAAGAGCCGCAACCGCAAGTGGTCGTGGCGTTCGGATTCTTGATGACGAATTGCGCGCCTTCCAGGTCGTCCTTGTAGTCGATCTCGGCGCCCACCAGATACTGGTAGCTCATCGAGTCGATCAACAGCTGGACGCCGTTCTTGCTCATGGTGGTGTCGTCTTCGTTGACGATTTCATCGAAGGTGAAACCGTACTGGAAACCCGAGCAACCACCACCCTGCACGAAAACGCGCAGTTTCAGGTCGGGATTGCCTTCTTCCTCGATCAGCTGGGCCACCTTGGCGGCTGCGCTGTCGCTGAAGTTGATCGGGGCGGGCATGTCGGTTTGTTGCAGTTCGGCTACGGCATTCATTTCGGGCTCCTGCTGGGCTTGAGGCGGATCAATACATTAGATCGATAAAGCCATTATAAGCGCTTGCGGATTTTCATGCTTCCGACGATACGGCCAGCTTCAGCATGGGCGTCTCCGCCTGCTGGTCATGGCTGAGCTTGCCCGACACCAAGGCCCCGCCGTGCATCTCCAGAGCCTTGTAGAAGACGTTGCCGGTAATGCGAGCCTTGGGCTGCAGCTCCAGCAGTTCGGTGGAGTGGACGTCGCCAATGATCTCGCCATTGACGATCAGATGCGCGGCACGCACCTCGCCGATCACCTTGGCGTGTTCCGAGATGACCAGCACGCTGGGCTGACCGCTCTCGGCATTGATGTTGCCGGTAATGGCGCCGTCAATGCGCAGGCCGCCCTTGAAACCGACGTCGCCCGTGATGCTGGTGGACATGCCGATGAGGCTGTCGATCGTGCTCTTGGTCTTGCGTGTAAACATGGAATCACCTCACAGATCTACCGACTGCTGGGCACGCACCTGGCCGCGGTCGAGAACTCGGACCGCCACCGATTTAACGATGGCGCCCTCGGGAATGGTCAGCAGGCCTTCGACCCGCTGATAGTACTTGAATGCGAGCCGGTAGCGCGCCTGGTCAGTGGCATTGCCTTCCGGAAAGTTGATGGTAACACCTTTGCCGCCCTGCACCATATTGACACTAAGCTGTAGGTTTCCTGCAAACTGTTGCGTTCCCCCACCACCCTGCATGACCAGCACGCGATAGCGTACCTGGTTGGGCGCCGCCTGTTCGGCCTTGAAGCGCTGGATGGTGATGCCGGGCGCGCCCAGGTTGGTGGGCAGCAGGCTGTCGAAGAAAGCCAGGTCTTCCTTCTGACGGTTGTTTTCCGCCTCCAGGTTCTTGACCTGGGTCGCCAAGGTGGCCTGCGCCGTCTGGGCAATCTTCAATTCATTTTGCGACGCGTTGGCGGCGGATTGCAAGCGCTCATTTTCGGCGCTCAACTTCTTGACCTGCTCGCTCAACTGCTCGATCTGCTCGCTGGCATCGCCGGCATCGGCGTGCAGGCCCGGCAGGTTGTTGCGGCCGAGCTGGTAGGTCCAGACCGCCGCCGCCGCACCCACGCCCACCACGGCAGCCCACAGAAGGATCATCAGCGGCCAGGGCAGGTGCCGCTTGATGGTCATCTTCGGCGCTGAAATCGTCATGCGCCGACGCCACAAGCGGTACTTCACGGCAGGACCGGGACCTGCTGCAGGCCGGTGGTTTCTTCCAGCCCGAACATCAGGTTCATGCACTGCACGGCCTGACCGGAAGCGCCCTTGACCAGGTTGTCCTGGACCACCAGCACCACCACGGTATCGCCATTGTCCGGACGATGCACGGCCAGGCGCAGCATGTTGGAGGCGCGCGTGGTGCGGGTCTCGGGATGCGATCCGAAGGGCAGCACATCGACGAAGGGCTCATCCTTGTAAGCCTCCTCGAACAGGGCCTGCAGGGCGGCGTTGTCGATGTCCTTGTTCAGACGCGCGTAGAGGGTGGAGTGCATGCCACGGATCATCGGCACCAGGTGCGGAGTGAACAGCAGGCCCACCTTGTCACTGGTCAGGTGCGAGAGGCGTTCGATGGTTTCGGGCGAGTGGCGATGGCCGGAGACGCCATAAGCCTTGAAGTTGTCGGAGGCTTCCGAGAACAGCAGGCTCAGTTCAGCCTTGCGGCCGGCGCCGGAAACGCCGGACTTGCAGTCGGCGATCAGGTGCGAGGCATCGATCACGCCGGCCTTCAAGAGCGGGGCAAAGCCCAGCTGCATGGTGGTCGGATAGCAACCCGGGTTGCCCACTACGCGCGCCTTGCGGATGGCTTCGCGGTTCAGTTCGGGCAGGCCGTAGGCGGCTTCCTTCAACAGGTCTGTGCAGCTGTGCGGCAGCTTGTACCACTTCTCGAAGGCAGCCACGTCCTGCATGCGGAAGTCGGCAGCAAGGTCGATCACCTTCACACCGGCGGCCACCAGTTCCGGGGCCTGGGCCATGGCCACGCCGTGCGGGGTGGCGAAGAAAACCACGTCACAGTCGGTCAGGCGCGCCTTGTCGGGCGAAGAGAAGGCCACGTCCACGCGGCCGCGCAGGGAAGGATACATCTCGGCCACCGGCATGCCGTCTTCCTTGCGCGATGTCACGGCTTCCACCCGGGCCTGGGGGTGCGTGGCAAAAATACGCAGCAATTCGACACCGGTGTAACCGGTTCCGCCAACGATACCTACCTTGATCATGTCTGTTCCTTGCGAAAAAAAGCGAAGAAATACGCCGTGGCGGATGAGCGCTGCAGGTACGCGCATCGACTGCATCGACCCCATCGCGACATCACACGTCGGAAAGCTTTCAATTCTAGCAGGAGAATATTTCCCCCTGATTTCCCATTGGGAAGTTATTTCCGTAAATAGCCGGAATACTCGTCACAATGCGAGACGCGCTGTCGGTACCGCCCCTTGCGGCAAAGCAGGCAGGCAAGAAAGCAAAAAGCCGTCGGCAGCATGCCGACGGCTTTCCGTAATGCAGGAAACGATTAACGCTTCGAGAATTGCTTTGCGCGACGTGCCTTGCGCAGACCAACCTTCTTACGTTCGACTTCACGCGCGTCACGGGTGACGAAGCCTGCGTTGGACAGAGCCGACTTCAGGCCGGCATCGTAGTCGATCAGAGCGCGGGTGATGCCGTGGCGAACAGCGCCGGCCTGGCCGGACTCGCCGCCACCGTGGACGTTCACCTTGATGTCGAAACGTTCGACGTTGCCGGTCAGTTCCAGCGGCTGACGGATCACCATCAGGCCGGTTTCGCGGGAGAAGTATTCAGCGGCGGGCTTGCCATTGACGATGATGTTGCCCGAACCTGCCTTGATGAAAACACGCGCCACTGCACTCTTGCGACGGCCGGTTCCGTAATTGTAGTTACCGATCATGTCTGTTCCTTAGAGGGCGAGGGGTTTCGGTTGCTGGGCCGAGTGCGGATGGTTGCCATCTGCATAGACCTTCAGCTTCTTGATCATGGCGTAGCCCAGCGGACCCTTGGGCAGCATGCCCTTGACGGCCTTCTCCAGCGCACGGCCGGGGAAACGCTGCTGCATCTTCAGGAAGTTGGTTTCGTAGATGCCGCCCGGATAACCGCTGTGGCGGAAATAGGTCTTTTCAGTGGCCTTGGTGCCGGTCACGCGCAGCTTGCCTGCGTTGACGACGACGATGAAGTCACCGGTATCGACGTGCGGAGTGAATTCGGGTTTGTGCTTGCCGCGCAGTCGGAGTGCCACTTCGCTGGCAACACGTCCGAGGACCAAGTCCGTCGCGTCAATCACGAACCACTCGCGCTGAACCTCATGGGCTTTAGCGGAAAAGGTCTTCATGTTTGACTTTCTCTATCAGTATATAAACGCTCAAATGGCGGTTCCGCTCATGCGGGCCAGCCGGCCGATGCCTGCTGTCCTTGCTGCTTCGCTTTGCGGACTCATCCTTCTATCTTCCCGAGCGCATGGGAAAGCCGGCAAGTATAGCCTTTTCAAGGACTTAGCGTCAAAAGGTTTCGCGGGATTGTGGCGGCGATCCGGCAATTTTCCCGGGTTTTATCGCGGGAAGACGGCATTTCGTTGCCGCAGGAGCAACTTTGCATCGTGCTTTGACCGAGTTTGCCGGAAAAAAGACAAAAAAAACCCGGACACTGAGGTTCCGGGTTTAATCCACACCAATGAGGAGGGTGGAGGAGACATCGTTACGTGCTGCAAAAACTTCCGTTGAATTCAATATAGCAAAGCGGTTTGTGCGACGCAATAACGCGCAGCGAATAAATTTGTAACTGTCTGCAAGCGGCATCACTACTGAGTTACAAGTTGCCGAAAGCGCAGTGGAAATGCGATAGATGAATAATAATCCGACAATTTTTCCGCAGCGCAAAAATCATGAAGCTTCACATGCCCTCCCCTGCACTGGCTGCGGGCGCGCGCATCAAAAGCTACAATACGCAGCTTCATGGAACCGATTGGGGCGATACAGATGGAATGCACAGTACGTTGGACCGGCTTGTCCGGCATGACCTTCACGGCGGAAACCGGTTCGGGCCACCTGCTGACGATGGATGGCGCGCCCGATGGCGGCGGCCGCAACCTGGCGCCGCGTCCGATGGAAGTGGTGCTGGCCGGCACCGGCGGCTGCACCGCCTATGACGTGGTGGTGATCCTGCGCAAGAGCGGCCAGGACGTGCGCGGCTGCGACGTGACCCTGAAGTCGGAACGTGCCGAGACCGATCCCAAGGTCTTCACCAAGATTCATTTCCACTTTACCGTGCGTGGCCGCAACCTGAAGACCAATGTGGTCGAACGCGCCATCAAGCTGTCCCACGACAAGTACTGCTCGGCCTCGATCATGCTGGAGAAGACGGCCGAGATCACGCACTCCTTCGAGATCATCGACGACCTGACCGATACCTCCTCGGCGGCCGCCCAGCAGCAGTAAGGTCCGGTATTGGATGCAGCAAGAAAAAAAGCGGCCGAGGCCGCTTTTTTCATGTCCGCCACGCCTGTGGCGATCCGATATCAGATCCGGTAAGCGACCGTGGTCATGACCTTGGCCATGGCCTTCATCATCCCGCGCACCGGGGCCGGCACTTCGGCCGCGCCCAGATCACGTGCGGCCTGGCCGTGTTCGATTTCATCCAGGCGCATCTGGTCGACGATGGCGCGCGAGCGGTTGTCCTGGGCCGGCAGCTTGTCCAGGTGGCCCAGCAGGTGGTGCTCGACCTGGCGCTCGGTCTCGGAGACGAAGCCCAGGTTGCGCGCATCCCCCAGGCGTGCGGCAATACTGCCCAGTACATAGGCCCCGCCATACCACAGCGGATTGAGCAGACTGGTATGTGAACCCAGCTCACGCAGGCGTTCGGCAGTCCAGGCCAGGTGATCCTCTTCCTCAATGCCTGCGCGCCGGAAGGCTTGCTTGATATCCTCGGTCTGGGCAAACCGGCCCTGGGCATCGTAGAGCGCCTGGGCACACACCTCACCCACATTGTTGACCCGCATCAGCCCGGCCGCGTGGCGCTTCTCGGCCTCGTTCATGACACCGTCCGGCAGGCCGCGCCCCGGGTTGGGACGGCTCTCGAACACCACGCCGTTGATCACGCGCAGCGCCTTGTCGAAATCGGTAATCAGTTCATCGACGAATTGCATACAGCTCGCCTTTCTTTCGTTGTGATGGACAGCCCGGCCCTTGCAGTCGGAAGCCGGGGCCGGGGACGAAGCAACACGGCTGGTCCGCGAAGCAGACCAGACTCTGTCAGACCATCTTCCAGTGGATCTGTTCGCCCGCCGACAGCGGCACGACGGTGGCCTCGCCCATGGGCAGCTCGGCCGGGATGGCCCAGGTCTCGCGCTTCAGGGTGACGGTGCCGGTATTGCGCGGCAGGTTGTAGAAGTCCGGACCGTTGAAGCTGGCGAAGGCCTCGAACTTGTCCAGCGCACCGGCGCTGTCGAAGGCCTCGGCATACAGCTCCAGCGCGTGCAGCGCGGTGTAGCAGCCGGCACAGCCACAGGCGTGCTCCTTGGCGCCCTTGGCATGCGGAGCCGAATCGGTACCGAGGAAGAACTTGTCATTGCCCGAGGTCGCTGCCGCCACCAGTGCCTTGCGATGGGTCTCGCGCTTCAAGACCGGCAGGCAGTAGTAGTGCGGACGAATGCCGCCCTTGAAGATCTCGTTGCGGTTGAACAGGAGGTGGTGCGCGGTGATGGTGGCCGCCGTCGGGCCCTCACCGGCCAGTACGTAGTCGGCCGCTTCCTTGGTGGTGATGTGCTCGAAGACCACCTTCAGCTCCGGCATGGCCTGACGCAGCGGCTTCATGATACGGTCGATGAAGACGGCTTCGCGGTCGAACAGGTCGATCTCGGGGTCGGTCACCTCACCGTGGACCAGGAAGGGCATGCCCACTTCCTGCAGCACTTCCAGGGTCTTGTAGCACTTGGAGAGATCGGTCACGCCGGCATCCGAATTGGTGGTGGCGCCGGCCGGATAGAGCTTCACGGCCTTGACGAAGCCGCTTTCCTTGGCACGGCGGATTTCCTCGGGCGGGGTATTGTCGGTCAGGTAGAGCACCATCAGCGGCTCGAAGTCCATGCCGGCGGGCAAGGCTGCCAGGATGCGATCGCGATACGCACCGGCCTGCGCGGTGGTAGTTACCGGCGGCTTCAAGTTGGGCATGACGATGGCGCGGGCGAACTGGCGTGCAGTATGGGGCAGCACGTCCTGCATGGTGGCGCCGTCGCGCAGGTGCAGGTGCCAGTCGTCCGGGCGGGTGATGGTCAATACGTTGCTCATTGCGATGCTCTTTCGGTCTTGGAGTGGGGGGCAGTCTCAGTGTCTGGCAAGGCATCCCGGCGGATGCGGGCTGTGGAGAGCCAGCCGCGATGTCTTCAAGGGCGACATTCTACCGTAGCCGTCAAGCACCCCGGGAGCAAGCCCTGACCCGCTTTTGACCTGGCACAAACGACAAGGGCCGCCCCGTTGCCGGAGCGGCCCTTGCATTGACACTGGCTACGGCGATCAGTGAGTGATGATCTTGGCCAGGAAATCACGTGCGCGTTCCGAGCGCGGCGAAGCGAAGAACTCGTCCTTGGCGCAATCTTCGACCACCAGGCCCTTGTCCATGAAGACCACGCGGTTGGCGACCTTGCGGGCAAAGCCCATTTCGTGGGTCACGACCATCATGGTCATGCCTTCCTGGGCCAGGCCGACCATGACGTCGAGCACTTCATTGATCATTTCCGGGTCCAGCGCCGAGGTCGGTTCATCGAAGAGCATGGCGATCGGGTCCATCGACAGTGCGCGGGCAATCGCCACGCGCTGCTGCTGGCCGCCGGAGAGCTGGCCGGGGAACTTGTCCTTGTGTGCCAGCAGGCCCACGCGGTCCAGGTACTTCAGGCCCTTTTCGGTAGCCTCTTCCTTGGAACGACCCAGCACCTTGATCTGGCCGATGGTCAGGTTCTCGCGGATGGAGAGGTGCGGGAACAGCTCGAAATTCTGAAACACCATGCCGATGCGTGCGCGCAGCTTGGACAGGTTGGTCTTGGGGTCGCCCACCGAGACACCATCGACCGTGATGGTGCCCTTCTGGAACGGCTCCAGGCCATTGACGGTCTTGATCAGCGTGGACTTGCCCGAACCGGACGGGCCGCACACCACCACCACATCGCCCTTCTTGACGGAGGTCGAGCAGTCGGTCAGGACCTGGAAGCTGCCGTACCACTTGCTGACGTTGTTGAGTTCAATCATTGGATTCTCCTGGATTTCTGAATTCTGGATTCACTGGCCGCCACCTAGCGCAACAGCGCACGGGCGGCGGCCGTCAAAGGCATTAGCGGATGATGGCGATCTTCTTCTGGAAGCGCTTCACCAAGGCCGACAGGCCGAAGCTGAGGATGAAGTAGACCACGGCCACGAACAGGTACATTTCCACCAGACGGCCATCACGCTGCGCGATCTTGGAGGCGCTGGTGACGAAGTCGGGCACCGAACCCAGCACGTAGACCAGCGACACGTCCTGGAACAGCACGATGGTTTGCGTGAGCAGAATCGGGGTCATGTTGCGGAAGGCCTGCGGCAGCACCACGTTGCCCATCATCTGCCAGTAGTTCATGCCGATGGCATAGCCGGCGAACACCTGACCACGCGGGATGGACTGGATGCCCGAACGCATGATCTCGCAGTAATACGCCGCCTCGAACAGGATGAAGGTGATCAGGGCCGATTCGAAGGCGCCGACCTGGATAGGCTCGGAGGCACCGATGATCCAGGCGCCGATGAAAGGCACCAGGAAGTAGAACCAGAAGATCACCAGCACCAGCGGAATGGAGCGGATCAGGTTGACGTAAGTCGTGGCGACGAATGACAGCGGCTTGTTGGACGACAGGCGCATCATGGCCAGGAGCGTCCCCAGGATGATCCCGCCCAGCATGGCCGAGAAGGTCAGGATGAGCGTGAACTTCAGGCCGGTCGTGAACAGGTAGACCCAGGAACGCTGGATGACGTCGAAATCGAAATTGCTGAACATGGATCAATGCCCTCCTGCGCTGGTGCTGCCGCCGGTGATATAGCCGGGAACGGCGGTGACTTTTTCCAGCAGACGCGCCAGGAACAGCGCGATGACCGAAATGATCACGTAGATGATGGTGGCGCCGGTCAGAGCCTCGAAGGTCTGGAAGGTGAATTCGCGCATCGAGTAGGTCGCCGCAGTCAGTTCCACCAGACCGATGGTCAGCGCCACCGAGCTGTTCTTGATGATGGCGGCAAATTCGTTGGTCAGCGCCGGAATGATGATGCGGAAAGCCATCGGCAACAGCACATAGCGGTAGGTCTGCGTGGGCGTCAGGCCCAGTGCGGCGCCGGCCATGCGCTGGCCGCGCGGCAGCGCCTGGATGCCGGTGGTCACCTGCACGGCCACACGGGAGGAAGTGAAGAAGCCCAGGGCCAGGGTCGCGGTCACGAAGGACGCATCCGGCAGGCTCTTGATCCAGTCACCGAGGGCCTTGGGCAGCAGTTCCGGTATCACGAAATACCACAGGAACATCTGCACCAGCAGCGGGATGTTGCGGAACAGTTCCACGTAGCCGTTGGCAATGCGCACGACCCAGGGCTTGGTGGTGGTACGCAGGGTACCGAAGATGGTGCCCAGGACCAGTGCCATGATCCAGGCGCAGGCGGCCGTGGCCAGGGTCCATTTCAGGCCCGCCAGCAGCGTATCGATGTAGGGGATGCCATCGGGAGACATCTCCCAGAAGATTCCCCAATTCCAGTTGTAATGCATAAATGGCCTCGTCTGTGTTCGAAGTCTGTGTTCTCGGGCGCGGTCACCAGGCAAATGCCGCGCCGCTTCTTGTTGGGTCAGCACCGGCGCCACCCCTGCCTTGCTGCCGGGCAAGCGGGGCGGCTCCGGCTAAACAAAACGGGGGACAGGCCCCCGTTTCATCCAATTGCACGAAGCAATGTGCTGATTACTTCTTCTTGCCCATGTTCTTCTGCGCTTCCGGCACGGCAGCATAAGCAGCCGGATCGTAGGAGTCGGTAGGCTTGGCCATGACGGCCTGCAGCTGCGGGCTCATCGGCACGTTCAGGTTGACACCCTTGGGCGGGATCGGCGACTGGAACCACTTGGCGTAGATCTTCTTGATGTCGTCACCCTTGTAGACCACGGTCAGCGCATCGTCCACGACCTTCTTGAACTCCTTGTCACCCTTGGGCAGGATCAGGCCGTACGGCTCGACCGACAGGGCTTCCGAGGACACCTGGTAGTCGCCCGGCGCCTTGGAGTTGGCAGCCAGCGAGGACAGCAGGATGTCGTCCATCACGAAGGCAGCGGCACGGCCGGTTTCCACCATCAGGAAGGCTTCGGCGTGGTCCTTGGCAGCCAGGATGTTCATGCCCAGGTTGCGTTCGGCGTTCAGCGCAGTAATCTGCTTCAGGTTGGAGGTGCCGGAGGTCGACACGATGGTCTTGCCCTTGAGGTCATCCAGCGTCTTCAGGTTGGCCGACTTCTTGGACAGGAACTTGTTGGCGGTCACGAACTCGGTCATCGAGAAGGCCACCTGGTTCCAGCGCTCCTGGTTGTTGGTCGCGGAGTCGCAGGAAATGTCGGTGGTACCGTTGGCGATGAGCGGAATGCGGGTGGCCGACGTCACGGGCACCATCTTGATGTTCAGCGAGGTCAGGCCCAGCTTCTTCTGGATCGCGGTCGCGGCCTTCAGGCACAGGTCGATCGAGTAGCCCTGATAGGACTGCTTGTCGTCCAGATAGGAGAAGGGGATCGACGAATCGCGCACACCCAGCGTCAGGGTACCCGAGTCCTTGATCTTCTTCAGACGGCCGGTGAATTCCTCAGCATGCACCGAGCTCATCAGTACGCTTGCCCCAACCAAAACCCCTGCTAGCTTCAATAACTTCATTGTGTGACCTCCTGGAAAAATTTTTTACGTAACGTATCAAATGACCCGCTGGCGGATCCGCTTGCGCGGAGCCCGACATCGGGCTGGCCGGCCGTATTGACGAACCTGTTATTGTTCTCTGCCGTGTCGCCTATTCTGTGTGCTAACACAGTTCTTTGCCAGCTTTGTTTGATGCACCACTGGCGACGTCTTGCAACGACCACCCCCTCGGTGATCCACAGGCTGGCAAATTACCCAAGCGCAACTGGCGGCGGGCGCATTGTACGACATATGCCGCCCGGTCAGGCAATCCGCAAAAACCCTCATGGCCGCAACACCACGATCCGATGCGCTGAGGACGGCTTCGCACCACGCAGGAAGCGCTGGCCCAGCCACAGACGCCACGACAGCACCCCCGTTCCGGTCAGCAATATCCATGCCAGAAACCAACTGCGCAGGCCACACGCGAGCGTGCGGGCGCAGCCGACGACACGCTCTGTCGAGGCGACGGGCAAGGGCTTCGAGAGAATCCGGAAGTGGCAGCGCCAAGCCCGTGTGGAGGCGGCTTGCGAGGCGATATGAAGAAAAGTGCAAGGAAGGAGCGAGCGCAGCGTCCTGGGGGCGAATGCGAGTGCGGCAGGAGTGAAGGGATGTGTCAAAAACACGTCGCCTCGTCCAGAGTGCAAGATCGGCCGGCACGCCCTGCGAGGCAGACGCCGAACCGGACGCACATGCGGCAGCGCCCGGCATGTCGATGCCGGGTCCCGTACTGAAGATATTGCGCCGCAAGGCTGGTTGGCCTGCGGTGCGCATGCGCACTGCAACCACGTCTCCTCCGAACCAGAGTGTTCTGGAATCATGGCCGACGATCTGTGGCGCACTGCGCCGCCGTCTTGGGCCGTGGTGGTCCGGTGCTCGCCGGACCGATCTTTCAAGGCATCACTGCATCACGGATACAGACCGCGCATCTCGCGCGCCTGCAGCACGCGGGTACAGGCCACGATGAAGGCCGCCGTACGCAGCGACACCTTCTTCTCTTCGGCCAGTTGCCAGACGGCGGCAAAGGCTTCGCGCATGATGCGGGTCAGGCGCAGGTTGATTTCGTCTTCGGTCCAGAAGAAGCTGGAGAAGTCCTGCACCCATTCGAAGTAGCTCACCGTCACGCCACCGGCGTTGGCAATCACGTCGGGCACGATCAGCACGCCCTTGTCACGCAGGATGTCGTCGGCAGCCGGCGTGGTCGGGCCGTTGGCGCCTTCCAGGATGATCTTGGCCTTGATCTGATTGGCGTTGGCTTCGGTGATCTGCTGTTCCAGTGCGGCAGGCACCAGAATGTCGCAGTCAACCGACCAGAATTGGGCACGATCGGTGATCTCGTCCGCACCAGGGAAACCCTTGACGCTGCCATTGCTGGCGACGTACGCCTGCAGTGCCGGCACGTCCAGGCCAGCGGCGTTGAAGACCGTGGTCACGTGATCCTGCACGGCCACCACCTTGGCGCCGGCTTCAGCGAACAGGCGTGCAGCGATGCCGCCGACGTTGCCGAAACCTTGCACCGCGACCTTGGCATCCTTGATGTCCATGCCGCGCTTGACAGCGGCTTCGCAACCGACCACGAAGACGCCGCGACCGGTGGCTTCATGACGGCCGAGGCTACCGCCCAGCGAGATGGGCTTGCCGGTAACCACGCCCGAAGAGGTGCTGCCCTGGTTCATGGAATAGGTATCCATCATCCAGGCCATGATCTGCGAATCAGTGTTGACGTCGGGAGCCGGAATGTCCTTGTTGGGGCCGATGATGATGCCGATCTCGCTGGTATAGCGGCGCGTGACGCGCTGCAGCTCACCACGGGAGAGAGTCTTGGGATCGACGCGGATACCGCCCTTGGCGCCACCATAGGGCACGTTCACGGCGGCATTCTTGACGGTCATCCAGGCCGACAGCGCCATCACTTCGGAGAGCGTCACATCCTGGTGGAAACGCACGCCGCCCTTGCCGGGGCCGCGCGAGGTGTTGTGCTGCACGCGGTAGCCTTCGAAGTGGGCGATGGTGCCATCGTCACGTTCGATGGGGACATCAACCACCAGGATGCGCTTGGGTCGCTTCAGGGTTTCCACCCAGCGCGCCAGCGAGCCCAGGTAGGGCGTCACGCGGTCGATCTGTTCGAGATACACGCCCCACGGACCGATGCCGTGCGGGACGAGATAGGAAGGCACTTCGTGATTAGGTACGTTCGACATGATGCAATCGCTCCTTTGGATAGCCGTGCTGTTCAAGACGAGAGGCCTGCAAATTCCGAAGTTCGCCAGGGCATGTTACTCCGTCGGCAGCGGCCTGCAAGTCGCGCCGGCAGGGCGCGCACCAAGGCGGCGACGGAGGCGCGCCTGCCAGCCCGGCCCTGGTGCGCCAGCTGGAAATTCGTGCCTGTCCGATTCAGCGCCGCCATCGTAGCCAGCCGGCCAAAACAAGGCTAATGCTTTGTGAGCATGTAATTATGCAGCGCCTGCATAACCTTTGGA
The DNA here is from genome assembly GCF_013359625.1 of Herbaspirillum sp. C9C3. NCBI lineage: Bacteria > Pseudomonadati > Pseudomonadota > Betaproteobacteria > Burkholderiales > Oxalobacteraceae > Herbaspirillum > Herbaspirillum sp. C9C3. The sequence goes on from NZ_JABFMQ010000024.1 coordinate 54,307, forward strand.
AACCCTCTGTCACAAAGGGATTGCGCCGTTCTAGCCTGTTAATTTTTGATCAGGATTCGCGTTTTTCAGTAGTGCGTGCCGACTTTGCACCCGCAGCCCTTGCGGGGCTGGCGGGAGCCGGCCTGGGACGCTCGCTGCGCCCCGTCTTTTCTTGCCGCTGCGCATCCAGATCCACCAGGTATTCCCACAGCCGCGCCACCAGCGCCTTGCCGGTACGCTGCGCGGTCGGACGTTCACGATAGAGGCGGATTTCCATCTCCACTTCCCACTCCCCGGTCGGACCATCAGTGCGGGCGAGCTGGCGATTGCGCACCTCGCGCACCACCGAGGATTCCGGCAGGAAGGCCACCCCGTGCCCCTCCAGCGCCATCATCTTGAGACTTTCCGACATGTCGGTCTCGTAGTGCTTCATCAGGTGCAGCGGGCGCTTGGTGTCGGCCATCATCAGTTCCACCATGCGGCCCAGGTAGGCATTGCTGGTGTAGGAAAGAAACGGCACGGGCGCCTTGGCACTGCCCGGAAAGACGTAATCCGGCTTGCCATTGCGGTCGCAGCGCGAATACGGACGCAGGGTTTCGGTGCCCATGGTGAGCATGTCGTAGCGGCTGGCATCGAGCTGCACCGGCTGACGCGGATGGTGATAGCACAGCAGCAGGTCGCAGCCGCCTTCGACGATGGTCATGACGGCATCGTGGACGTTGAGCGCGATCAGGCGGGTATTGATGGAGCCGAACCCCGACTCCAGGGCGCTCAACCACTTGGGCATGTAGGTCAGCGAGAGCGTATGGGGGACGGCGAAGTCGATAGTGGTCTGGGCCGTGGGCCGCTTGCCGCGCAGCAGGGCGCGGGTGTTGTTGATCTGGCCCAGCATGGCCACGGCCTGTTCATAGAAGACTTCGCCGGCGGCCGTCAGGCGCGTGGGATAGGAGGTGCGGTCGATCAGGTCGGTGCCCAGCCAGGCTTCCAGCGACTGGATGCGCCGCGAGAAGGCCGGTTGCGTCACATGCCGCAACTCCGCCGAGCGACTGAAACTGCGCGTCTCCGCCAGGGAGACGAAATCCTCAAGCCATTTGCTTTCCATTGCCCGCCCACTTCCCTTTCCAGGTCGAATGGGCGAATTGTGCCGCTGCGCCCGCGCCGGCGCAAGCTGCACGCGCGTATGGAGGTCTTAGCGCCGTCCGGCCGGCATCAGCACCGTGGGTTCGGCGTCCGGCTCGCCTGCCGGCACGGCGCCCTCGGGTTGCGGCAGCGCCGAACCACCCTCGTCCTCGGCCCCGGCCTGCTGGCGCAGCCACATCTGCGCATACAGACCATTGGCCATCAACAGTCCTGCATGCGTACCACGTTCGACGATGCGACCGTGATCCATCACCAGGATCTGGTGGGCATTGACGATGGTGGACAGGCGATGCGCAATGACCAGCGTGGTCCGCTCACGGGCGATTTCTTCGAGCTGTTGCTGGATGGCCTGCTCGGCGCGCGAGTCGAGGGCCGAGGTGGCTTCGTCGAAGATGAGGATGGCCGGATCCTTGAGCAGGGTGCGGGCAATCGCCACGCGCTGCTTTTCACCGCCCGACAATTTCAGTCCGCGCTCGCCGACCATGCTCGCATAGCCTTCCGGCAGTGATTCGATGAAGTCGTGGATATAGGCCGCCTTGGCCGCCGCCACGATCTGCTCTCGCGTGGCGCCGGGCTTGCCGTAGGCGATGTTGTACTCGATGGTGTCGTTGAACAGCACCGTGTCCTGAGGGACGATGCCGATGGCCTGGCGCAGCGAGGCTTGCGTGACATTGCGCACATCCTGCGCGTCGATACGGATGGCGCCCTGGTCGACGTCGTAGAAGCGATACAGCAAACGCGACAGCGTCGACTTGCCCGAACCGCTGTGGCCGACCACGGCGGTGGTGGTGCCGGCCTGCACCTTGAAATCGACATCGAAGAGGATCTGGCGATTGCGCTCGTAGCTGAAGTCCACATGCTCGAAATGCAGTTCCGCACCTTGCGTCCTGAGCGGCTGCGCACCGGGCCGGTCGGCCACTTCGCGGTTTTCTTCCAGCAGCGAGAACAGGCGTTCCATGTCCGCCAGACTCTGCTTGATTTCACGATAGAGCACACCGAGGAAATTGAGTGGAATGTACAACTGGATCATGAAGGCATTGACCAGCACCATGTCCCCCAGAGTCATGCTGCCATCGATGACACCGGCGATGGCGCGCCACAGGATGAGCGTGACCGCAATGGCGATGATGGCGGACTGCCCGGTATTGAGCAGCGAGAGCGAACTCTGCGATTTCACCGCCGCGCGCTCATAGCGCTGCAGACCTTCGTCATAGCGGCGCGCCTCAAATTCCTCGTTGCCGAAATACTTCACCGTCTCGTAGTTGAGCAGCGAATCGATGGCGCGCGTATTGGCGTGCGAATCCAGCTCGTTCATGGTACGGCGGAAATGCGTGCGCCACTCGGTGACCGTGATGGTGAAGAGGATGTAGAGCACCAGCGCACCGGCGGTGATCAATGAGAACCAGATGTCGTAATGCGTGATGAGATAGGCCAGCACCAGCACGATCTCGATGATGGTGGGCAAGATCGAGAAGAGCGTATAGGACACCAGCGTAGAGACGCCACGCGTACCGCGTTCGATGTCGCGCGTCATGCCGCCGGTCTGGCGGTTCAGGTGGAAGCGCAGCGACAGCGCATGCAGATGGCGGAACACCTGCAGCGCAATGGTGCGCACGGCGCGCTGGGTGACACGGGCGAACATCAGTTCGCGCAATTCGGTAAAGAGTGCGGTGGCCAGCCGCAGCGCGCCATAGGCCACCAGCAGCCCGAGCGGCAACACCAGCAGGGCTTGCGGATGGGCGGGCGTGATGGTCATGGCATCGACCAGCTTCTTCAACACCAGCGGCACGCCTACATTGGCCAGCTTGGCACCGACCAGGAAGGCCAGCGCCAGCATCACGCGCCATTTGTAGGTCCACAGGTAGGGCAGCAGCGTGCGCACGACTTCCCAGTCGCCGCGCTGGCGTTTGATGGGGGCTTGGGTCGGGGACGAGGAATTCGGATAGCGGCGCATGGGGCGGATCACAAAGGAAGAAGGTCGTGCACCACAGACCAGCAAAAGCGCAACATCCGATACACTAGCCTCTTGCCGCGCCTGCGGGCGCAAAACCGAATTATAAGAGCCATCCCGGCGCCCTGCCGGGGCTCACCTGCAAAGGAGCCTTCCATGTCACCCACCGTTCCCCAACTTCCGCCGGGCAAGGCGCCGCAATTGCGCGTCATGCCCATGCCGTCGGATGCCAACGTCTATGGCGACGTCTTCGGTGGCTGGATCATGGCCCAGGTCGACATCGCCGGTTCACTGCCGGCTACGCGCCGCGCCAACGGGCGGGTGGCGACGATTGCGGTCAATTCCTTCCTGTTCAAGAATCCGGTGTTCGTGGGAGACCTGCTGTCCTTCTATGCCGATATCGTCAAGGTCGGCAATACCTCCATCACGGTCAACGTTGAAGTGTATGCCGAGCGCAATCGCCTGCAGACCGAAATCGTCAAGGTGACCGAAGCCACCCTCACCTACGTGGCCACCGATGAAAACCGCAAGCCGCGCCCGCTGCCACCGCTGGATCCGGTGCGCGAAGCGGGGGCCAGCCCGGCGATCTGAGCGCCGCTCTTCCCATCCTGCGGGCTTGAAAATTTTTCAGCCCGCAGGGTGCGGCACAGACGTATCGTTATGCCTCCATCTCTGCCTTCCTCTTCCTCATCTTCATATTGCCCATGACCTCCTCCAGCCGCCCTGTCGTCCTCATCGTCGCCCGTCTGCCGCAGCACCTGCTGGACTTGCTGCAGCAGAACTTCACCTGCCACAACCTCATCCTCGATCCGCTCGCCGATGAAGCGCTCGATGCCATCGCGCCGCAGGTGCGCGGAATTGCCGCCAATGGCGAAGCCAAGGTCGGGCGCGAGTTCATGGCGCGCTTCCCGGCGCTGGAGATTGTCTCGGTGTTCGGGGTCGGCTATGACGGGGTGGATGTGCCGGCCGCCCGCGAGCGTGGCATCCATGTGACCCACACGCCTGACGTGCTCACCGAGGATGTGGCCGACATGGCCATTGCGCTGATGCTGGCCGTGGCACGCAACGTGGTGCGGGCCGACCGCTTTGCCCGCAGCGGCGAATGGAAGAAGGGGCCCTTCCCCTTCACCACCAAGGTCAGCGGCGCGCGCCTGGGCATCGTCGGCCTGGGCCGCATCGGGCAAGCCATCGCACAGCGTGCGGCGGCGTTCGACATGCAGATTGCGTATCACAACCGTTCGCGCAAGGATGTGCCCTACACCTATGTGGAAGACATCGTCTCGCTGGCGCGCGAAGTCGATTTTCTGGTGATGATCACGCCGGGTGGCGCGGGGACGCGGGCGCTGGTCAATGCCGAGGTGCTGGAGGCGCTGGGGCCCAAGGGCTTCCTCATCAATGTGGCGCGTGGTTCGGTGGTGGACGAAAAGGCGCTCATCGCGGCGCTGCAGGCTGGCAAGATTGCCGGTGCGGGGCTGGACGTATTCGAGAACGAACCGAACATTCCGGCCGAACTGGCCGCGCTGGAGAACGTGGTGCTGACGCCGCACATGGCTAGCGGCACGCTGGTCACCAGGACGGCCATGGCGGAACTGGCGTTCACCAATTTGCAGGCGCATTTTTCTGGCAAGCCGGTGGTGACGCCGGTGCCTGACTGAAGCTTCATACAGGGGAAAAGCCGCCGCCGGAAGGGGTTCACGGACAGCGGCTTTTTGCTGATGGGTTCAGGGTGAGCGGTTTCGGTCCAAGGAGTCTTGCCCTGAGTCATTCCGTACTTGGGTGATGACTTGCTTAGCGCTATCACTACTGTGTGTCTGACTCGTCAAGCCACTCTTCAATGTTGATCCCCGAGAATGGGAATGTCGGCTCGCCGAACATGCGGAGAAGCGTCAGGTGCACATTGGCCTTCACTTTCACCAGATTTTCGAGCAGGAAGCTCCCGCCCAGGACGATGGCGGGCTGGAAACCATATATTTCATGCGGTTCAAGTGGACCTAGTTTGGATCGCGCACGTTCGAAGAGAGGCTGACCATCCTCGTCTTCCACATCACACTCATCTGGCTTAAGGAATGCGAATAGCGAACGAATCGAAGAATCCAAGTCTTCTTTGGATTTGAGCGTCAGTTCATTTTCGAAAGCAGAGACGCTATGGAGCACGCAGTTCATCGAAACGCTGCTGCCTGTTTTCTCACCACACACGTAAAGTTCGCCAAATGCAGACCTCGCAATGACGTGGAAGACGTCAACTCCCTCCAATTCGGTGTCCGCGAGCCAATCATCGACGAGACCTGCATAGTCATCAGGGTTGACTGTGCAAAAGAGTCCATTGGCATATTCGCACCAGCCTTCTTGCTCCCAGTATTTCAATAGCTGATCGGGTAGTTTGTTGCGCCATTTTTCCAGGCTTTTGGCCGGTACCGGAGTGCGCTTGGTCGCCTCGCCAAATTTGCTTGAAAAATATTCGAAGTCTTCATCTCTCATCTCATTTCCTTGGTTTTGTTCCTTTTAGAAAAATAAGGTGCTACGCCTGTTTTTTAACTATCCTTTTTTTGAGTCATCCTTTCATGGCTGCATGGTTCAAGAATTGAGCAACTTTTCGATATCGATACCCGAGAGTGGCAATTCCGGATCGGCGAATTGACGGAGAATCGTCAGGTGTACCTTGGCATTCACTTTTGCCAGATTTTCGAGGAGAACTTTTCCGCCGAGTACGATGGCGGGCTCGAATCCATAGATTTCGTGCGGTTCAAGTGGGCCGAGTTTTGACCTGGCGCGTTCGAAGAGTGGCTGTCCATTTTCGTCCTCCATGTCAAGCTGGGAAGGCTTAATGAACGAGAAAAAACAACGGATCGAAAAGTCCAGCTCCCTCTTTCTCTTTTCTTTCAATTTATTCTGTAAAACCGTGATCATATTTAGGGTTGCTGCAATCGTGACGCTGCGTCCCGTCTTCTCACCGAATAGATAGAGATCGCCAAATGCAGACCTTCCGATAACGTGGAATGCGTCAATTTCGTTCAATCCGGTGTCCGCTAACCACTGATCAACAATATCTTCGTAGTCATCAGGATCAACTGTACAAAAAAGGCCATTGACATATTCGCACCAGCCTTCTCGCTTCCAGTATTTCAGCAACTGATCTGGCAACTTACCGCGCCATTTTTCAAAGCTTGCCGCAGGTACATTGGCGCACTTGGTAGCCTCACCAAAATTACTAGAACCCATTTCATAAATAGGCGTGAGATGCGTTCTGTCCAGAAAGGGCGCT
>NZ_JABFMQ010000025.1:0-54155 GCF_013359625.1 Herbaspirillum sp. C9C3
GCGACAACGTGTCGATCACCGTGCAACTGATCAACCCGATCGCCATGGAAGAAGGCCTGCGCTTCGCTATCCGTGAAGGCGGCCGTACCGTCGGCGCCGGCGTGGTTGCCAAGATCTTCGACTAATCGTCGGATCAGCAGTAGCAGTACCCAGTAACACCAGTCGCATTTTTAACATCGCCGGGGGTGATCCCCATCCCCGGTTCGTTCTTTAAAGGAAAATCATGTCGGTTCCTAGCCAAAAAATCCGTATCCGTCTGAAAGCTTTCGACTATCGTCTGATCGACCAGTCCGCACTGGAAATCGTTGACACCGCCAAGCGTACCGGCGCTGTCGTCAAGGGCCCGGTTCCCCTGCCGACCCGCATCCAGCGCTTCGACGTCCTGCGTTCGCCGCACGTCAACAAGACCTCCCGCGATCAGTTCGAAATCCGTACCCATCAGCGCCTGATGGATATCGTCGATCCGACCGACAAGACGGTTGACGCATTGATGAAGCTGGACCTGCCCGCTGGCGTTGATGTTGAAATCAAGCTGCAGTAATCAGCTGGCATAGTGTTGGAAAAGCGCACAACCTCGGTTGTGCGCTTTTGTTTTACGGGCTATAATGCTCGGCTTCGATGTGGGTTTTGCGTTTGCAAGACCCATAATTTATGGTAGTACGAACATCAGCCCCGCCCAATCGCAGGCGGGAATGGAGAAAACAATGAGCCTGGGCCTTGTTGGTCGCAAGGTTGGTATGATGCGCATCTTCACGGAAGATGGGGATTCGATCCCTGTGACCGTGCTGGACGTGTCCAACAACCGCGTGACTCAAATCAAAACGCCTGAAGTGGATGGTTATTCCGCTGTTCAGGTGACCTTCGGTCAACGCCGCGCTTCGCGCGTGGTGAAAGCCGCCGCCGGCCACTTCGCCAAAGCTGGCGTCGAGGCAGGTACTGTCCTCAAAGAATTCCGTGTTGACGCTTCCAAGGCTGCCGAACTGAAGGCTGGCGACGTCGTTGGCATCGGCATGTTTGAAGCTGGCCAGAAAGTCGACGTGCAAGGCGTGTCGATCGGTAAGGGCTACGCCGGTACCATCAAGCGTTACAACTTCTCGTCGGGTCGCGCGACCCACGGTAACTCCCGCTCGCACAACGTTCCTGGCTCCATCGGTATGGCGCAGGATCCGGGCCGCGTGTTCCCCGGCAAGCGCATGACCGGTCATCTGGGTGATGTCAAGACCACCGTCCAGAACCTGGAAATCGCCCGTGTGGACGCAGAGCGTCAGCTGCTGCTGGTCAAGGGTGCCGTTCCTGGCGCCAAGAACGGTCAAGTGATCGTTTCGCCGGCAGTCAAAGTCAAAGCGAAGAAGGGGGCTTAATAATGGAACTGAAGCTCCTGAATGACCAAGGTCAAGCTGCTTCGAACGTCGCCGCACCGGATACCATTTTCGGTCGTGACTACAACGAAGCCCTGATCCACCAGGTCGTGGTTGCCTACCAAGCCAACGCTCGTAGCGGCAATCGCAAGCAAAAGGATCGTGAAGAAGTCAGCCACACCACCAAGAAGCCCTGGCGTCAAAAGGGTACTGGCCGTGCACGTGCCGGTATGTCCTCGTCGCCTCTGTGGCGCGGTGGTGGCCGTATCTTCCCGAACTCGCCTGACGAAAACTTCACCCACAAGGTCAACAAGAAGATGTATCGCGCAGGTGTCTGCTCGATCCTGTCCCAGTTGGCTCGTGAAGGCCGCCTGTCGGTCGTCGAAGAGTTCGCCGTCGAAGCCCCGAAGACCAAGCTGCTGGCCCAGAAGTTGAAGGGCATGGGCATGGAATCGGTGCTGGTTATTACCGACAGCCTGGACGAAAAGCTGCTGCTGGCCTCGCGCAACCTGCCGGGTGTGCTGGTGGTCGAGCCGCGTCAAGCTGATCCCGTGTCGCTGGTGTACTTCAAGAATGTCTTGATCACCAAGCCGGCTCTGGCAAAGATTGAGGAGTTGCTGGCATGAACGCAATCGTGAAACATAGCGAAGAGCGCCTGATGAAGGTGCTGCTGGCACCGGTGATCTCCGAAAAGGCAACCTTTGTCGCCGAGAAGAACGAGCAAGTCGTCTTCCTGGTCGCCAAGGACGCCACCAAGCTGGAAGTCAAGGCCGCCGTCGAACTGCTGTTCAAGGTGGAAGTGGAATCGGTGCAAGTCGCCAACCGTCAGGGCAAGCAGAAGCGCTCGCGCAACGGTATGGGCCGCCGCAACCACACCCGCCGTGCTTTCGTCAGCCTGAAGCCGGGTCAAGAAATCAACTTCACCGAGGAGGCTAAATAATGGCACTCGTAAAAGTGAAGCCGACCTCGCCCGGTCGGCGCGGCATGGTCAAGGTCGTCAATCCCGACCTGTACAAGGGCCGTCCGCTGGCATCGCTGGTCGAAAAGAAGTCCAAGACCGCCGGCCGTAACAACAACGGCCACATCACCACCCGCCACATCGGCGGTGGTCACAAGCAGCACTACCGTGTTGTCGACTTCCGTCGCAACAAGGATGGTATCCCTGCCAAGGTTGAGCGTATCGAATACGACCCGAACCGTACCGCGCACATCGCACTGCTGTGCTACGCGGACGGCGAGCGCAAGTACATCATCGCTCCCAAGGGCGTGTCGGTTGGCGATCAGCTGATCAGCGGTTCTGAAGCTCCGATCAAGTCGGGCAACACTCTGCCGATCCGCAACATCCCCGTCGGTACCACCATCCACTGCGTGGAAATGCTGCCGGGCAAGGGCGCGCAAATCGCCCGTACCGCCGGCGCCGCTGTCGTGCTGATGGCACGTGAAGGCACCTACGCCCAGGTTCGTCTGCGCTCCGGTGAAGTGCGTCGCGTTCACATCGAATGCCGCGCCACCATCGGTGAAGTCGGTAACGGCGAGCACAACCTGCGCAAGATCGGTAAGGCCGGTGCAACCCGTTGGCGCGGTGTGCGTCCGACCGTTCGTGGCGTTGTCATGAACCCGGTGGATCACCCGCACGGTGGTGGTGAAGGCAAGACCGCCGCTGGTCGTCACCCGGTTTCCCCGTGGGGCCAGCAGACCAAGGGCAAGAAGACTCGTAGCAACAAGCGTACGACTTCGATGATTGTCTCGCGTCGCGGCAAGAAATAAAGGATAAAACATGACACGTTCATTGAAAAAAGGTCCTTTCTGCGACGCCCACCTGGTGAAAAAGGTTGAGGCTGCCCAGGCTACCAAGGACAAGAAGCCGATCAAGACCTGGTCGCGTCGTTCGACCATCATGCCGGACTTCATCGGCCTGACGATTGCCGTGCACAATGGCAAGGCACACGTGCCGGTCTATGTGTCGGAAAACATGGTTGGTCACAAGCTCGGCGAATTCGCGCTGACCCGTACTTTCAAGGGTCACGCTGCCGATAAGAAGGCTAAGAAATAAGGTCCTATGATGGAAACTAAAGCTACTCTGCGCGGTGTGCACCTGTCGGCCCAGAAAGGCCGCCTGGTTGCAGACCTGATCCGCGGTAAAAAAGTTGATCAGGCACTGAATATCTTGGCCTTCAGCCCCAAGAAGGGCGCGGTCATCATCAAGAAGGTTCTGGAGTCCGCTATCGCGAACGCCGAACACAACGATGGTGCCGACATTGACGAGCTGAAAGTCAAGACCATTTATGTGGAAAAGGGTGCGGTCCTCAAGCGCTTCACGGCGCGTGCTAAGGGCCGTGGTGATCGTATTTCCAAGCAGTCGTGTCACATTTACGTGACCGTCGGAAACTAAGGAGTCACGATGGGACAGAAGATTCATCCAACCGGTTTCCGTCTGGCGGTTACGCGTAACTGGGGCTCGCGTTGGTATGCAGGCAACAACAACTTTGCCGACATGCTCAACGAGGACCTGAAGGTCCGTGCTTACCTGAAGAAGAAGCTGAAGAACGCTTCGGTTGGCCGCGTGGTCATCGAGCGTCCGGCCAAGAACGCCCGCATCACCATTTACAGCTCCCGTCCGGGCGTTGTGATCGGCAAGAAGGGCGAGGACATCGAAGTGCTGAAGTCGGCACTGGCCAAGCTGATGGGCGTGCCCGTGCACGTCAACATCGAAGAAATCCGCAAGCCGGAAGCCGATGCTCAGCTGATCGCTGACTCGATCTGCCAGCAGCTGGAAAAGCGCATCATGTTCCGTCGCGCCATGAAGCGTGCGATGCAGAACGCCATGCGCCTGGGCGCTCAAGGCATCAAGATCATGTCGTCGGGTCGTCTGAACGGCATCGAAATCGCACGTACCGAATGGTACCGCGAAGGTCGCGTGCCTCTGCACACCCTGCGCGCCGATATCGATTATGGCTTCGGCGAAGCTGAAACCACCTACGGCATCATCGGTGTGAAGGTGTGGGTCTACAAGGGCGATCGCCTGGCAAACGGCGAATCGCCGGTGCTGGTCGGCGAACTGGAAGACGACAAGAAGCGTCGTGGTCCCCGTCGTGACGACGGCAAGCCGGGTGCACGTCCCCGCTCCAAGACTGGTGCTCCTGGCGCCGGTGCAAAGCGTGGCGGTGGTCGTCCTCAAGCTGCCGATGCCGGTGTATCGGCTGAGAAAGCAGGAGAATAATCATGCTGCAACCAGCACGTAGAAAATATCGTAAAGAACAAAAAGGTCGTAACACCGGCATTTCGCACACCCGCGGAACTGCCGTCTCGTTCGGCGATTTTGGTCTGAAGGCAACCGGCCGCGGCCGTATCACTGCCCGTCAGATCGAAGCTGCTCGTCGTGCGATGACCCGTCACATCAAGCGCGGTGGTCGTATCTGGATCCGCGTCTTCCCGGACAAGCCAATTTCCCAGAAGCCCGCAGAAGTGCGTATGGGTAACGGCAAGGGTAATCCGGAGTACTACGTGGCTGAAATCCAGCCGGGTAAGGTACTGTACGAGATGGACGGTGTGGACGAAGCCCTGGCGCGCGAGGCGTTCCGTTTGGCTGCTGCCAAATTGCCGCTGTCGACGACTTTCGTTGTTCGCCAAGTCGGTCAATAATTAGGAGCGGAACATGAAAGCATCTGAACTCCGCGGTAAGGACAAGGCAGGACTGGAAAAGGAACTGGGCGAGCTGTTGAAAGCTCAGTTCAGCCTGCGCATGCAAATTGCGACCCAGCAACTGAACAATACCGCACAGCTGAAGAAGGTACGTCGCGACATCGCACGTGTGAAAACTGTGATCAACTCGAAGGATGGCCAACAATGAACGATCAAGTGAAACAAGCGCTCAAGCGCACGCTGATTGGCAAAGTTGTGTCGGACAAGATGGATAAGACCGTCACTGTCGAAATCGAGCGTCAAATGAAGCACCCGCTGTATGGCAAGATCATCAAGCGCACCAAGAAGTACCACGCGCATGATGAGCAAAACTCGGCGAAGGCCGGCGATGTGGTGGAAATCACCGAAAGCCGTCCGATCTCCAAGACGAAGGCGTGGACTGTGACCCGTGTGGTACAGGAAGCACAAATCGTTTAAGCAGTAAAGGTAGTACTTGCGTGCTCGATATTATGGTGCCATAATATCGAGCTCTTTCTTTGCAAAATAAAGTTTGCGAAGAGAGGCTCAAGAGTAGCTCTATTCGTCCCCTAACTAGCGAGTTCGCTTGCTAACAGGACCAAGACTGACCGCCAGCGCATCCTGCGAAGCGGATTAAGTTGGGAAAGAAAATATCATGATTCAAACTGAAAGCCGGCTCGAAGTGGCCGACAACACTGGTGCGCGTGAAGTTCTGTGCATCAAGGTCTTGGGTGGTTCCAAGCGCCGCTATGCGGGCATTGGCGATGTGATCAAGGTTACTGTCAAGAGCGCAGCGCCGCGTGGTCGCGTCAAGAAGGGTGAAATTTATAACGCTGTCGTCGTTCGCACCGCCAAGGGCGTGCGTCGTCAGGATGGTTCGCTGGTCAAGTTCGATGGTAATGCTGCCGTCCTGCTGAACGCCAAGCTGGAGCCCATCGGCACCCGTATCTTTGGGCCGGTGACTCGTGAGCTGCGTACAGAGCGCTTCATGAAGATCGTCTCCCTGGCGCCTGAAGTTCTGTAAGGAGTAGTCATGGCAAAGATTCGTAAAAACGATGAAGTCATCGTGTTGACCGGCAAAGACAAGGGCAAGCGCGGTGTCGTGACTGCTCGTGTGGACGCCGATTATGTCATCGTGGAAGGCGTGAACGTCGCAAAGAAGGCGACCCGTCCGAACCCGATGACGGGTGCAACTGGCGGCATCGTCGATAAGCTGATGCCAATTCATGTGTCGAACGTCGCGTTGTTCAACGCTGCGACCGGCAAGGCAGATCGTGTGGCTTACAAGGAAGTGGACGGCAAGAAGGTCCGCGCTTACAAGTCCAACGGCGAAGTCGTTAAGGTTTAAACATCATGGCACGTCTTCAACAGTTTTATAAAGATAAGGTCGTCGCCGATCTGACTACGAAGTATTCGTACAAGTCGGTGATGGAAGTTCCGCGCATCCTGAAGATCACCCTGAACATGGGTCTGTCCGAAGCAGTTGCGGACAAGAAGATCATCGAGCACGCCGTTGGCGATCTGACCAAGATCGCTGGCCAGAAGCCGGTGGTGACCAAGGCTCGCAAGGCTATCGCAGGTTTCAAGATCCGCGAAGGCTACCCGATCGGCTGCATGGTGACCCTGCGTGGCGCCCGCATGTACGAATTCCTGGATCGTCTGATCACCGTGGCCCTGCCGCGCGTGCGTGACTTCCGTGGCGTGTCGGGTCGTGCGTTCGATGGTCGTGGCAACTACAACATCGGTGTGAAAGAGCAGATCATCTTCCCCGAAATTGAGTACGACAAGATCGATGCACTGCGTGGCATGAACATCAGCATCACCACGACTGCAAAGACCGACGACGAAGCGAAGGCGCTTCTCGCCGCATTTAAATTCCCGTTCAGAAACTGAGGATGCCATGGCAAAACTGGCACTGATTAACCGTGAACAGAAGCGCGCAGAAATGGTGAAGAAGTATGCTGCCAAGCGCGCCGAGTTGAAGGCTATTATCGACGACCAATCGAAGTCGGAAGAAGAGCGTTACGAAGCCCGCCTGAAGCTGCAGGCTCTGCCGCGTAACTCCGCTCCGACCCGTCAGCGCAACCGTTGCGCACTGACTGGCCGTCCCCGTGGTACTTTCCGCAAGTTCGGATTGGGCCGTATCAAGGTCCGTGAAATCGCCATGCGCGGCGAAATCCCGGGTTTGACCAAAGCTAGCTGGTAATAGGAGAAGAAGCAATGAGTATGAGCGATCCTATCGCCGATATGCTGACCCGTATCCGCAATGCGCAAGGCGTGAACAAGACTACCGTCGTCATGCCGTCTTCCAAAGTGAAGGTCGCCATTGCCAACGTCCTCAAGGACGAGGGCTATATCGAAGATTTCGCCGTTGTTGCCGCTGATGGCAAGGCTGAATTGAAAATCGGTTTGAAGTATTACGCTGGCCGTCCGGTCATCGAGCGCCTGGAGCGCGTGTCCCGTCCGGGTCTGCGCATCTACAAGGGCAAGGACGATATCCCCAACGTCATGAACGGCCTGGGTGTGGCAATCGTGTCCACCCCGCGCGGCGTGATGACTGATCGCAAAGCACGCGCAACCGGTGTCGGTGGCGAAGTGATTTGCTACGTGGCCTAAGGAGTGCAAGATGTCTCGTGTAGGTAAAATGCCTGTTGCACTGCCGAATGGCGCGGAAGCGACCATCACTGCAGAGCAAATCACCGTCAAGGGCCCGCTGGGCTCCTTGACCCAACCGCTGACCAAGAAGGTCAAGGTGGTCAACAACAATGGCTCGCTGAGCTTCGAAGTGGCTGATGACAGCCGCGAAGCCAACGCGATGTCGGGCACCCTGCGTGCTCTGGTCAACAACATGGTCAACGGCGTCACCAAGGGCTTCGAAAAGAAGCTGAACCTGGTTGGCGTGGGTTTCCGTGCACAAGCACAAGGCGACAAGCTGAACCTGTCGCTGGGCTTCTCGCACCCCATCGTTCACCAGATGCCCGCCGGCATCAAGGTTGAGACCCCGACCCAGACCGAAATCCTGATCAAGGGTATCGATCGCCAGGTGGTTGGCCAGGTCGCCGCTGAAATTCGCGCGTACCGCGAACCCGAACCCTACAAGGGCAAGGGTGTGCGCTACGCTGACGAAGTGGTGACGCTCAAAGAAACCAAGAAGAAGTAATAGGGGTTGACGATGGACAAGAAACAATCTCGCCTGCGCCGTGCGACTCAGACTCGCGCCAAGATCGCAGAACTGAAGGTGAATCGTCTGGCTGTGCACCGTACCAACACGCACATCTACGCCAGCGTCATCGGCCCCGACGCCAACGTGCTGGCTTCCGCTTCCACCCTGGAAGCAGAAGTCCGCGCCCAGCTGGCAGGTCAGACCGGCAAGGGCGGCAATGCTGCCGCTGCTGCCCTGATCGGCAAGCGCGTGGCGGAGAAGGCTCTGAAGGCCGGTGTGACTGAAGTCGCATTCGACCGCTCCGGTTTCCGTTATCACGGTCGCGTCAAGGCGCTGGCTGAGGCTGCGCGTGAAGCCGGCCTGAAGTTCTAAGGATTATCGATCATGGCAAAAATGCAATCGAAAACGCAAAGCGACAAGCCTGATGACGGCATGCGCGAAAAAATGATCGCGGTCAACCGCGTCACCAAGGTGGTGAAGGGCGGCCGCATCATGGGTTTCGCAGCGCTGGCAGTGGTCGGTGACGGCGATGGCCGTATCGGCATGGGCAAGGGCAAGTCCAAGGAAGTGCCCGTGGCCGTGCAGAAGGCGATGGAAGAAGCTCGTCGCAAGCTGATCAAGGTGACCCTGAAGAACGGTACCGTGCAACACACCGTCATCGGCAAGCACGGCGCTTCGTCGGTGATGATCTCGCCGGCCAAGGACGGTACTGGCGTCATCGCCGGTGGTCCGATGCGCGCGATCTTCGAGGTGATGGGCGTGACCAACGTGGTGGCCAAGTCGACTGGTTCGACCAACCCCTACAACATGGTCCGTGCCACCCTGGACGGTCTGTCGAAGATGAACACTCCGGCTGAAATTGCTGCCAAGCGCGGCAAGTCGGTCGAAGAAATCCTGGGCTAAGGTGATCGAGATGGCTAACACAATCAAAGTCAAGCTGGTCAAGGGTCTGATCGGTACTCGTCAGGACCACCGCGCTACCGTGCGCGGTCTGGGTCTGCGTCGCGTCAACTCGGTGTCCGAACTGGAAGACACCCCGTCGGTGCGCGGCATGATCAACAAAGTGTCCTATCTTGTGAAAGTTGTGTCGTAAGCCGCGGCTTGCGAACGGAGCGAATCATGCAATTAAACACTATCCAACCCGCAGACGGCGCCAAGCACGCTAAGCGTCGCGTCGGTCGTGGTATCGGCTCTGGCCTGGGCAAGACCGCTGGTCGCGGCCACAAGGGTCAGAAGTCGCGTTCGGGCGGTTTCCACAAGGTCGGCTTTGAAGGCGGCCAGATGCCCCTGCAACGTCGTCTGCCCAAGCGCGGTTTCAAGTCGCTGGCTACGCCTTACAAGGCTGAAGTGCGCCTGTCCGACCTGGAAAAGCTGCCCGTCGCCGAGATCGACGTGCTGGCACTGAAGCAAGCCGGCCTCGTGTCGGAACTGGCTCGTGTCGTGCGTATCATCAAGGCTGGCGAACTGACCAAGAAGGTAACCGTCAAGGGTCTGATCGCAACCGCTGGTGCCAAGGCCGCTATTGAAGCTGCCGGTGGTTCCATCGCTGAGTGATCCGGTCCCGGAGCATTAATTGGCAACTACTCCTCAATTAGCAAAAGGCGCCGCAAAAGGATTCCCCTGGGGTCGTTTGTGGTTCCTGCTGGGGGCGTTGATCGTTTATCGCATCGGTGCACATATCCCGGTTCCGGGTATTGATCCGACGCAGTTGGCGCAGCTGTTCAAGCAGAATCAGGGCGGCATTCTGGGCATGTTCAACATGTTCTCCGGTGGTGCCCTGTCGCGTTTTACGATCTTCGCACTGGGGATCATGCCGTATATCTCGGCATCGATCATCATGCAGCTGCTGTCGGTGGTTTCGCCGCAGCTGGAAGCATTGAAGAAAGAGGGTGAAGCCGGTCGTCGCAAGATCACGCAGTACACCCGTTACGGCACCCTGGTGCTGGCGACCTTCCAGGCGCTGGGCATTGCGGTGGCGCTGGAATCGCAAGCCGGCCTGGTGCTGGATCCGGGTCTGGCCTTCCGTCTGACCACGGTGGTGACCTTGATTACCGGTACGATGTTCCTGATGTGGCTGGGTGAACAGATCACTGAGCGTGGTCTGGGCAATGGCATCTCGATCATCATCTTCGCCGGTATTGCGGCGGGTCTGCCGAATGCTCTGGGTGGCCTGTTCGAGCTGGTTCGTACCGGTTCGATGAATGCCCTCTCGGCAATCCTGATCTGTGCGATCGTGGCGCTGGTAACGTTCCTGGTGGTCTTCATCGAACGTGGTCAGCGCAAGATCCTGGTGAATTATGCGAAGCGTCAGGTCGGCAACAAGATCTACGGTGGCCAGAGCAGCCACTTGCCGCTGAAGCTGAACATGGCTGGTGTGATTCCGCCGATCTTTGCATCGTCGATCATTCTGTTCCCGGCCACGATCACCAGCTGGTTCACCTCCGGTGATACGTCGAACCCCTTCATTCGTTTCCTGAAGGATCTGGCGGCATCGATGGCACCAGGCGAACCGATCCATGCGTTGCTGTATGCGGTAGCTATCGTCTTCTTCTGCTTCTTCTACACCGCACTGGTGTTCAACAGCAAGGAAACGGCAGACAACCTGAAGAAGAGTGGTGCGTTTGTTCCGGGTATCCGTCCGGGTGACCAGACCGCGCGTTATATCGACAAGATCTTGATGCGCCTGACCCTGGCCGGCGCCGTGTACATCACCCTGGTGTGCCTGCTGCCAGAGTTCCTGATCGCACGCTGGAAGGTTCCGTTCTACTTCGGTGGCACATCGCTGCTGATCATTGTGGTCGTGACGATGGATTTCATGGCCCAAGTGCAGAACTATGTGATGTCTCAGCAGTATGAATCGTTGCTCCGCAAAGCTAATTTCAAGGGTGGCATGACACCGCGATAAGCGGGCTCATGCTCCAGAGGAAGAAGACACGGAATGGCAAAAGACGACGTTATTCAGATGCAGGGCGAGATTCTTGAAAATCTGCCCAACGCGACATTCAGGGTTAAGTTGGAAAACGGTCACGTTGTACTCGGCCATATTTCCGGCAAGATGCGCATGAATTACATCCGTATCTTGCCCGGCGATAAGGTAACGGTGGAACTGACGCCTTACGATTTGAGCCGGGCACGTATCGTGTTCCGAACCAAGTAACAGTGAAACATTGAAAGAAAGAGGGCCACAATGAAAGTGCTCGCATCAGTCAAGCGGATCTGCCGCAACTGCAAAATCATCAAGCGCAATGGCGTCGTTCGCGTGATCTGCACCGAACCCCGCCATAAGCAGCGCCAGGGTTAACTTAACGTTATTGATCGAGGAATAACGAATGGCACGTATTGCAGGGGTCAACATCCCCAACCATCAGCACACCGTGATCGGCCTGACCGCCATCTATGGTATTGGCCGTCCGCGCGCACAAGACATTTGCGCTGCTACCGGCGTTCCGACCAACAAGAAGGTCAAGGACCTGGACGATAACGAGCTGGAAAAGCTGCGTGACGAAATCGCCAAGTTCGTCGTGGAAGGCGATCTGCGCCGTGAGTTGTCCATGAACATCAAGCGTTTGATGGACCTGGGTTGCTACCGCGGCCTGCGTCACCGTCGTGGTCTGCCGGTCCGTGGTCAACGCACCCGCACCAACGCCCGTACTCGCAAGGGTCCGCGCAAGGCCGCTCAATCGCTGAAGAAATAATCCCGGCAGGCGCAAGCACTGGTCGGATTCAAGGAAGAAATTATGGCAAAGTCCCCCAACAACGCAGCAGCATCGCGTGTTCGCAAGAAAGTCAAGAAGAACGTTGCTGAAGGCATCGCGCACGTTCACGCTTCGTTCAACAACACCATCATCACGATCACCGACCGTCAGGGCAACGCTCTGTCGTGGGCAACTTCGGGTGGTGCTGGCTTCAAGGGTTCGCGCAAGTCGACTCCGTTCGCAGCCCAGGTCGCCGCTGAAAGCGCCGGCAAGGTTGCCATCGAATGCGGCATCAAGAACCTGGAAGTGCGTATCAAGGGCCCCGGCCCGGGCCGTGAATCCGCAGTGCGCGCTCTGAACAACCTGGGCATCAAGATCACCCAGATCCAGGACGTGACTCCGGTCCCGCACAACGGCTGCCGTCCGCCGAAGCGCCGTCGCATCTAAGTTGTAGTATAATCTTGCGCTTTCGCCTGTTCGTCAGGCAAAAGCGCAGGCAAATCACCCGCCAATCACCTTGGCGGGTTTTGTTCTTAAGACCACTGTCTGGCCGCATGCAGGTCAGACTAGCGTCCGGCAACATGGGACGTCATTGATAAAGGAAATACCGTGGCACGTTATATCGGACCGAAAGCAAAACTCTCCCGCCGCGAAGGCACCGACCTGTTCCTGAAGAGCGCACGCCGCTCGCTGGATTCCAAGTGCAAGCTGGATTCCAAGCCGGGTCAACACGGCCGCACCTCGGGCGCCCGCACCTCCGACTACGGCAACCAGCTGCGTGAAAAGCAGAAGGTCAAGCGCATGTACGGCGTCCTCGAGCGTCAGTTCCGCCGCTACTTCGCTGAAGCCGACCGCCGCAAGGGCAACACCGGCGAAACCCTGCTGAAGCTGCTGGAATCCCGTCTGGACAACGTCGTCTACCGCATGGGCTTCGGCTCGACCCGCGCTGAAGCGCGTCAGCTGGTGTCCCACAAGGCCCTGACCGTGAACGGTCAAGTCGTCAACATCGCTTCGTACTCCGTCAAGGCTGGCGACGTCATCGCCATCCGTGAAAAGGCCAAGAAGCAAGTGCGTATCGCCGAAGCCCTGTCGCTGGCCGAATCGAACGGTTTCCCGCAGTGGGTTTCCGTGGATTCGAAGAAGCTGGAAGGCACCTTCAAGTCCTCGCCGGACCGTAGCGAAATCGCTGCCGACGTCAACGAATCGCTGATCGTCGAACTGTACTCGCGTTAATTCGTAGTACCGCCGTACCCCTGTGCCCACCTCATGGTGGGCATTTTTCCGAACTGCCATCAGCCTTATCGGTGTAACGAGCCGAGGGTATTGAAAAGGACAATTCATGCAAAACAGTTTGTTGAAGCCCCGCATCATCGAAGTGGAAACCCTGGCCCCCGGTCACGCAAAGGTCGTGATGGAGCCGTTCGAGCGTGGTTACGGTCACACCCTGGGCAACGCGCTGCGTCGCGTCCTGCTGTCGACCATGAGCGGTTACGCTCCCACCGAAGTCACCATCGCTGGCGTCGTGCACGAGTACTCCTCGCTGGACGGTGTGCAGGAAGACGTGGTCGACATTCTGCTGAACCTGAAGGGCGTGGTCTTCAAGCTGCACAACCGTGACGAAGTCACCCTGACCCTGAAGAAGGAAGGCGAAGGCGCCGTCCTGGCTTCCGATATCGATCTGCCGCACGACGTCGAACTGATCAACCCGGATCACATCATCGCCAACCTGACCGGTGGCGGCAAGCTGGACATGCAGATCAAGGTCGAAAAGGGCCGTGGCTACGTGCCGGGCAACGTGCGTCGCCTGTCCGAAGACACCAACAAGACCATCGGCCGCATCATTCTGGATGCGTCGTTTTCGCCCGTGCGTCGCGTGTCCTACGCGGTCGAATCCGCGCGTGTGGAACAGCGTACCGACCTGGACAAGCTGGTCATGAACATCGAGACCAACGGCGTCATCACCCCGGAAGAAGCGATCCGCCAGTCGGCGCGCGTGCTGGTTGATCAACTCAACGTGTTCGCTGCCTTGGAAGGCACCGAAGCGACTGCCGAAGCACCGTCGCGCGCACCGCAGGTCGATCCTATCCTGCTGCGTCCGGTCGACGACCTGGAACTGACCGTCCGTTCGGCAAACTGCCTGAAGGCCGAGAACATCTACTACATCGGCGACCTGATCCAGCGCAGCGAGAACGAACTGCTGAAGACCCCGAACCTGGGTCGCAAGTCGTTGAACGAAATCAAGGAAGTCCTGGCTTCGCGTGGCCTGACCCTGGGCATGAAGCTGGAAAACTGGCCGCCGGCTGGTCTGGAAAAGTAATTCATGTCACCTGGCGGGCTGCGGTGCAAGCCGCACCGCCAGGCTGGCTTGAGGCTGTACCTGAAGTAGTCGTCACATCCGTAGCAAAGAACTTTTATCCGATATTTACCGGTCCGCGGTCCGGACAGCCCAGCTGGCCTGCCGATAGAAGAACTGGATCAAAACTGTAACCTGAAAGGAAATTACCATGCGTCACCGTCACGGTCTCCGCAAACTGAATCGTACTTCGTCCCACCGTCTGGCCATGCTGCGCAACATGACTGTTTCTCTGCTGCGTCATGAAGCCATCAAGACCACCCTGCCGAAGGCCAAGGAACTGCGCCGCGTCGTCGAGCCGATCCTGACCCTGGGCAAGACCGACACCCTGGCCAACAAGCGCCTGGCCTTCAACCGCCTGCGCGACCGCGAAATCGTCGGCAAGCTGTTCTCCGAACTGGGCCCGCGCTACGCTGCCCGTAACGGCGGCTACCTGCGCATCCTGAAGATGGGCTTCCGCCAAGGCGACAACGCACCGATGGCCTTCGTTGAGCTGGTCGATCGTCCGGAAGTCACCGACGCTGCTGACGCGCCGACCGCTGAATAATTCACCGGACGTTGCATCACCAGGAAAAAGCCAGGCTCTGCCTGGCTTTTTTGTTTTGCGCGCCTGCATTTTCTTTCATCCGCTTGCTGAGCGCCGTCACGCCCGGGCTCTGGATGTGGTTGAATACGGTCTCTGCAAGGAGAGCTTTCCATGTCCGCATCCCTGTTGAATCAACCACTGCTGGTACTGGCCAATGTGCCCGACCAGGCCCTGGCCGAACGCATTGCCGATGCGCTGGTAGAACAGGGCCTGGCCGCTTGCGTCAATGTGCTGGCGCCGGTACGGTCGGTCTATCGCTGGCAGGGCAAGGTTGAGCGCGATACCGAGATCCCCTTGCTGATCAAGACGACCCAGGCGCGCTATCAAGAGCTGGAGCAGGCTATCGTCCGGGCCCACCCCTACGACGTGCCGGAGATCATTGCCTTGCCTATCGCCGCGGGCCTGCCGGCCTACCTGGCGTGGATGCAGGATGAGACCGCACGGCCCCTGCGCGTGTAAGCACAGACCACCCCCTTTCGAACGAGGACTACCGTTGAATCGCATCAACCGGCGCGAGCGCCTGACAAGATTTCCCCTGCTGGTCGTGCTGGCGCTCGTGGCGCTGCTCGGCCTGCTGGTGGCCAAGGCCGCCAGGGCGGCGGATGATTACCTGCCGCCCGAACAAGCCTTCCAGCTCAGCGGCCGCATGATCGATGCCCAGACCCTGGAGCTGAGTTATCGCATCGCCGATGGCTACTACATGTACCGGGATCGCTTTCACTTCAGCGCCGACGGCGCCACGCTGGGGGAACCCCGGTTTCCGGAGGGTAAACGCAAGTATGACGAAAACTTCCAGAAGGAGGTCGAAACCTACCACCAGGCGGTGACCGTACGTATTCCGGTCAGCGGTGCAGTGAAGGATTTTGTCATTTCGGCCGTGTCGCAAGGTTGTGCCGACAAGGGCTTGTGTTATCCACCGATGACCTTGAAGCTGTCCCTGTCGCCTCAGGCCATCGGCCAGAGCGTGAGTCCGGTCGGTACGGGCGCTGAAGCGGCCGGCTCCGGTGGCAGTGATGTTGACCGCATCACCGCCGTGCTCAGGGCAGGCAAGCTGTGGCCTGTCCTCACGCTATTCTTCTTGTTGGGCATCGGCTTGTCCTTTACGCCCTGCGTGTTGCCGATGCTGCCGATCCTGTCGTCCATCATCGTTGGGCAGCAGTCGACGACGGGGGGCAGCCGGGGCCGCAGCTTCCTGCTTTCGGTGGATTACTCGCTCGGCATGGCGCTGGTCTATACCGCCTTGGGCGTAGCGGCCGGGATGCTGGGAGAAGGCCTGTCCGCCTACCTGCAGAATCCCTGGGTACTGGGTGCCTTCGCACTCCTGATGGCCGGACTGGCCTTGTCAATGTTCGATCTCTACACGCTGCAGGTACCCGCTTCGCTGCAATCCAGATTATCCACAGCCTCTGGCGGTGGCAGTGGCAAATGGCTGGGCGTATTCCTGATGGGCGCGATCTCGGCATTGATCGTCGGCCCGTGCGTAGCTGCCCCGCTGGCCGGTGCGCTGCTCTATATCAGCCAGACCGGCAATGTCGTGCTGGGTGGTAGCGCCCTGTTTGCGATGGCGGCGGGCATGAGCGTGCCGCTGCTGCTGATCGGCGCCTCGGCCGGCACACTGCTGCCGCGTGCCGGGGCCTGGATGGATGCGGTCAAGCGCTTCTTTGGCGTGTTGATGCTGGGCACGGCGCTGTGGATGGTGTCGCCGGTCATCCCGGCCTGGCTGCAGGTGGCAGGCTGGGCCGCGCTGGGCATCGGCTATGGCGCCTTCCTGCTGTGGACGCGTCCGGCCGGATGGATGTCCCGTGCGCTCGGGCTGGCGGTGGTCACCCTGGGCTTGTTGCAGCTGGTCAGTGTCGCCACGGGTGGGCGCGATCCACTGACACCGCTGTCGCATCTGCGTGGACAGTTGGTCGCCGCAGGGGCTACCGACTTCGTGCGCATCCGTTCCGGTGCCGAGCTCGATGCCGCGCTACAGCAAAATGCTGCCGGTGAGCGTCGTCCCGTCATGCTGGATTTCTATGCCGATTGGTGCGTGTCCTGCAAGGAAATGGAACGCTTCACCTTCAGCGATGCCCGCGTGAAGGAACGTTTTGGCCAGATGCTGCTGCTGCAGATCGACGTGACCGCCAACAATGTCGATGACCGCGCCATGTTGAAACGTTTCGATCTGTTCGGCCCGCCTGGCATCATGTTCTTCGATGCCGATGGCCGGGAACTGGCGCAGCGTCGTGTGATCGGTTATCAGGATGCAGACAAGTTCATTTCGACCCTGCAGAACCTGTAATTGCTCATTGCATCACGTTATTTGAAAACCACTTTATAGTCGTTGGCCGCGGGCTGGCCTCGCGTTATAGTCAACCTTCCCGTTTTCACTCGTTCAACCAAGGAGACCATCATGACGCTGCGCCTGGGCGATACCGCACCGGATTTCGAGCAAGAATCCTCGATCGGCAAGATCAAATTCCACGACTGGGCGGGAGACTCCTGGGTCGTGCTGTTTTCGCACCCGGCCGACTTCACGCCGGTCTGCACCACCGAGCTGGGGCTGACAGCCAAGCTCAAGCCCGAATTCGACAAGCGCAACGTCAAGGCCATCGCCCTGTCGGTGGATGGTGCCGAGGCCCACAACCAGTGGATCAAGGACATCGAGGAAACCCAGCAGACCGTGGTCGGCTTCCCCATCGTGGCCGACGTGGACAAGAAGGTGGCGGGTCTGTACGACATGATCCACCCCAACCAGTCCGAAACTGCGACCGTGCGGTCGCTCTTCATCATCGACCCGAAGAAGAAGGTGCGCCTCATCATCACCTACCCGATGAGCACCGGTCGCAACTTCGACGAAGTGCTGCGCGTCATCGATGCCCTGCAACTGACCGACGGTTATACCGTGGCCACCCCGGGCAACTGGAAGGATGGCGACGACGTCATCATCCCGTTGTCGATCAAGGATGAGGAAGTCATCAAGCAGAAGTATCCCAAGGGCTACAAGTCGCCGCGTCCGTACCTGCGCATTACGCCGCAGCCGAACAAGTAAGCCTGTTCCGCTGTACGGCCCGAAAGCGCTTCTGAGGGAGCGCTTTACGATGAGGCATGACAACCCCGTGTTTGCGAACACGGGGTTTTTTATGCGCAGAGGAATCGTACGTAGCTGGCCGAAGGTGCAATAGCCAAGCGTTCTGGCGAAGACTTGATAGAACGATTTCTAGGAGGTTTTTCGAGAGCCGTGGACCTTTTCACCGCTTCGGCTCCGCCTGCTGTCCTGAGCCTTATCGAGCGCAAACGATCTTGATAACGTATTCCGTTTCGCCAATTTGGAGACGGTATGGGAAGCAGGTCCATTTGCTGTGCAGTCGACACGACTGCAAACGCTGACGCGGGAGTCGGCGCTGGCAAAAACGATGGCGCTCGCAGCCAATGCTGAGCGTCAGGCAAGCTGCAGCCCTCCCTGATTTGGTGGCGACGACCGCTGAGAAACTGACTGACCGCCATACGGATCAGTTGGCCTTCGGATGGCGTCGTCGGCCTGATCGCCTGGCCAACCCGGCGTTGGACTTCGCCGATCTTGTTGCTTACGACGACCGCATGCAGGCGTCATTGACCGCGCTGGTTCACCTGGGAGAGCCCGCACGGCAACACCTGCGCAAGCTCTTTGGCGAACCGGTGCGCAGCGCCGAGCTGTTCGCGGTGACTTGCTATGCACTGGCCACGCTGGATGCGGAGCTCTTCGACGCTGTCAGCGCACTGAGCACTGCGATCCCTGACTTGATGCCCGCGAGGGTGGCTGCGTTGCAGTGGGCACCGGACTCTGCGCTGCTGACATCGGCCATCGACTGCCTGTCCATGGCGCAGCAACTCAAACTGGTTGGTCTGCACAACCGCCAATGGCCCGACCTGGAGGAACGGGTACTGGCTTGTCTGCGGAGAACCTTCCGGAGATTCGCGCATGGCGATCACCATCAACGTCAACGGTCTGAGCCTGTGCCATCACGGCAGTGGCGGGGTCAGCCACAACACGCTGCCCAATGTGTGCAAGACGCCCGACAAGGGCATCCCGCTGCCCTACCAGAACGAGGCCTACTCGCGCGACCTCATCAAGGGGACCGTCAGCGTGTTCGCCGACGGCGGCAACAGCATTGCCAAGGATGGTAGCCAATTCGCCAGGAGTGTGTTCGACGAAGCCGGGTCGATGGGGGGCGTGGTCTCCGGCACCCATTCGGCCGAGACCGACTGGATCAGCCACTCCTTCGACGTATTCTTCGAGGGCAGGCCCGCCTGCCGGCTCACCGACAAGCTGTTCATGAATTACCGCAACACCGTGAACATGGCCGGGCTGAAGCAGCGTGATCTGCCCAAGCCGGATCAGGACTTTTTCGACGAGATTTGCGAGCTGGCCTGCGAATGCTGGAATACCCACAAAAAAGACGGGCCGCAGCCGCTGCCAAAGGGGCATACGTTCCAGGAATGGATGCGCAAGAAAATCGATGACAAGTACTACGGCGGGCCGGCCAACGCCCGCAACGGTCGTTATCCCAATCCCGATGCCCGCATGTGGCGTGAAGTGTCCTTCGACCGAGGCAACAACTGGGAGATGATCGGCAGCAAGTCCAACCCGGGCCTGCCCAGCTCGCAATACCCTTGGGCCGATTCACGCCGTCTGGACGTCGCCCGTATCGGACCGGATGGCAAGGTGATCAAAATCTTCGATGTGAAGTTTGGGAAGGATCCGCTCACAGACGATGCGGCCAGGGACTACCGCAAGATTGCCGAAAGACACACGGGTAGCAAAAAGAATTTCGAGAAGTTCGAAGTCAGTAAACGCTGTAACTGCGACGACGAGCCTCCCTCGCAACATCCGGCACCGGTCACGGCGGCTGAGCCCAAGAAGAGCCTCATCGACCATTTCGGCGACGCGATCCACTCGAGCACCGGTGTGCAGTTGACAGGAGGGCTATTGGTGCTCGCGCTGATCATTCCGAAGCTACGCAGATCTTCCCGCCTCGCAATGCCATCCCCATCCCTTGACCGCATTCCGCACTATCAACCAGGAGAATAACTTCCTATGGACATCAACCAAGCCGTCGCTGAACTTGTAAAGCGCGAAGGCGGTATCTGCATTTTTGACAAGATTGCATTCCCTCTGCCCTACAACACCGATGCCGTCGCCTGCAAATTCGGTCTGGGGGCCGAGCTTTATATGGTGCCGACGGATCAGCCCGTGCTACGCCAGCGTGCTCTGGAATTCTTGGTGGATTATTGGAAGACTTTTCCGGACAAGGTAAACCGCTTTTTGGCCCGAGACACGAGACGGGCAGTCAAGTTCTCTGGCGACCCTCGCGGCCGTATTCAAGCCGATATTGACCTTCCGCCGCTAAATGGTTACGGCGCGGCGCTCATGGGCATGGTGGACATTGGCGTGAAGATTGACAATGTTAATCCGTACCGAGCCGATGTACTTGTCCGCCGCGCAGAACAACGCGAGCTTTCCTGTGTAACTGCTCATTTTCAAATCTGTAACGGCCAGGGCAAGACAAACTTCGACGTGCTGCTCGCTGCCACCCTGCGCTGGTGCGCTATTTGCCAGCCGGTACATGGTAGTGCAGGGTGTGCCTTCGTATTCGAGAACGACCAAAAGAGTGAGTACACCCAACAACTGTTCAAACGCTTTCCGGGGTTCGATTTCCAGGATGGAGGGTGGTTCGCCTTGGAGGCCCAAGACGTTCATTACCGCATCAAATGTGTGAACTGGCTGACCGTGCTATGTGATGCGCTGGTTGAAGAATTGGGAGGACGCGACAAGATGCGAGCGGCGCTGGAGCCGGTGTGCGAGGTGCACGACTACCCCGGCGGAGTGGTGATCCAGGCCGGAGCCTTTCCGCAGATCGGCGACACCTGGCGTGATGAGGTTCCGGAAGCCTACAGGTTGGTGGCCCGCTATACCAAAGCGATCCGGTTCGAAGCGTACCGCGAAGGTCTGTTCCGCGTCCCGCAGGGTCTGGACGACAATGAAGAAACCCTCGCATGGATTCGGCGCTTCGATTGACTCGGCCGAGTCAGCCCGACGCCGCCACCCCGCGCGCAAATCCATCCACGAACAACCGCGCCACCGGCGACAGGAGCGTCCCGCGCCGCGTCACCAGCTGATAGGGCTCGCTGCGCGTATGCAGCTTCAGCGGCAGGATGCGCGTCATGCCGAAGCGCGTGCAGAACTGCGCCACATCCACCGACAGCAGCGCCACGAAGTGCGGATTCTTCTGCAGCAGCGACAAGGTGGTGAAGGCCGAGGTGGTTTCCATCAGGTGCAGCGGGAAGCGCAGGTCGGCATCATGGAATTCGCGCTCCAGCGTCAGGCGCATGGGCATGTTGGCCGAATAGACCACCCAGCGCGAATCGGCCAGGTCGGCCAGTTGCAGGCTCTGTGCCCCGGCCAGCGGATGTTGCACGCTGGCTACCACAGCCAGCTCTTCGTCATGGATGTTGAAGGCGTCATACAGGTCCGGGCGCTGGCTGATGCTGGTGCGGCAGATCGCCAGGTCCAGCCGCCCCTGGTCCAGCAGGCGCAGCAGCCGCGCACTGGTGTCTTCGACAATTTCCACCGACAGCGTCGGATGCGCCTCCAGCAATTGCGTGAGCGCATCCGTCAAGAGCGGCACCGCGCCCATGATGGTGCCCACGGCCAGCCGTCCACCGTGGCCTTGCATGATGGATAACATTTCTTCACGCAGGTGAGTCAGGTCGGTCTGGATCAGCCGCGCATAGCGGATCACGCAATGGCCCAGCTCGGTGGCCTCCAGTCCGCGATTGGTGCGGGTGAACAATTGCGCACCGAGCGTGCTCTCGATTTCCTGCAAGGCCTTGCTGGCGCCCGGCTGGGTCAGCGCCACCTGCTCGGCCGCCTTGAGCAGGGAACCATGGTCGGACAGCGCGATGAGCAGCCGCAACTGGCGCAGGTGCAGGCGCGAGGTGATGGAGGCCAGCGAGGGCAAGGTGGTGTGCATGGAAATCATCCTCAAAGAAGCCACTAGAACATGGGTTCTAGTATGAGCGTTGGTTATACCCATATCAACAGCTCTCATTAGCCAAGCAGCCCCTGATGGCTTAGAGTCTGACTTTCCAAAGCGGGTCCCCTATTGGGAAACGCTGGCTCCTGCAGGGTTTCTGAGCAAGCCCGCCGATGGCGGACCCGGTGGAGACATCTATAAATCAAGGCTATGTAATGGCACTCATCAACTACATTACCCAGGTGCAGTTCGACTATGGCGCGCTGGCGCTGCTGCAGCAGGAATGCGACCGCCTGGGTATCAAGAAGCCGCTGGTGGTGACCGACATGGGCATCCGCAACGCCGGCCTGCTGGACAAGGTCCTGGGCCAGCTCAAGGAAGGTGCCAGCGCAGTGGTCTATGACCAGACACCGCCCAACCCCAACGAAGGCGCAGTGCGCGCGGCGGTGATGCTGTTCCGCCAACAGGGTTGTGACGGCATCGTGGCCGTCGGCGGCGGTTCCTCCATCGACCTGGCCAAGGGCGTAGCCGTGTGCGGCACCCACGAAGGCCCGCTGAAATCCTTTGCCCTCATCGAAGGCGGCCTGGCCAACATTACGGCCAAGACCGCACCGGTGATCGCCATTCCGACCACCGCCGGCACCGGCAGCGAAGTCGGCCGGGGCGCCATCCTGATCCTCGACGATGGCCGCAAGGTCGGCATCATCTCACCGCACCTGGTCCCCAAGCTGGCCATCTGCGACCCCGAACTGACCCTGGGCCTGCCGCCGCTGATGACGGCCGCCACCGGCATGGATGCCATCGCGCACTGCCTGGAGACCTTCATGGCCCCGGCCTTCAACCCGCCTGCCGACGGCATCGCCCTGGACGGCCTGTGGCGCGCCTGGGCGCACATCGAGCGCGCTACCCGTGAACCGGGTGACCGCCAAGCGCGGCTGAACATGATGAGCGCCTCCATGCAGGGCGCCATGGCCTTCCAGAAGGGATTGGGTTGCGTACACAGCCTGTCGCACTCGCTGGGCGGCATCAATCCCAAGCTGCACCACGGCACCCTGAACGCGATCTTCCTGCCGGCCATCATTGCCTTCAATGAAAGCGCGCCCAGCATGGTCAAGGACAACAAGATGGCCCGCATGGCCCACGCCATGGGCCTGGCCAGCGGTGCCGAGATCGGTCCGGCGATCCGCGACATGAGCCGTCGCCTGGGTTTGCCGGCTGGCCTGGGCGAGCTGGGCGTGAGCCAATCGCAGTTCCCGCAGATCATCCAGGGCGCGCTGGCCGACCATAGCCACAAGACCAATCCGCGTGAGGCCTCGGAACAGGATTACCTGAACATGCTGCAGCAATCCATGTGATGGCCGACAATCGACAGCGCGGGCAGGCCATGAGCGGCCTGCCTCGCACCTTCCCCTCAGCTGCTCCCGCCTCGCGCGGGCGCAGCTTTCTTGCCTGACCCGACCCCGGGCGGCATCAACGACACCAGCAGGAGCACAACGTGAGTGACAAGATCCTAGGACACAACTACATCGGCGGCCAGCGCAGCGGCCAGGGCGACGTCGCCCTGCACAGCGTGGACGCGACCACCGGCGCGCTCTTCGAGACGCCCTTCCTGACCGCCACCGAGCAGGAAGTCGCCGCCGCCGTGGATGCGGCCGAGAAGGCCTATCCGCTGTACCGCGCCGTTGCCGCCGAACAGCGCGCGCTGTTCCTGGAAGCCATCGCCGACGAGATCGATGCCCTGGGCGACGACTTCCTGGCGGCCGTGGCCCGTGAAACCGCCCTGCCGGCCACCCCGCGCCTGGCCGGCGAGCGCGCCCGTACCAGCGGCCAGATGCGCCTGTTCGCCAAGGTCCTGCGCCGCGGCGACTTCTACGGTGCCCGCATCGATACCGCCCTGCCGCAACGCCAGCCGCTGCCGCGTCCGGACATCCGCCAGTACAAGATCGGCGTGGGCCCGGTGGCCGTGTTCGGTGCCAGCAACTTCCCGCTGGCCTTCTCGGTGGCCGGTGGTGATACCGCTGCCGCCCTGGCGGCCGGCTGCCCGGTGGTGTTCAAGGCCCACAGCGGCCACCTGGTCACCTCCGAACTGGTGGCCAATGCCATCGAGCGCGCCGTCAAGAAGACCGGCATGCCGGCCGGCACCTTCAACATGATCTACGGTGATCGCGTCGGTGCCCAGCTGGTCAAGAGCGCCGGCATCCAGGCCGTGGGCTTTACCGGCTCGCTGCGCGGTGGCCGCGCCCTGTGCGACATGGCCGCAGCGCGTCCGCAGCCGATCCCGGTGTTTGCCGAGATGTCCAGCATCAACCCCATCATCCTGATGTCCGAAGCCCTGAAGGTGCGCGGTGACGCCATCGCCAAGGACCTGGCCGGCTCCGTCACGGTCGGCGTGGGCCAGCTGTGCACCAGCCCGGGCCTGCTCCTGGGTGTGCGGTCGCCGGAACTGACTGCCTTCATCGAGAAGCTGTCGGCAGCCTTCGGCGGCAGCAATCCGGCCACCATGCTCAACAGCGGCGGCCTGACCCACTACAACGGCGGCGTTGCTCGCCTGACCCAGCTGCCGGGCGTGAAGGTCATCGCCACCGGCGGCACCAGCTACACCCAGGCCGTGCCACACCTGTTCAAGGCCGATGCCGCGCTGCTGTTCTCCAAGGAAGCGCCGCTGGAAGAAGAAGTCTTCGGCCCCTCCACCGTGATCGTCGAGCTGGAAAGCCGTGAGCAACTGCTGGACTTCGCCGCCAAGATGAACGGCCAGCTGACCGCCACCCTGCAAGCCGAAATCGGCGACCTGCAAGGCAACCAGGACCTCATTGCCATCCTCGAACAGAAGGCAGGCCGCCTGCTCTTGAACGGCTTCCCGACCGGTGTCGAGGTGTGCGATGCGATGGTGCACGGCGGCCCGTATCCGGCCACATCCGACGCCCGTGGCACTTCGGTGGGCACGCTGGCCATCGAGCGCTTCCTGCGCCCGGTGTGCTACCAGAACTACCCGGACGCGATGCTGCCGGCCGCACTGCAAAACGCCAACCCGCTGGGCCTGATGCGCCTGGTCGATGGCGAACAGACGCGCGCTACCGTCGGCTGATTGTCCGTACGCAAGACCGGACCGGCAAGGGACTGCCGGTCCCGCAAGACCTTCCCCGCACTCGATTGCGGGGTCGCAACAAGAACGACATTCCAAGACCCCTAGAGGAGGAGACCCCCATGACCGCATTCATCCGGCGCGCCGCGCTGTCGGCCGCCTGTGCCCTGCTGGGCGCAGCCACCCTGCCATCCGCTCACGCGGCGGGCGACACCATCAAGATCGGCTTCATCACCGACATGTCTGGCACCTATGCTGACTTCGACGGCCAGGGCGGTGTCGAAGCCATCCGCATGGCCATTGCCGATGCCGGCGGCACCATCAACGGCAAGAAAGTGGAACTGGTCTTTGCCGACCACCAGAACAAGGCCGACATCGCCGCCAACAAGGCCCGCGAATGGTTTGACCGCGACGGCGTGGACATGCTGGTGGGCGGGGTGAATTCGGCGGCCAGCCTGGCCATGGGCAAGGTGGCGGCCGAAAAGAAGAAGATCTTCCTCTCCGTCGGAGCCGGCACCACGCGCCAGACCAACGAGGAATGCAATGCCTACACCATCCAGTACGCTTACGACACCACGGCTCTGGCGCGAGGCACGGGCGCGGCCATCACGCGCCAGGGCGGCAAGTCCTGGTATTTCCTGACGGCGGACTATGCCTTTGGCACCTCGCTGGAAAAGGACACCAGCGACGTCGTCAAGAGCAATGGCGGTAACGTCGTGGGCGCGACGCGGGTGCCGCTGGCGACCTCGGATTTCTCGTCCTTCCTGTTGCAGGCGCAGTCGTCCAAGGCCCAGATCCTGGGCCTGGCCGTGGCCGGTGGTGACGTCATCAATGCCATCAAGGCCGCCAATGAATTCGGCGTGAACAAGACCATGAAGCTGGCCGGGCTGCTGATCTTCATCAACGATACCCATTCGCTGGGCCTGCAACTGACCCAAGGGATGTACCTGACCGATGGCTGGTACTGGGACCTGAACGACCGGAGCCGCGCCTGGGCCAATCGTTATTTCCTGAAGATGAAGAAGATGCCCTCCATGTTCCAGGCCGGCGACGCTTCGGCCGTGGGCCAGTACCTGAAGGCGGTCAAGGCCGTGGGCAGTACCGATGCCGATCAGGTCATGGATTACCTGCGCAAGCATCGTATCGATGATTTCTTCACCAGCAATGGCGTGGTGCGTCCGGACGGCCGCATGGTGCACGACATGTACCTGATGGAAGTGAAGAAACCTTCCGAATCCAAGCGTCCCTGGGATTACTACAAGCTGGTGCAGACCATCCCCGGCGAGCAAGCCTACATGACCAAGGCCGAATCCAAATGTGCACTGTGGAAGTGAGCGCACCGACGTAATCAAATCAAGCCGGGTGGCGCGCGTGATGCCGCCGCCCGCCAGTTTTTGAGCAAGAAGTCTGATGTGGATCGGACCATGTTCAACGCATCCCGGGTGACCGGGGTGCGTTTTTTTTCGCCTGGGCGCCGATGGCTCAGGTGCGACGCGCCACTTGCGGGCGCATGGCCACACCCAGGCGATTCCAGGCGTTGATGATGGCGACCGCGAAGGTCAGGTTGGCGATCTCGGTATCGCTGAAATGCTCTTGCAGTTGGGCGAAGGCGGCATCTTCCTTGTCGGCGTCCTGCTGGTGCAGGTGGGTGAAGCGCTCGGCCCAGTTCAGCGCGGCGCGCTCGGCGTCGGTGAAGAAGGGGATTTCGCGCCAGGCCGCCAGGGTGTTGAGGCGCTGCTGGTCTTCGCCTTTCTGCAGCAGGTCATGGGAGTGCATGTCCACGCAGAAGGCGCAGCCGTTCAGTTGCGATACGCGCAGGAATATCAGTTCCAGCAGCTTGGGATCGACACCGCTCTGGTGGACCACCTCGCTGGCCTTGAGCAGGCCATTGAAGGCGGGTGCGGCGAGCTTGGCATGGGGCAGACGTTGCTTGAAGTCGGACATGAGGATTCTCCATCGGGGAAAAGGTGACAACGACGCCAATCGCCGCTGTTCCCCTTCTAGACGGAGTGGGCTCGCCCCTTGTGACAGATTCGATCAAAAATAAATGAAGAAATCTGAAAAATCTCAGGGCGGCGTGTTCTGCTGGACGATGGCGGCCAGCTTGTCGGGGTTGCGCACCACATAGATGGCGTGGATGCGCAGGCCATCCGATTCCAGCACCTGGGCCGATTCCAGCGCGCCATCGACGTAGCGCAGCAAGCCCGGGCTACCGTTGATCCAGGCCGCGCGATAGACGATGCGCTGGGCGAAGCGCCGCACGTTGGCGTAGTAGAGCCAGGAGATGCGCTCGCCACCGGCCAGCGGGTGCGGGAACGAGGCCACCTTGTCGCCACCGTCGCCGATCAGGCGCGCATCCTCGGCCAGCAGGCCCAGCATGGCCTCGCGCTGGCCGCTTTGCACGGCCTGCATGAATTTCTCCAGCAGCAGGGCGTGGGTTTCGCGCGTGACGGGGCTGGAAGCGGCGCGTACTGAGGTGCGGGTGATGCCATCGGCCTCCTGTCGCGCCAGCCGCTCGCGGGCGCGATGCACCAGCTGGCGGCAATTGGCTTCGGACTTCTGGAGGATGGCGGCGATGTCGGGGTAGTCGTTGTCAAATACTTCACGTAGCAGGAAAGCCGCGCGTTCCTCGGGCTTGAGGCGCTCCAGCAGCAGCAGGTAGGCGAAGGAAACGTCACTTTGCTGTTCCAGCAGGGCTTCCGGCGAGGGGGCCAGGCGGGCCGCGCCGAACAGGTCGATCTCCGGCGTCGGGTCGGCCAGGCCCACCAGCGGCTCCGGCAGCCAGTGGCCGACGTAGTGCTGGCGCTCCTGCTGCAGCTGGCGCAGGCGGTCGATGCACAGGCGCGTGACCACCGTGACCAGCCAGGCTTCGGCCGAGTCGAGCACCGACTTGTCCTGGGCGTGCCAGCGCAGCCAGGCGTCCTGCAGGACGTCGTCGGCCTCGCTGCGCGAGGCCAGCATGCGGTAGGCCACGCCGAACAGGCGTGGCCGCAGCTGTGTGAACAGGGCGAGTACGGGATCGTCGGTCATCGGCCGGGCCTGGGGTGGCAGAGGGATCAGCCCTGCTTGAGCTTGCGCGCGATGTCCAGCGCGAAGTAGGTCAGCACGCCATCGGCGCCGGCACGCTTGAAGGCCATCATGGCTTCCATCATGGTCTTGTCGTGGTCCAGCCAGCCATTCTGGGCGGCGGCCTTGATCATGGCGTATTCGCCGCTGACCTGGTAGGCGAAGGTGGGCACGCGGAATTCATCCTTCACGCGGCGCACGATGTCCAGGTAGGGCATGCCGGGCTTGACCATGACCATGTCGGCGCCTTCCTGCAGGTCCAGCGCCACTTCGCGCAGGGCTTCGTCGCTGTTGGCCGGATCCATCTGGTAGGTGGATTTGCTGCCCTTGCCCAGGTTGGCGGCCGAGCCGACGGCGTCGCGGAAGGGGCCGTAGAAGGCCGAGGCGTACTTGGCCGAGTAGGCCATGATGCGGGTGTAGATGTGGCCTTGGGCTTCCAGCATGGCGCGGATGGCGGCGATGCGGCCGTCCATCATGTCCGAGGGGGCCACCACGTCCACGCCGGCATCGGCCTGGGTTTGCGCCTGCTTGACCAGCAGCGCGATGGTTTCATCGTTGAGGATGTAGCCGGTCTCGTCGAGCACACCGTCCTGGCCGTGGCTGGTGTAGGGGTCCAGCGCTACGTCGCACAGCACGCCCAGTTCGGGGAAGCGCTCCTTGAGCGCGCGCACCACGCGCGGCACCAGGCCGTCGGGGTTGGTGGCTTCGATGCCGTCAGGCGTCTTCAGGGCCGGATCGATCACCGGGAACAAGGCCAGCACCGGCACGCCCAGCTTGACGCATTCCTCGGCCACCGGCAGCAGCGCATCCAGCGACAGGCGCTCCACGCCCGGCAGCGAGGCCACGGGCGTGCGCAGGTTCTGGCCTTCCTGCACAAAGACCGGATAGATCAGGTCGGCGCTGGTGATGACGTTTTCGGCCATCAGGGCGCGCGAGAAGGCGTCGCGGCGCATGCGACGCATGCGCAGGGCAGGGTAGCCGGCGTTGGAACTGAAATCGGTCAAGGACATAGGTCAGCTTTCAAAAATTAGATGTTATTTGAGGCGATCTTGGAATTATTTCGAGACAAATATCGCTATCTTCGGAGATTTGATTCCTTTGATTGCAAATCCGCCCAAATTTCCGCGACTTACATTATCTTGGCTGCAGGTGATTTTTTCACCTCCCGCTTCCCCTTCCCTCCCTGAGCGGGGCTGATCGCGCAAGCGAAAAGCGTTCTTCCCCGGAGAATTTCCCTGTTCTCCGGGGTTTTTTTATTCATGCGTTGTACTCCGTTTGCAGGGATTCTGCCTTGTCGGCGATCAGGCTTGCGGGGTTTCGGGCTGGGTCCCGCCTTTTCCTTCACCTTGGGCCTGGTCCACCGGTGTGGCGGCGTCGTTGAGACCGGCCAGTTCAAGGATCTTGTCGTTGGCTTCTTCGAGACCGATGCGCTTCAAGGCCGAGAACAACTGGGCCGTGAAGGGGAAGGGCTGGCCATGCTCATCCACATAGCTGCTCAGGTAGGTCTGGGCCTGGCGCAGGGCATTGGTGGATTCGTTGCGGTTGAGCTTGTCGGCCTTGCTCAGGATGCAATGGATGGGTTTGCCGGTGGGGGCGAACCACTCGATCATCTGGATATCCAGATCGGTGAAGGGGCGCCGCGAATCGACGATCATCACCAGTGCCGCCAGCTGTTCGCGCTGGCGCACGTAGTCACCCAACAAGGCTTGCCAGTGATGCTTGGCCGAGCCGGACACTTCTGCATAGCCGTAACCGGGCAAGTCCACCAGCATGGCGCGGATCTCGTCGGGGCGCGCCTCGTCATTGCGGTGCTGGCCCACATGGGCGCCGCCCAGCGAGAAATAGTTGATGTGCTGGGTACGTCCCGGCGTCTTGGAGGCAAAGGCCAGGCGCTTCTGGTTGCACAGCACGTTGATGGCGCTGGACTTGCCGGCGTTGGAACGGCCGGCGAAGGCGATTTCCGGCACACTGGTCTTGGGCAGGTCCCGCAGGTGATTGACGGTGGTGAAGAAACGGGCTTGCCAAAGTTGCGACATGGTGGGGGGAAATCCGAAAGAGGAGGGAAAAACGCGGAGAAGCTATTGTACAATGGCCCGAAACCCAACGCCTCGTTGACGCCAGGCAAGCAAAAAATATGGCGGCCGTTGGAGACAGGTCAAACAACAGGCATTTGGGCAGGGGGCAGCCAGCCGCCGAACGGGCAAAATCTCTCAATTCCACAATAAGTATTAGGGTGACGAATGAACCGTGCCTTTTCCCCACTGTTGTATACCGTTCTTGCTGCCGTGCTGGCAGTGTCCTCGGCGGCCCATGCGGCCGATGACAAGAAAGCCCCGATCAAGGCCGACCCGGCCAAGGGGGAAGCCCTCTACACCAATGGCGACAATGCCCGCAACATCGTGGCCTGCGTGTCCTGCCACGGCGCGGCCGGCAATTCGACCATCACCCAGAATCCCAAGCTGGCGGGCCAGCACGAGGCCTACATCGCCAAGCAGCTGCTGAACTTCCGCACGCCCGAGCGCAACAATCCCGTGATGTCACCGATGGCCAAGGCGCTCTCGGATGAAGACATCCACAACATCGCCGCCTACCTGGCGGCCCAGGCACCCAAGCCGGGCGCGGCCAAGAACAAGGACACCATCGACCTGGGCAAGCACATCTGGCGCGCCGGCATCGCCGCCAAGAACGTGCCGGCCTGTGCCGGCTGCCACAGCCCCAACGGCGCCGGCATCCCGGCCCAGTATCCGCGCCTGGCTGGCCAGCACCAGGACTACACGGTGGCCCAGCTGACCAACTTCCGGGGCGGTGCCCGGTCCAACAGCGTCCAGATGAACGCCATCGCCGATCGCCTGTCGGACAAGGAAATCAAGGCCGTGGCCGACTACATCGCCGGCCTGAAGTAATCAGGCACCGCCGCCAGACGGTGCGGGTCAGGAAAGGGGCGGCCGACGTGCCGCCTTTTTTCATGTGGATTGACGTACATCGTAGTGCCGGGGCGCCGTTGCACGGCATGATGGCCTTTGGCCGGACCAGATAAGCGTCCCGACATACCCGGGTTACGCAGGCGCGTATCACGGACTTTCTCCCGGAGCGGTAGAATTCCGGGTTCGCATCGCTTTGCCTGCTGGCAAGGAGATCCCCCCAAGGTAAGCGGAACCGGCAGGCCCGGTCCGGTAAGGCAGGAATATGACGACGGGCAGCAGTACCCAAGGAATCCAGATCAGGACCCGCCAGCGCTGGCTGGGCGAGGCCGTGGAACTGATCTCATCGATGCGCTTTGCGATCAGCCTGCTCACGCTCATTGCCATCGCCTCGGTGATCGGCACCGTGATGAAGCAGAACGAACCCATGCCCAACTACGTGAACCAGTTCGGCCCGTTCTGGTTCGAGATCTTCGGCAAGCTGGGTTTGTATGCGGTGTATTCGGCCTGGTGGTTCCTGTTGATCATGGGTTTCCTGGTGCTGTCGACCTCGCTGTGCATCGCCCGCAACGGCCCCAAGATGCTGCGCGACATCAAGAGCTGGCGCGACAACGTACGCGAGCAGTCACTGCGCAATTTCCATCACAAGCATGAGTGGACCACGGCCGAAGCGCCGGCCGACGCCGCTGCCCGGCTACGGCGCCAGGTGGGCGCGCGCGGCTACAAGACCAGGCTGGCCGACAAGGAAGGCGGCATGCTGCTGGCGGCCAAGCAGGGGGCGGCCAACAAGTGGGGCTACATCTTCGCCCACGCCGCCATCGTCATCATCTGCCTGGGCGGCCTGCTCGATTCGGACTTGCCGATCCGCTTCCAGCAATGGTTCTACGGCAAATCGGCCTTTGCCGGCAATGGCATCATTTCCGAGATTCCCGAACGCTATCGCCTGGGCCTGAACAATCCGACTTTCCGTGGCAACACCTTGATTCCGGAAGGTTCCAGCAGCAGCACCGCCATCATCCCGCAGAAGGATGGCGTGATGATCCAGGACCTGCCCTTTACCATCCAGTTGAAGCGCTTCATCATCGACTTTTACTCGACCGGCATGCCCAAGCTCTTCGCCAGCGAAGTGGTGGTGCGCGACCACGAAACCGGCAAGGAGACCGCCGCCACCATCAAGGTCAACGAACCGCTGATCTATCACGGTGTGGCGATCTACCAGTCCAGCTTCGAGGACGGCGGCAGCAAGCTCAAGCTGGTTGCCTATCCGATGCGCGGCGGTAGCAACAGCCACTTCGACCTGTCCGGCGAAGTCAACGGCAGCACGCCGCTGCCGGCGGGCATGGGCGATTACACCATCGAATGGAGCGGTTTCCGTCCGTTCAACGTGGAGAACATGCAGGCGGCCGCTTCCGGCCAGACGTCGGGCCCGACTGCGGGCGATGCCCGTGCGGTCAATGTCGGCAAGAGCGTCAATGGCGGCTTCATCGCCGATCTCGACAAGCATCTCGGCTCCGGTGCCAAGAACGCCAACAGCAAGGACTTCAAGAATGTCGGTCCGAGCGTGCAATACAAGCTGCGCGACAAGACCGGGCAGGCGCGCGAATATTTCAACTACATGCAGTCGCTGCCCATTGATGGCGCCGACGTCTTCCTGGCCGGCATGCGCGAGCAGCCCGACCAGCCGTTCCGCTACCTGCGCATTCCCGCCGATGACAACGACAGCGTGGCCGAATGGATGCGCCTGCGCGCCGCCCTGGCCAATCCCTCCCTGCGCGAGGAAGCGGCGCGCCGCTACGCCCGCCAGGCCATCAGCAACGGACGCGACGCTTCACCCGTGCTGCGCGAGCAACTGGAGCAGTCGGCCCTGCGCGGCCTGAGCATCTTTGCCGGTGACGGCAAGGTCTCCGGCTACATCGCCGTGACGCGCTTCCTGGAGCAACTGCCAGCCGCCGAACAGGAAAAGGCCGCCGACATCTTCATGAAGATCCTCAACGGCAGCATGTGGGAGTTGTGGCAAGCCGCGCGCGCCCAGGATGGTCTGGGCCCGGTGAGCAGCGACGAGAAACATGGCCGCTATCTGCAACTGGCCATCAATGCCCTGGCCGATGCGGCCTTCTACCCGGCGCCGGTGTTCCTGCAACTGACCAGCTTCCAGGAGATCAAGGCCTCGGTGCTGCAGGTGACGCGCTCGCCCGGCAAGAAGGTGGTCTACCTCGGTTGCCTGTTCCTGGTGCTGGGCGTGTTCTCGATGCTGTACATTCGTGAACGACGCCTGTGGATCTGGATCAAGCCCGGCCCCGAGGGGCAGGGCAGCCAGGCGCTGCTGGCCATGAGCACGCAGCGCCGCACGCTGGACTTCGACAAGGAATTCGAACAGATGAAGGGTCGTCTGACCGGTGCGGGACCATCCGCCCCAGGTCCCTCGGCCTAGATCCCTCATGCCGCCGGGCTCCGGCGGGAACCCCCGGCGCGCGCAGCATGGTCCGGGACAGCAGTATTGGAGAACGCAATGGAATTGACTCAAGCAAACCAGGCCTACGAGCAAGAGCAAGGCTATTTCCGGCGCCTCGGCATCGTCGACTGGATCTATGCTGCCGCGCTGGTGGCAGCATCGCTGTATGCCTTGGGACGCTTCGGCGGCTACATGGACTATTACGAGAAGGCCGTGCTGCTGCTGGCCGCTCCCACCTTCGCCGGGCTGGGCTGGCACTGGAAGCCGGTACGCCTGCTGATGCTGGTGATCGCGGTGCTCTCGCTGGGTGCCATTGCCATGTATGGTGGCGCGCTGGAAATGGCCGACAAGAAATTCTTGCTGAAATACCTGCTCTCCAGCCAGTCCGCCATCCTCTGGATGAGCGCGCTGTTCTGCCTGTCCACCCTGTTCTACTGGGGCGGCCTGGCCACCACCGCCGGCACCGGCAGCGCGATCGGCTCACGCCTGTGCTGGTCCGCCGTGGTGCTGGGCTTCACCGGCATGATGGTGCGCTGGTATGAGTCCTACCTGATCGGTGCGGATGTGGGCCACATCCCGATTTC
This sequence comes from Herbaspirillum sp. C9C3, assembly GCF_013359625.1. Classification (NCBI taxonomy): domain Bacteria; kingdom Pseudomonadati; phylum Pseudomonadota; class Betaproteobacteria; order Burkholderiales; family Oxalobacteraceae; genus Herbaspirillum; species Herbaspirillum sp. C9C3. Next base: position 33,919 of record NZ_JABFMQ010000025.1, read on the forward strand.
CAATTTATATGAAGTTTTCGTCCTGTTCTGCCTGATCACGGCGCTTTTCTACCTGTACTACGAAGAACGTTACGCAACGCGCCAGCTCGGCGCCTTCGTGCTGACGGTCATCACGGCGGCGGTGGGTTTCCTGATGTGGTATACCGTGTCCCGGGATGCGGCCGAGATTCAGCCGCTGGTGCCGGCCCTGCAGAGCTGGTGGATGAAGATCCACGTGCCGGCCAACTTCATCGGCTACGGCACCTTTGCCTTGGCTGCCATGGTGGCGGTGGCCTATCTGCTGCGCGAGCGAGGTATCCTGGCCGACCGCCTGCCCACGCTGGAGGTGCTCGATGACGTGATGTACAAGGCCATTGCAGTCGGCTTTGCCTTCTTCACCATCGCCACCATCCTCGGTGCACTGTGGGCGGCCGAGGCCTGGGGGGGATACTGGTCCTGGGATCCGAAGGAAACCTGGGCCCTGATCGTCTGGCTCAACTATGCGGCCTGGCTGCATATGCGCCTCATGAAGGGCCTGCGTGGGCGGACCGCAGCCTGGTGGGCGCTGGTAGGCTTGCTGGTGACGACCTTCGCCTTCCTGGGCGTGAACATGTTCCTCTCGGGCCTGCATTCCTACGGCGAACTTTGATGGCGTCGGCGGCTCCTTGAAGAGGGCGGCCCCCGCCTTCTGAATCACAAGGAGCAACGATGAAGCACCCCTCTGCCGCGCCGGAACTGGTCATCTTCGACTGCGACGGCACCCTGGTCGACAGCGAAGTGGTGGCCGCGCGTGCCTGGTCCGAATATGTCGCCGGGTATGGCGTCGTACTCAGTCCCGAGGAAGCGCTGGCGCGCTTTCGCGGGGTGAGCATGAAGTGGTGCATCTCGCATATCGAGCAATTGAGCGGCCAGGCACTGCCGGGGCATTTCGAGCAGGAGTTGCGCGCGCGCATGGGCGTCATGCTGGAGCGGCACCTGCAACCCATCAGCGGTGCCCTGGAGATGGTGGAGCAGCTGCATCTACCCTTCGCCCTGGCCTCCAATGCCCCGCATCACAAGATCGAGCTGTGCCTGCGGGTCACCGGCCTGCTGCCGCATTTCGCCGGCCGTATCTTCAGTGCCTACGACGTGCAGCGCTGGAAACCCGATCCTGCCCTGTTCCTGTTCGCCGCCGAACGCCTGGGGGTGGCCCCGCAGCGCTGCGCGGTGGTGGAAGACAGCCTGCCGGGCGTGCAGGCCGGACTGGCAGCGGGCATGCAGGTGATCGCCCTGCAGGAGCATGGCGTGCATCCGGAGATGCCGGAGGAGGTGGCGGTCATCACCCATCTGGCGCAGTTGCGTGCGCAACTGGGCTGACCGCAGGGACAGTTCCCGCTGCGCCCGATTTCGGTAAGATCAGCAAGAAACTTCACCCAACGGTTCCCATGCTCCGCTCCCTAGACCGCGAACGGCAAATCATCCATTGCGACCGCGCCATTGAAGTGCGTCCGCTGGGCCTGCGCGAGGCCCCGGCGCTGTATGACGCAGTACACCAGTCGCGCGCCGCCATCAGCCGGTGGGAAGCCTGGTGCACGCCCGAATACGGCCTGCTGGATGCCAAGCTGTTCCTGCAACGTTCCATCGAGCAATGGCATGTTCACGCGGCCTACGACTTCAACATCATCGATCGCAGCAACGGCCTGGTGATCGGCTCGGTGGCCATCAACCAGGTCAGCCAGCTGAACCAGATGGCCAACTTGGGCTACTGGGTGCGCGAGGGTTATACCGGGCGTGGCATCGCCGCCCTGGCCGCGCGGGCGGCGGCGGCCTTCGCCTTTTCCCGGGCCGGCCTGACCCGGCTGGAAATCGTGGCCCAGGCCGGTAACCTGCGCAGCCAGCGGGTGGCCGAGAAGGCTGGAGCCACGCTGGAATGCCTGGCCCGCAATCGCCTGGTCTTTCATGGCGAACCACGCGATGCGAAGATTTTTTCACTGGTGCCGGCCGACCTGGGGCTGCTCGTTCCTGTGCATCCATGAACCGTCACGGCGCCAGACCCTCCAGCAGTTGAGTCATTCTTCGTCGCTTTTTTGTCGCGAAAACTGAAGGAAGATACGTTTCGCAACACTTTTTTTCTCTATTTTTGTTGAGTAAAAGCGCACGGCGCGGAGCAATCTGACAGCGCCGTCAGCGTTGATGGATGCGGGTTTGCGCCGTTTGTGCACAGCCGCAAAGGATTGTTTCACGCAAGTAATTTCAATTTGGCTGACAAAATACTGACTTTTCGCGTATTCCAAAATGCGGTTCGGGCGTTACATACCTAAAGCGCTGTCAAGAAACGTAGCGCTTGTGTATCTGGAGCAGTCTCCCGGAATCAAGTTGGCAGGCAACATCTTCCGGGGCGCTGCGTGTTCTTCCGAACAACAACTCAGGATGGAAGAACGTTGAGCGTCAGCGACGTAAGAGGAAATACGATGCAAGCCATACAACGCAACAAGACCACGAACAATAACCACGCCGGCCGCGCCGCCCAGCAATACGTCATGGGCGGGGACGCGCGCAGTTCCCGTCTGGCCAAGCGCCTCAAGGGCGCCGAAGCCGCCCGTCAGGACGATGACTGCAGTGCGCGTTACGACAAGATCTCCAAGCAGATGGATGACGCGCTCGAAGGCGGTTCGCCGCAGCGCTTCAAGCGCCCCAAGATGGAAAGCGACATCATCGCGCGTTGAGGCAGGTCGGATTCAGGCGGTTTGCAGCCTGGATCCCGGTGAATCCCCGCGTGATAAAAAAAACAGCCGGAGGCATGTCTGCTCCGGCTGTCATTTTCTTGGCTTTACTTGCGCAGTGAGGATTGGTGAATCTCCCGCCCGGATGGAGGCGCGGGAAAGGCATGTCTACAGGCTTTCCTCGCGCGGGTCCCGCGCCAGCAGCCGGGCCACCATGTCCTGCACCGATACCCCGTCGAACAAGGCCGCCGCCACCGCATCGGTGATCGGCATCTCGATCCCTTTTTCGTGCGCCAGGGCGCGCACGGCCTGTGCGCAGCGCACTCCCTCGGCCACGTGACCGAGTTCGGCGACGATATCTTCCAGCTTCTTGTTCTGTGCCAACCCGAGTCCCACGCGCCGGTTGCGCGAGAGGTCGCCGGTGCAGGTGAGGATCAGGTCGCCCACGCCCGATAGTCCCATGAAGGTTTCTGCACGCCCACCCAGCGCTACGCCGAGTCGGGTGATTTCGGCCAGGCCGCGGGTGATCAAGGCGGCGCGGGCGTTCAAGCCCAGTTGCAGGCCGTCGGCCACGCCGGTGGCGATGGCCAGGATGTTCTTGACCGCGCCACCGATCTCCACGCCCACCAGGTCATCGCTGGAATAGATGCGGATGTTGTTGCCGTGCACGGCTGCGACCGCGCGTTCGCACAGGGCCGCGTCGGCACCGGCGATGGTCAGTGCGCAGGGCAGGCCGCGCGCCACTTCCTGGGCAAAGGAGGGCCCGGAGAGTACGCCGGCGGCCAGCGTCGAACCCAGTACTTCCTGCACCACCTGATGCGGCAGCAGGCGCGTACCTTCTTCCAGTCCCTTGCACAGCCAGACCAGGTTGGGGATGGGATAGGCGCGCAATTGTCCGGCCAGCTCACGCAGGCCCGACACCGACGAGGCCGCAATAAGCAGCGAATCTTCAGGCTCGTCGCAGACGTGCCGCACGGCGGCATCGAAATCCGAACTCACCGTCAGTTCAGGCGGCAGCGCAAATCCCGGCAGGTACAGACTGTTCTCGCGCTGCAGGCTGGCGTGCTGCATGGCCTGGGCATTGCGTCCCCACAGCACGACCTGGTGCTTGCGGGCCAGGGGAATGGCCAGCGCAGTACCCCACGCGCCAGCGCCCAGAATGGAGATCTTCATTGTCGCTGCTTCTTCGCTCAATCGCCCCAGACCTCGCCGGCCTTCACGAAGCCGCTCTGGCCATCGCGGTGGCGCACCTTGACCCAGCCATTGTTGGGACTTTCCAGCATCTCCAGCAGGACCGACTTGTCGGCGGTGAAGACCACCGGGCTGCTCTCATCGGCGGCGCCGAAGATGCGCGCATTGGCCACCGAGACCACCAGCATGCGCTTGGGCGTGAGCGCCTTGGAGGAGATCCAGGACAGCGTACCGGCGGCATCCCGTACCTTGCTCCATTCACCGTAGGTCAGCACCACCTCGACCGGCATGCCGCGCGGCGCCACGTAGACGCGGCGACCCTTTTCGGAGGGCGCGTCGTACATGATGGCAGGCGAGGCGCCGACCGACTTGAAGTCCAGGGCCAGGGCGTCCTTGGCCATGAAGCCACCGAGCAGGGTAGCGCAAAGAATCAGGGGAAGGCGTTTCATCGTGAAGGTCTCCGCAGAAGGGAAAGCGCCGCAGCACAGGCTGCGGCGGCTTGTTGTCGTACCGGGCTGCCGCCGGGGATGCGGGGCGCCCGGCAGGCGGACAGCGGGTGAAGTCCGATCAGTTGACGGCGTTGGAGCCGTTGTTGACCAGGGTGGCGCCTTGCTGCTCGGCCAAGGCCTGCAGGCGTTGCTGGTAGAACACCTCGAAGTTGATCTCGGCCAGGTGCACCGGCGGGAAGCCGGCGCGGGTAATGGCGTCGGCGATGTTGGCACGCAGGTACGGATAGATGATGTTGGGGCAGCCGATGCCAAGCAGCGGGTCCAGCTGTTCAGCGGGCACGTTGCGGATCTCGAAGATGCCGGCCTGCTTGCCCTCGACCAGGAAGGCCACCTTGTCCTTGACCTTGGCGGTGACGGTGATGGTCACGGTCGATTCGAACACGCCTTCAGCCAGCGCTTCGGCACCGACGTCCACCGACACTTCGATCGAAGGCGCTTCCTGTTCCAGGAAGATGGCCGGGGAATTCGGCTGTTCCAGCGACAGATCCTTCAGGTACACGCGCTGGATCTGGAAAACGGGTTGCTGTTGGGCTTCTTGGTTCTGTTCCGACATGGATCTCTTTCAGGTTCGGTGAATCGATAGGGGGAGTTTGCTGCCCTGGCATCAAGCCTGCAGCAGCGGGTCCAGCTTGCCGGCGCGGTCCAGCGCGCTCAGATCATCGAAGCCGCCGACATGGGTGTCGCCGACATAGATCTGGGGCACGGTGCGGCGGCCGGTCTTTTGCATCATCAGCTCACGCTGCTGAGGGTCGAGATCCACGCGGATCTTCTCGATCTGCGTGATTCCCTTGCTGGCCAGCAGACGCTCGGCCATCATGCAGTACGGGCACACGGCGGTGCAGTACATGGTTACGGAAGCGCTCATTTGGCCTCCTTGGTGGTCAGCGGCAGGCCCTGGCCCTGCCAGGCGGCGATGCCGCCGTTCAGGCCGTAGACCTCGGTGAAGCCGGCCTTCTTCAGCGAAGCCTCGGCGCGGTTGGCCTGGGTGCCGGTCTGGCAGACCACGATGACCGGGCGGGCCTTGAGCTTGTCGAGCTCGCCGATGCGCTGCGGCAACTCTTTCAGGGGGATGTTGCGGGCGTCGCGCAGGTGGCCGGCGGCGAATTGCTCGGCCTCACGCACGTCCAGCACCAGTACCTTGCCCTGGTTGAGCATCTGCGTGGCCTGCAGCAGGCTCAGCTTGTTGCCGCGCTGCTGCAGGTAGGGAACCAGCAGCGCACCGCCGGAGACCAAGGCCAGGGCGATCAGGAAAATATTGTCGATGATGAATTTCACGGCAGTCCAATGAGTTTACTGAATCCCGGCATTATAAAATAGAAGCATTCGCGGTTTGCATTCGGACCGAACAGTCTAGTCTACGGCTTGTATCCGGTTTCGCGTAGTCGATCTTTAGGGCAGCCGCAGCGGTTTATCCATCATCAATCTAGTCCTGCTATGTACAAAATCGTATTCATGCGCCACGGCGAATCGACCTGGAACCTGGCCAACCGCTTCACCGGCTGGGTCGATGTCGACCTGACCGAGAAGGGCGTGGCCGAAGCCCGCCAGGCCGGCAAGCTGCTCAAGGAAGCCGGTTTCTCCTTCGACCTGGCCTATACCTCAGTGTTGAAGCGCGCCATCCGCACCCTCTGGACCACGCTGGACGAAATGGACCAGATGTACATCCCGATCAAGAACGACTGGCGCTTGAACGAACGCCACTACGGCGCCCTGCAAGGCTTGAACAAGGCCGAGACCGCCGCCCAGTATGGCGACGAGCAGGTGCTGGTCTGGCGCCGCAGCTACGACACCCCGCCCAATCCCCTGACCCCGGGCGAAGAGCGCGACGCGTTTGGCGATGCCCGCTACGCCGGTCTCTCGCGCGAGCAGGTGCCGCTGACCGAGTGCCTCAAGGACACCGTGGCCCGCGTGCTGCCGGCCTGGAATGACGCCATCGCCCCGGCCATCCGCGCCGGCAGGCAGATCATCATTTCGGCCCACGGCAACAGCCTGCGTGCCCTGATCAAGTATCTGGACGGCATCAGCGATGACGATATCGTCGGCCTGAACATCCCCAACGGCCAGCCGCTGGTCTATGAACTGGATGCCGACCTCAAGCCCATCAAGAGTTACTATCTGGGCGACCAGTCCGCCATCGAGGCAGCCCTCAAGGCGGTGGCCAATCAAGGGAAGTCGAAATAAAACTGCGTTTCTCCAGCAAGACGCCGGCCGCACAGGCGGCGTCCCTTACCGTCAAGTGCATTCCACCGGCGCGTTCGGCCCTGTTGTCGGGCGCGCCGCGAGTCGCTGTGCGCTTGCTCTCGGCGCTGGCGGCGGGCATGCTGCTGTGCGCTGCGGTGCAGGGCCAACCGCTCACCGAGCGCACTCGGCAGAAGCAGGCCGCCGAGAAGGAGCAGGCCGACCTGCAACAACGCCTCGCCGCGCTCAAGCGCGATATCGACCAGACCGAAACCGCCAAGGACAATGCCGCCGACGCGCTGGCGGCCTCGGAACAGGCCATTTCCAAGGCCAATCGTTCACTGCGCGATCTGGCACAGGAACAGCAGGCCACCGAAGCGCGCCTGGCGCAACTGGTCAAGCAGTTGAACGAACTGACCGTGCTGGTCAACGCCCAGCAGGCGCAGCTCTCCAGGCTGCTGCGCGAGCAATACGTAGCCGGCAATGAGGACCGCATCAAGCTGCTGCTCTCCGGTGACAATCCCAATCGCATCAACCGCGAGCTGCAGTACATGGGCTATGTCTCGCAGGCCCAGGCCAGGCTGATCGACACCTTGCGCGCCAACCAGCAGGCGATCCGCGCCAACAAGGCCGACACCCAGAACGCCAAGTTCGAACTGGAAGAAATCGCCCAGGAAGAACTGGAGCAGAAGAAAGTGCTGGAACGCGAAAAGGGCCGTCGCCAGGCCCTGTTGACGCAGCTGTCCACCAAACTCAATGCCCAGCGCCAGCAAGCCGGCCATCTCGAGCAGGACCAGCGGCGTCTGTCCAGCCTGGTGGACAAGCTGGCGCAGATCATCGAGCAGCAGAAAAAGGCCGAAGCCGAAGCCCGCGAGAGACGTCGTCAGGAACAATTGGCCAAAGCCAGGGCCGAACGCGAGAAGCGTCTGGCCGAACAGCGCGCCCGCGCCGAGAAGCGCGCCGCCGAAGCGGCCCGGGCCGCCAGGGAAGGCAAGCCGGCACCGAAGATGCCCGATCCGGCCGACGCCATCGATGATGACGAACCGCCGCAACAGGCCTCACTGGGCCGCAACGATACCCTGCCCGAGCTGCAGGCGGACAATTTTGGCAAGCCCTTTGCCAGCCTGCGCGGACAATTGCACCTGCCGGTCAAGGGTGAACTGATGTCGAAATTCGGCACCCGTCGCGGCGACGGACCGGCCAGTCGTGGCCTGTTCATCCGCGCCCCTGAAGGGGCCGAAGTGCGCGCGGTGGCGGCAGGACGGGTGGTCTTCGCGGATTGGTTGCGCGGGTTTGGCAATCTGATCATCGTGGACCACGGCAACCAGTACATGACGATTTACGGCAACAACCAGTCGGTATTGAAACGCGCCGGCGACCTGGTCAAGGCCGGGGAAACCATCGCTACTGCAGGCAACAGCGGCGGTAATGAGCAATCGGGTTTATACTTTGAAATGCGGTATCAAGGCCGCGCATTCGACCCACAGGGGTGGGTAACTTCTAGGTGACACATGGGCAGCAAACTCAAGAATATCAGTTTGATCGGTTTGGGCATGGTGGCTGGAGCCACTGCGATGATTCAGTTCGACGCCATCGCGCAAAAGAATGCAACGGCGTCGCTGCCCCTGGAGGAGCTGCGCCAGATGGCCGACGTATTCGGTCTCATCAAATCGGATTACGTCGAGCCGGTCGATGACAGGAAGCTGTTGACCGAAGCCATTTCCGGCATGGTCGCCTCGCTCGACCCGCACTCCGCCTATCTGGACAAGAAGGCTTACAAGGAGCTGCGCGAAGGGACCATGGGCAAGTTCGTGGGCCTGGGCATCGAGGTCGGCATGGAGGACGGCTATGTCAAGGTCATCTCTCCCATCGAGGATTCGCCGGCTTTCCGCGCCGGCATCAAGGCCGGTGACCTGATCACCCGTCTGGACAGCACCCCGGTCAAGGGCCTGACCCTGGACGAAGCCGTCAAGAAGATGCGCGGCGAACCCAACACCAAGATCACCCTGACGATTGCCCGCAAGGACGAAGACAAGCCCATCATCCTGACCATCACCCGCCAGGAAATCCGTGTGCAGAGCGTCAAGTCCAAGGTGGTCGAGCCCGGTTATGCCTGGGTGCGCGTGACCCAGTTCCAGGAACCGACGGTGGACGACATGTCCAAGAAGCTCGCTGCCATCTACGCCCAGGAACCCAACCTGAAGGGCCTCGTGCTGGACCTGCGCAATGACCCGGGTGGCGTGCTGCCGGGCGCCATCGGCGTGGCCGCGACCTTCCTGCCCAAGGATTCGGTGGTGGTCTCCACCAACGGCCAGCTTCCCAGCTCCAAGCAGACCTTCTACGCCAAGCGCGAATACTACGCTTCCAACCCGCTGTCGGATCCGCTGTCGCGCCTGCCGGATGCCATCAAGAAGGTACCGATGGTGGTTCTGATCAACAGCGGCTCGGCGTCGGCCTCCGAAATCGTGGCCGGCGCCCTGCAGGATTACAAGCGCGCCACCATCATGGGCACGCAGTCCTTCGGCAAGGGTTCGGTGCAATCGGTGATCGCGCTGCCGCCCGAGAAGAACACCGCGGTCAAGCTGACCACCGCCCGTTACTACACGCCCAAGGGCCGTTCCATCCAGGCCCGTGGCATCGTGCCGGACATCATGGTGGACGAGTATCCCGATGGCGATGGCTTGAACGGCCTGCGCCTGCGTGAGGCCGATCTCTCCAAGCACCTCACCAACGACACGGACAAGTCCGCCGAGGTCAAGGCGCAATCGATGGATGAACAGTCCGAAGAACGCCTGATCGCCGCCGAGAAGAAGCGCAAGCCGCTGGAGTTCGGCAGCAAGGACGACTTCCAGCTGATGCAGGCCCTGAACCAGCTCAAGGGCTTGCCGGTCAAGGTCTCCAACGCCAAGCCCGAAGTGCGCAACGAAGAAGGCAAGAACGCCACCCCGGTCAAGGACGAGCGCCGTGACAACAAGGCGCCGGCCGAGAAGATCGATACCACCAAGTAATACGCCGCCTCCGGGCAGGCACATCGGGCCGCTAGCACTTGCCAGCGGCCCTTTTTTTCATATCAATCAGGGCAGATCTGACGATGGATGACCAACAGTTGCTGCGCTACTCGCGCCACATCCTGCTCGACGAGATCGATATCGAAGGCCAGACCCGCCTGCTGCAAGGTCATGCGCTGGTGATCGGAGCCGGCGGCCTGGGCTCGCCGGCGGCCATGTACCTGGCCTCGGCCGGCATGGGCCACATCACCCTGGTCGATCACGACACCGTCGACCTGACCAATTTGCAGCGCCAGATCATGCACACCACCGAGCGCGTGGGCCAGCCCAAGGTGCAATCCGGTCGCCAGGCGTTGCAGCAGATCAACCCCGGCGTGCAGGTCACCGCCCTGGCCGAACGGGTCGAGGGGGAGCGCCTGCAGGCCCTGGTGGCCGCAGCCGACGTGGTGCTGGACTGCAGTGACAACTTCGCCACCCGCCACGCCATCAACCGCGCCTGCGTGGCGGCGGGGGTACCGCTGGTATCGGGCGCGGCGATCCGTTTCGATGGCCAGGTCAGCGTGTTCGACCCGCGTCAGGACGCCAGTCCCTGCTATGCCTGCCTGTTCCCGCCGGAGCGTGAATTCGAGGAAGTGCAATGCGCGACCATGGGCGTGTTTTCGCCGCTGGTGGGCATCATCGGCACCATGCAGGCGGCTGAGGCCATCAAGCTGGTGGCCGGCATTGGCCGTTCGCTGGCCGGGTACCTGCTGATTCTGGATGCGCGCGAGATGGAGTGGACCCGCATTGCCATCGGACGCGACCGCCAGTGCCCGGTGTGCGCCCGGCGACACGGATAATCACGGCGCCCGCAGGCCGCACGCTTCGCCGCTTCCATCCTGCCCCGTTCTTCTGGTATAAACACGGATGGATGTTGCAATGCAAATAGCATGCCGCATGCGCCAGGCTGATGTTCGGAACGACGACAATTCATAAGCGCGATCAGCCCGCCCCGCCTAGCCCGTCACAGGGGAAGTCATGAACCGCTCCATGAACCGGACCGCTGGCCGCACGTCGCCCCCCGCCATGATGGCACCCGGGCCGCTGCGCCAAAGGCTTGGCATCCGGAATCGTTGGTGTACAATCCTTGACCGCGAAAAAGCGTGCGCCATCCGCAGCGCCGCGGCCTGGAGACACCGGGCGGGCCAGCCGATCGCGTCAACGTCAATCGAAGAGGTGCCAACGCGGCAAGGGAAGTGGATTCACAAGCGACCTGTTCCGGCAGCCGTGCATCAGCCGGGATAATGGATATAGTTGAAAAACCCGTAGTATTGAAAGTAAGCGAAGTGGCAACCAAGACTCCCAAAACTACCCCTGCAGCGCAGTTGCTGACCGAGGAACAGATCCTCAAGATGGACGAGAAGGACTACATGAACGAAGCGCAGCTTGCTTTCTTCAAGGCCCGTCTCCAGCAGCTGGAAAAGGATCTGCTCAAGAACGCGGACGAAACCACCGAACACCTGCGCGAAACCGTGCTGGTGCCGGACCCGGCCGACCGCGCCACCATCGAGGAAGAACACGCCCTGGAACTGCGCACCCGCGACCGCGAGCGCAAGCTGCTCAAGAAGGTGCAGCAATCCATCGTGGCCATCGACAATGGCGAGTACGGCTGGTGTGAAGAAACGGGTGAACCGATCGGCATCCCCCGCCTGCTGGCGCGTCCGACCGCGACCCTGTCGCTGGAAGCCCAGCAACGCCGCGAACTGAAGCAGAAACTCTACGGCGACTGATCCTCGCCACGCACGATGACGCCTGCGCCTTGCGGTGCGCAGGTGCAGTGCCGCTGTCGTTTTTACCTGGTACTGTCCCATGAACCGTCTGCGCGCCCTGCGAAGCTCCACCGTCATCGCCTTGCTGGCGATGTCGCTGTTGTTCGCGCAGATGCTGGGTTTCGTGCACGGGATTGCGCACGCCGGCTGGGCACCGGGAACGGTCCATTCGCTGATCAGCGAAGCCCTGTTCGATGAGGGCGAGGAGGCACATGCCGAACTCGCTGCCGCCGATGGGCAGCCTGCCCATCACCACCATGCCCACGACCTGCACCACTCCTGCGTCGCCTATGATGCGGCCGCCCTGTCGGCGGGTGCATACTTTGATTTTCCTCCCCTGCCGCTGTTGCCGCCGGTGCGCGTACTGGCCCTGTGGCAGGCCTTCGCGTCCTGGGACGCCCCGCTGAACTGCCATTTCTTCTCGCGCGCCCCGCCGCGCTGAATTCCTTCCTCCTGCAAGACCCTCATGACTGGTTACCGGTTGTCCCTCGCGCATCCGTGCGCGGCGTTGCGTCGTCCTGACGCCGCCGCGCGTGATCGCGTGCCGACGGCCGGTGTATCCGCGCCGCCCCGTCACCCTCACGACAGAGCGGGCGGCGCTTCGTGCACAACAAGGAATTCACATGGCTCTTCAACGCCAACACATTGCCTCGGCTGTCCTCACGGCCCTGGCGGCCTGGTCTGTTTCCGCTGCAGCGCAGACTGCAGACAGCACCGCTGCCACTACCAATACCGCTAACACCGCCAATACTTCTACAACCCCTGCGGCCCAACCGGCCCTGCAACCCATCGTCGTCACCGCCACCCCCTTCGCCTCGGAGGAAGATGTGCAGGTGCTGGCACCGGCCAAGGTCATTACCGGTGACGAACTGCGCAACAAGCTTGGCAATTCGCTGGGTGACACGCTCTCCAACGAACTGGGCGTATCGGCTTCGGCCTTCGGTGCCGGGGCTTCCCGTCCCATCATCCGCGGCATGGAAGGGCCGCGCGTGATGATTCTGCAGAACGGCATGGGCGTCTCCGACGTCTCCACCGTCTCCAACGACCATGCGGTCGCCACCGAAGCGGCCACTGCCCGCCAGATCGAGATCCTGCGTGGTCCGGCGGCGCTGCTGTATGGCTCGGGTGCCATCGGCGGCCTGGTCAACGTGGTCAATGACCGTATCCCCACCGAGCTGGTCGGCAAGCCCACCGGCACCGTCGAAGGACGTTACGGTACGGTTGACGGCGAAAAGAACAGCTCTTTCTCGCTGGATACCTCGGCCGGCCAGATCGGCCTGCACCTGGACGGCAACTATCGCGACACCGACAACTACAAGATCCCGGGTAACGCCCGCCAGGGCGACAGCAGCAGTGCCTCGGGCCGCCTGCCCAACTCCTTCACGCATGAGACCAGCCTGGGTGCCGGCATTTCCTACGTGACCAACTGGGGCTACATCGGCCTGTCGGCGGCGACCCTGGATGATCACTACGGTATCCCGACCGATGAAATGTCCTTCATCGACCTGCACCAGAACCGCTACGACCTCGACACCGTGGTCAACCAGCCCTTCGCCGGTATCGAGAAGTTCCGGGTCCGCATGGGTTACACCGACTACACCCACATCGAGAAGGCGCAGGATGGTACGCCCAACACGGTCTTCTCCAACCGCTCCCAACAGACCCGCTGGGAGCTGACGCACGCACCCCTGGCCGGCTGGCACGGCACCTTCGGCGTGCAGACCGAGCAGAGCAACTACTCGGCCCTGACACCCGATACCGGCGTGTCCGAACTGACCCCGCCGACCCGCTCATCCTCCTTTGCCGGCTTCCTGGTGGAAGAACGCCAGTTTGGCCAGGTGCTGGCCAGCGCCGGCCTGCGCGCCGAGAGCGTGAGCCGGCGTCCGGACAGCGGCAGCGGCCTGCCGGGACGCAATTTCAGCCTGATCTCCTGGTCCACCGGTGGGCTGTGGAGCTTCCAGCCCGGTTACGGCCTGGGCCTGACCTACTCCTTCGCCCAGCGTGCGCCGACGGTAGAGGAGCTGTACTCCAACGGTCCGCATGAATCGACCTCGACCTACGACATCGGCGACAACCAGTTGAAGAAGGAAACGTCACACAACATCGAACTGAGCCTGCAGAAGACCGAGGGGTTGGTGCGCTGGAAGGGCAACGTGTTCCGCAACAAGGTCAATAACTACATCTACGGCCGGACCAATGGCCAGGTGGACGATACCGGCACGGCCGATGCCAATGGCGAGTTCACGCAGCGCTTCTGGTCGCAGGGCGACGCCACCATTCGCGGCGTGGAAGCCGAGGTCACCTACAACTGGAATGGCGAAGGCGTCTCCGGCCGGGTCTTTGCCGATACCTCGCGCGGTACGCTCGACAACCAGGGCAATCTGCCCCTGCAGCCGGCCACCCGCTATGGCATCGAACTGGGCTACAAGACCGGCCCCTGGGCCAGCGGCGTGAAGGTCTTGCGCGCGCAAAAGCAGGATCGCCTGGCGTCCTTCGAAACCTACGAGACCCCGTCCTACACCCAGCTGGACGCCAACCTGTCCTACACCCAGCGCCTCAACGGCGTGAAGCTGACCTGGTTCGCGCTGGCCCGCAACCTGCTGAACCAGGACATCCGCCTGTCCACCTCGGTGCTGCGCGAGACGGTACCGCTGGGGGGCCGCAACTTCATCGTGGGGGTACGCACCGCTTTTTGACCGATATGAATGAAACGTCAGCTGCCTCAGGCAGCGACGTCCCCGGGTGCCAGCGGGAGACTGCGCCTCCCGCCAGCGCGGCTTGCCCGGCTGCCTCCGCAAGGAGGCCGCCGGGCTTTTTTTTCGCGTATGAACGAATGGGTAATTTTTCGGATTTTTTTCTGGCCGATTACGGTGCCGGAGGGAAATCCAGAACAGTATCGTTCACACGGTTGAACAGATTAGTGAAGGTAATGGCAGTGACCGCCAGCAGCGTATCGACGATCTGGGCATCACTGTAGACGGCTCGCACGCGCTCGACCGCGCTGGCCTCGACGGTGCCGCGTGTGGCCACCAGGCTGCGGGCGAAATCGGCCAGTACGTCCAGTTTGTCATCGCCCGAGGGCCGGGCGTGACGTACGCCATCGATGGCCTGGGCCGGCAGGCCGACCTTCTTGCCCATGAGCGCGTGGGCCGCCACGCAGTAGTCGCAGCCGGCCTGTTCACTCACGGCCAGCTTGATGGCCTCGATTTCCTTGGCCGACAGGCTGCTCTTGCGCAGCGCGCCGTCCAGATGCAGGGCTGATTCCAGCGCCACCGGGCTCAAGGCGCCGATGCCGGCGTAGGCATTGGGCACCATGCCCACGGCGGACTTGATGGCGGCAAACAGTTGGGCGGCCTGACCGCTGGCTTCGCTGAGGGGGGCAATGTTCAAGCGGGACATGATGGTTCTCCTTGATGAGGACAAGCGCGGCGGCCTGGGCGGGATTGCCGGTGGTCCGTGTTGCGCATGGACGTACTGTAGGCCTCTTGAATGAAATTATGAATGCTAGAAAATGACATAAAATTGCTCATCAATCTCATTGAAGGAAATCCATGGATGCCCTCAGTCGCCTCCTGTCCCTGCACCCGGTGCGTGCTGCGCTGGACATCCGCTGCCGCTTCGGCCAGCCGTGGAATCTCCCGCATGCGGCCTTGCCGGCTGGGGTGGCGCCATATCACTTCATCCTGGAGGGCAGGGCGCAGCTGCAACTGGCCACGGGTGCGGCGCTGCCGCTGGAAGCGGGCGACCTGGTGGTACTCACGCGGGGTGCGGCCCATGATCTCTTCATTGCGCCCGCCGCCGAGGCCATCGGGGCGCGCCTGGACGTGACGGCGGCGCCGGTGCGGCTGCATGTGAACGATGATGCGGCCGGCGGTGCGCAAGCCTTGTCGGATTTCCTTTGCGGACAATTCCATTTCGATGCCCCGCATTCCAACGCTCTGGTGCAGGCCCTGCCGGAAGTCTTGCTGGTGAGGGGAGCCCTGCTGCCCGAGGGCGATGGCCTGCGCACACTGGCTACGCTGCTGCGCAGCGAATGCGGCGGTGCCGATGGCCGTGGAGAATTGCGCGCCGGTGCCCAGGCCGTGGTGGCCGGGCTGGCGGCGGCGCTGTTCGGACTGGCCCTGCGCGCCTGGCTGGCCCAGGGCGGACCGCAGCCGGGTTTGCTGGCGCTGCTGGCCCATCCCGGCCTGCAGCCCGCGATGCAGGCCATGCTGGAGGCACCGCAACAGGATTGGACCTTGCCTCGCCTGGCCGCGCTGTGCCACCTGTCGCGCGCGACCTTCGTGCGGCGTTTCCAGGCGGTCGGCAATACAACGCCGGGTGAGGTCCTGCAGCAATTGCGCATGGCGCGCGCCGCACAACTGCTGAGCTACAGCAAACTGCCCACTGCGCAGATCGGCGAAGCGGTGGGGTATCAGTCGGAGGCGGCCTTCAACCGGGTGTTCAAGAAATTCAGCGGGATGGGACCGGGCGCCTACCGGCGCACTGGGCGGCAGGCGCCGCCGCAGGGGATCAGCGGATAGGCAGGCGGATGGTGTTCTTCACTTCTTCCATCACGGCATAGGTGTGGGTTTCGCGCACGCCCTTCAATTGCAGCAGCGACTTGCCCAGAAATTCGCGATAGGCGTTCATGTCCTTGACGCGCGACTTGACCAGATAGTCGAAGCCGCCGGCCACCATGTGGCATTCCATGATCTCGGGGATGCTCTGCACGCTCTTCTTGAATTCGGCAAAGACATCCGGCGTGGTGCGGTCCAGCACCACTTCGATGAAGACCAGCAGCGAGACATCCAGCAATTCCGGATTCAATTGCGCTGCATAACCCAGGATGTAGCCGGCTTCCTGCAGCTTGCGAACCCGCTCCAGGCAAGCGGCCGGCGACAGGTTCACGCGCGCGGCCAGGTCGACGTTGCTGATGCGGCCATCGTTTTGCAGCTCCGCCAGAATTTTCTTGCTGATCTTGTCGAGTCCGGCCATGGTTTCTGAACTTTATTCAGTTAAAAATATATTGAGAAAATTTTATTCCGATTATAAGGGGAATAAGCGGGCCTAATATCAAGGAAGAGTCAATAGAATCCTCCCTCATAAAAAACATAACGTAATGCGGGCATGAAGCGAAGTTCACCTCGCTTCTGCGCGGATCACAGCAGTATCTCGGCAATGGATGTTGACGAGTTTTGTTTGCAGGCTTGCCAGCGCGTGGCGGTAAAGACCGGCCTCACGCGGCCAGCACGGCATCAACGGAATGCACCGCTCCGGCCCACGAGGCGGGGGATGGTGCAGATCCTGCTTTTCCGGCGTTTTCAATGCAATTACCCACCGCAGTCTGACTTTCTAGAAGAGAGGAAACACCCCATGTTCAAGCGCGTCTCCGGACTCAACATCATCGCCGCCTCGCTGGCGCTGATCCCTGCTTTCGCCATGGCGCAGGATACCCAGGTCGTCAAGATCGGTTTCTCCAGCCCGCTGACCGGTCCCCAGGCATCGGCCGGCAAGGACAACCAGGGCGGCCTGATGATGGCCGTCGAGCGTCTGAATGCGCAACCCATCACCGTGGGCGGCAAGAAGATCAAGTTCGAAGTCATCGCCGAAGATGACCAGGCCGATCCCAAGCAGGGCGTGGCCGTGGCACAGAAGCTGGCTGACGAGGGCGTCAAGGCCATCGTCGGTCCCTACAACTCGGGCGTGACCATCCCCGCCTCGCGCGTCTACAACGATGCCGGCATCGTGGTGGCTACCGTGGCCTCCAATCCCAAGATCACCCAGCAAGGTTTCGCCACCCTGTTCCGCGTGGCCGCCAGCGACAGCCAGCTGGGCGGCAAGATGGCCCTGTATGCTGCCAAGGAACTGAAGTTCAAGCGCGTGGCCGTGATCGATGACCGCACCGCCTATGGTCAGGGCCTGGCCGAGGAATTCACCAAGGTCGCCAAGGCCAACGGCATTGAAGTCATCAGCAAGGACTTCACCAACGACAAGGCCACCGACTTTACCGCCATCCTGACCTCGATCAAGGGCAAGAAGCCCGACGCCGTGTTCCTGGGCGGCTACGCTCCCCAGGGTGGTCCGATCAAGCGCCAGATGAAGCAGTTGGGCATCGACGTGCCCCTGATGGGCGGCGACGGCATCTGCTCGCCGGAAATGGGTCGCCTCGGTGGTGATGCCATCGGCGAGAGCGTCTACTGCACCCAGGGCGGCACCATGCTGGACAAGGCCAAGGATGGCAAGGTCTTCGCTGACGACTACCAGAAGAAATACAGCCGTCCTGCCGAGACCTATGCAGTTTCCTTCTACGATGGCATGATGCTCATCGCCCAGGCCATGAAGCAGGCCAACTCGGTCGAGCCCAAGGCCTTCGGTCCGGCCCTGGCCAAGATCAGCTACAAGGGTGTGGCCGGCCAGTACGACTTCGACGCCAACCACGACCTGAAGCAATCGCCGGTGACGGTCTATCGCTTCAAGGACGGTCTGCCGGTCCCCCTGACCAGCTACTGATCGCTCCTTCCCCTGGCCTGATCCTGCCGCCCGCCATGGCGGGCGGCTTGCCAGGCTTCCAGCCCAGCTCCACTGTGCAGTGCCCCGCTTCCCGCCGGTTTCGACCGGCCCGGGAGCGGTTTGCCGTACCCGCTTGCGGTGCCGACCTCATCCCCGGCAGTGTTACCCTCTGCCCTGGCGGACCCGCAGCACACCCGGAAGGAAGACCATGCTCAGCTATACCCGTACCGTCCAGACCATCGATGCCCACACCGGCGGCGAACCGCTGCGCATCGTGGTCTCGGGCCTGCCCAAGATCCCGGCCGGCACCATCCTGGAGCAGCGTGCCTGGCTGCGTGAACATCGCGACGACCTGCGCCGCTTCCTGATGAACGAACCGCGTGGCCATGCCGACATGTACGGCGCCTACCTGCTGCCGCCGGTCACGGCCGGTGCCGACTTCGGCGTCATTTTCATTCACAACGAAGGCTACAGCGATATGTGCGGCCACGGCATCATTGCCCTGGGCAAGGTGCTGGTCGAGATGGGCTACGTCGAACGCACCCAGCCGCAGACCCGCATCTGCTTCGATGCCCCGGCCGGCTTCATCGAAGCCTTCGTCGAGTGGGATGGCGTGCGCGCCGGCAAGGTCAGCTTCAACAACGTACCGGCCTTCATCTATCGCCGCGATGTGGAGGTCCAGACGCCCGGGTTTGGCAAGATCGTCGGCGACATTGTCTTCGGTGGCGCCTTCTACTACTACATCAATGCGACGCAGGCCGGCCTGACGGTCAAGCCGGAACTGGTACGCCAACTGATCCAGCTGGGCGCCGAAACCAAGGCTGCGGTGATGGCCAAGGTCGCCATCGCGCATCCGCTGGAGCCCGGCCTCAATACGCTGTACGGCACCATCATCGACAGCGAACCCAATTTCCCGGGGGCGGACCAGTCCAACGTCTGCATCTTCGCCGACCGCGAAGTGGATCGTTCGCCCACCGGTACCGGCACCTCGGGCCGTGCGGCCCAGTTGTTCCTGCGCGGCCGGCTGGCGCTGAACCAGTCCTACGTCAACGGCAGCATCGTCGGCAGCAACTTCGGCGTGCGCGTGACCGCTGCCACCAAGGTGGGCGATTTCGACGGTGCACTCACCGAAGTGAGCGGCTACGCCCACATCATGAGTACCAACCAGTGGGTGCTGGAAGACGCCGATCCTTTCCCGACCGGCTTCTTCCTGCGCTGACCTTCTCCAAGGATTCCCATGCACATTCTTGACTCCCGCCAGACCGCCGCTGCCCTGCCTTATGCCGCGCTGGTCGATGCCCTCGCGCGGGCCGCGCAGGAACTGGCCAGCGGCGCCATCCGCGCGCCCGAACGCCAGGTCGTTCCCATCGATGGCAACAGCGTCTTGCTGGGCATGCCGGCCATTGCCGAGGATCTCTCGGTGACCAAGCTCATCACCGTGCATGGCGACAATGCACGCCATCAGTTGCCGGCGATCCAGGGTGAGGTGATCGTCTTCGAGACCCACACCGGCCGCCGCCTGGCCTTGATGGATGGTCCCACCGTCACCGCGCGTCGCACCGCTGCCATGAGCATGCTGGGCATTCGTACGCTGCTGCCGCGCAGGCCGCAATCGGCGCTGCTCATCGGCACCGGCGCCCAGGCAGCGGCACATGCCGATGCGCTGGCCGAAGTATTCGGTGTCCGTCAATTCTGGGTGGCCGCGCGTGACCTCGCGCGTACCCAGGCTTTCTGCCAGGCCATCAGCGAACGCCATCCGCAAGTGGTGGCCAGTCCACTCCCGGCACAGATGTTGCAACAGGATCTGCCACGCACCGATGTGGTGATTGCCTTGACCACGTCGCGCGTGGCCGTGATTCCTGAACAGATCGCCGCTGATACGCTGGCCATCGGCGTGGGCGCCTTCAAGCCGGACATGGTGGAGTTCCCGGCCAGCCTGCTGCACGCTCGCCGCATTGTGGTCGACGACCTGGCCGGTGCGCATCACGAAGCCGGGGATCTGATCCAGGCCAAGGTTGATTGGTCCGGGGTGGTGGGCATCGGCGATGTGCTGGCCGGCAAGACCCCTGTCGATACACTGCATGGCGCGGGGGCGCTGCCGGTGTTCAAGACCGTGGGCCAGGCTGCATGGGACCTGGCGGCAGCGCGCGTGATGCGCACCACACTGGGGCTTTGAAATTTGCGCGTGCATGCGCGCCTAATTTGATAAATAATTTACGCTTTTTTCGCGGACGTTCACGCGTTTGCGGTTTCCTGACGTTTCACAACAATCATCCTCCTGAAGGAGACACCGTTTCATGGATATTTTCCTCCAACAGATCATCAACGGATTGGTGCTAGGCAGCATGTACGCACTGATCGCCCTGGGCT
>NZ_JABFMQ010000026.1:0-53640 GCF_013359625.1 Herbaspirillum sp. C9C3
CTTTTTTAACCGCAGACTCCAAGTCGTTCTCGTACTAAATTGGGGAGCAGGTCACCTTCGCACACAATTAGCACTACTCGGACAGGATTGATATGCCCAGTCTTGCGCTTGAATCGGTCAATCCCGGACATCTGCCTTTTCCTTAAGTTGTTTAGCAGAGGAGGAAAATACGTTATTTAAATTGCCGAGCATCGGGATTGCACCATATTTCCCCATGATGTAATCCTTCTCGAAAGACGCGTCGTTGCGGACTTTATATTCGACTAGCGAAGTTAAATGACTTCCTCCAAAACTGTCCTTTTCGCAAAACCAAACCTGATCTCTCCGAAGCAAATGGCGATCCAATAGATTCGTATCGTGCGTGGCCACCACCAGCTGGGCGTTATTAGGGTTTCCGCTCTCGGAGTTAAATAATTTCAGAATATTTTTGGTAAGAATTGGGTGTAAGCGGGCATCAAACTCGTCGATGAAAAGCACATAGGCGTTGGTCAGAGTATCTACGAGTGGTGCAGAAAGTGCCACAATTTTCCGTGTCCCTTGGGACTCGTCGCTATCCAAATCAAATGGAATTTGGCTAACTATGTTCCCATCTTGGTCGAAAACATTGTGATAAGTCTCGATCCGTCGTTGACCTAAATTCTTATCCTTCGTATATCTTTGAAGAGCCGCCATCGCCTCCTTGAGGGGTAAAGGAAAGCCGTCAGCCGCCGGAATCTCTAAATCCTTATGTGCGCCGGCGCAAGCCTTTTCAATTCCGAGGTCGAAGCTTTGCAATAAGGCGTCGACGTATTTCTTATCGTCGTTTTTTTCATCCAAGCATTGGACCGTATAGTTTCTCATTGTATCGTCGCGGAGCCCAGACACATGCCGGAGCCGTCGAAACCAATCAATAACCTTGCTTGATACATCCCCCGCAAAATTCTCGCATACCGATAAAAACAGCGCGTTGCTACGGGTTTTTTCTATGAGTGAGCTACCTTCGGTGAAGGATGGGTCTAACTTTATTTCCTGTTCTTCACGCACAAACAACTCAACTTCCTTGTTGCCACAGATTTGTGTCAGCTTTTCTGAGTAGATCTTTTCGCTGTCGAGGGAAAACGAATAAACATACATTTCCCCGTTGGCGACAAACGCGATCTCAAAGAACGACGGCTCGTCTCGAGAGCCGGTTGATAACAAGAAAGGAGTGACAGGGATAGCATCTTTGGCGCGAGATTCTTTAGAAGACTCTAAGACAAACTTACGCATGAAGCGCATTGCAGAGAACAAGTTACTTTTCCCGCTAGCATTCGCTCCATAAATGGCGGCACATTTCAATAAAGTAAGGGAGGTACCGCTAGCCGTAAAGGTAGAGGCACTATCAAGCGCACGATTGCGGGACTTCAGTTTACTCGCCAGCAATGAGAGCGTTACGCGATCTTTAAAAGAAAGGTAGTTTTCTACCGAGAATTCAATAAACATACAAGCCTCTTACATTACGATTCGTGAAAAATTCACGGATACTATACTTTAGTGGCTATTAAACTATATGAATTCCCAAAGCAGTGTGATTTTTTCACATTTATTCGACAGTTACATAACATTGTTGCCTGAAGAGAATTTCCTTTGTCCCTACTAATCCCATGCAGTAGAGCTGCTTCTAGAGTCATCATTAAGCGGCGGTGGCAGAACCAAAGGGCTAAGACTCTGAGCGTATATTGCTAGATGGCCAACAGAAAGATGGGTGAACGATATCGTGGCCGCTACAATCAATTGCGGATAGATACCGTCCTTCCAAGCAAAGAGAGCGCGGTACAAAAACAATCCCTGCGTGCCCATATGAAAGACGCTCAAAGTCGAGCAGGTAGAGCGAATTCAGGTTTTCACGAAGGACTAAGCGTTTCCCCAATTGCTGATGAATGCCAGTTGGGATCGGGGGGGGGGGGAGAGGAGGAGCCTGCTGTCTACCGGGAATCGACCGAAGTTGAGATATGCGAGTACAAACAAAAACGCCAACCCGAGGGTTGGCGTCTTGTTTAATCTTGGTGGCCCGGGGCGGAATCGAACCACCGACACAAGGATTTTCAATCCTCTGCTCTACCAACTGAGCTACCAGGCCAAGACGGACAAGTATAGACACTTTAAGAAATTATGCAAGTCCTTTTTGAAAAATAGTTTTCGCCACCCCGTTTATAATCGCCAGCATGACTACCCAAGCACACACCCATTCCTCTTCGCCGGCCGCGGCTGGCACTGACATCTGCATCGTCGGCGACGGCGCGGTCGGCAAGACGGCGGCGCTGGGGCTGGCCCAGGCGGGCTTCAAGGTGACCCTGCTCGCCCCTCCGGCCAAGTCCGCTGCCCCCGATCCAGCCAGCTGGGACGTGCGTGTCTACGCGCTCAACCATACCGCGCACCGCCTGCTGTCTTCCCTGCGCGTCTGGGATGCCATGGATGGCGCACGCATCGCGCCCGTGGACAACATGACCGTGCAAGGCGACGGCCTGCCCGAAAAGGCCAGTCCCGGCCTGCTCTCCTTCGATGCCTACGCGGCCCGCACCGATGCCCTGGCCTGGATCGTCGAGGATCGCAATCTGGACCAGGCGCTGGACGCGGCCCTGCGCTTCGCTCCCAATGTGCGCTTGGTGCAAGGCCGCGCCACCGCGCTGACCGTGTCCGAGCAGTCCGCCACCCTGACGCTGGAGTCTGGTCAGCCCCTGTCGGCCGCGCTGGTGGTCGGCGCCGATGGCGCCAACTCCTGGGTGCGCGGCCAGTGCGATATCGGACTCGATTACCGCGCCTACGGACAGAACGCCATCGTCACCAACTTCTCCTGCGAACTGCCCCATCGCGGCGTGGCCTATCAATGGTTCAGCCCTACCGACGGCGTGATCGCACTGTTGCCACTTCCCGGCCAACGCGTCTCGCTGGTCTGGTCCGCACCGCAGGCGCTGGCTGACCAGCTGTTGCAGCTGCCGCTGTCGGCCCTGGCCGAACGCCTGGCCCAGTGGGCCGCACCGGTGCTGGGGGCGCTTGCCCCGCTACAGCCGGAAGTGGCCAAGGCCTTCCCGCTGCGCCTGATCAAGCCGCACGCGATGATCGCCCCGCGCGTCGCCTTGATCGGCGACGCCGCCCATGTGGTGCACCCCATGGCCGGCCATGGCATGAACCTGGGCTTCGGCGATGTGGCCGCACTGATCGATATCCTGCTCAAGCGCGAGCCGCAGTACGACTGTGGCCACGAGCGCGTATTGCGACGCTATGCCCGCGCCCGCAAGGAAGAAGTGCTGCTCATGCAGATCGCTACCGACGGCCTGCATCGCCTCTTCTCCACCGAGGCCGAGCCGGTGCGCCTGGTGCGCAACATCGGCATGAGCCTGGTCAACCATCTGCCCCTCCTGAAACGCCGCCTGATTGCCCACGCGCTGGGGCAGTAAGAGAGGGCGATTTCAGGTAAGGTAGGGCCTCTGGTGAAGCACGACAGCATCGATGCGCGTCTTTGCCAGCAAGACAGCTTCCCCCGACTTTGTTGATAGACATGTGCAACCCCAGTTCCGGCGCGGCTTTGCGGCCGATGTTCAGAAGATTGGAAGCGCGTTTGATTTGAATCAGGATGAGTATGAAAAATTTTTTGACCGCAGGTGCGAGCTCCTTGCGCCATCTGAGCATGGCAGCATGTCTGCTGGCATCCACCCTCGTGGGCGTGACCGCCCATGCGCAAACCGGGGCCGCCGACAGCACCGAGGCCACCATCAAGAAACTGATTGAACCGCGCCTGGGCAAGGATGCCAAGGTCGAGTCCGTCACCAAGACCCCCTACGCCGGCCTGTATGAAATCCAGGTCGACGGCGACGTCATCTATACCGATGCCAAGGCCCAGTACCTCTTCATCGGCCGCGTGGTCGATTCGCAGACCTATCGCGACTACACCAAGGAAAAGATCGATTCGCTGAACCAGGTGCCGTTCTCGGCGCTGCCGCTGGACAAGGCCATCAAGACCGTCAAGGGCAATGGCAAGCGCGTCATCGCCATCTTCGAAGATCCCAACTGCATCTACTGCAAGCGCCTGCACAAGACCCTGCAGGAAGTGGACAACATCACCTACTACACCTTCCAGTACAACATCCTCTCGCCGGACTCCATCGTGAAGTCGCGCAACATCTGGTGCGCGCCCAATCCGAGCAAGGCATGGAACGAATGGATGCTCAACGGCAAGGAAGTTCCGGCGGCCCCGGCCTCCTGCAATGCACCGCATGAAGAAGTGCTGGCGCTGGGCAAGAAGCTCAAGGTCACCGGTACACCGACCATCTTCTTCACCGATGGCTCGCGCATCCCGGGTGCGGTCGATGCCAAGGGACTGGAACAGAAGCTGTCCTCGCTGAAGTAAGCAGATAAAGCAAAGGGCGCTCGCATGGCGGGCGCCCTTCGTTCATCCGTGCTTTGCTCTGCAGGGGCTTACTTCCCGGTATGCAGTTCCATCATGGCCTGTTCGAACTTGCCCTGCACCAGCAGGGGGATGACGTTCAGGCTCTTGTCCAGCGCCTCGTTGATCAGCGCCTGTTCTTCCTTGCGCGGCCGATGCAGCACGAAGTCGGCCACCGGTTGTTGCAGCCCCAGCGTACGCGGGTGACCGATGCCCAGGCGCAGCCGCCAGTAGTCCTGGGTGCCGAGGGCGGCGGTGATGTCCTTCAAGCCATTGTGCCCGCCCGAGGAACCGCCTTTCTTGATCTTGGCCACGCCCGGTGGCAGGTCCAGTTCATCATGCACCACCAGCACTTCGTCCGGATTGATCTTGTAGAAACGCGCCAGTGCGCCCACCGACTGGCCCGATCGGTTCATGTAGGTCTGTGGTTCCAGCAGCCAGACTTCGTTGCCGGCGATGCTGGTCTTGCCCGCCAGCGCGTTGAAGCGCTGCTCGCGCGCCAGGCGCACCGGGCCGGCGAGGTTGTCGACCAGCCAGAAGCCGGCATTGTGGCGGGTTTGTTCGTATTCCGGGCCGGGGTTGCCGAGACCGACGATGAGGCGGATGGACATGGTGCAAAAAGACGAGGACGCGCAGTGCGAAAGCGTCGATTATCCCGGCTTTGCGGCCGCGCGTCCAATCCGCGCGTGGCCGGGTATGACCCCATGAAGCCCATGCGGCCTCGCTTCGGAGTGCCATCGGGCAATGTCAAGATTGGCTTGGCTGGCCGAATTGCGTATCATCCAACGCTTGTTTTTCCTTACTGCATAAACGCTTAACTGCTTAATTGCTCAACTGTTGACTGGGTTTCACCATGCTGCCTTCTATCGAACAACGACTCGCCCTTGAACTCGCCGCCAAGCCGGTTCAGGTCGCTGCCGCCATCGCCTTGCTGGACGAAGGTGCCACCGTTCCCTTCATCGCCCGCTATCGCAAGGAAGTCACCGGCGGACTGGACGATGTCCAACTGCGTCTGCTGGAAGAACGTCTGCGTTATCTGCGCGAGCTGGAAAGCCGCCGCGCCGCGATCATCGCCTCCATCGAAGAGCAGGGCAAGATGACGCCCGTGCTGCTGGACGCCATCACCCACGCGGAAGACAAGACCCGCCTGGAAGACCTCTATCTGCCCTACAAGCCCAAGCGCCGCACCAAGGCCCAGATCGCCGCCGAAGCCGGCCTGACCGACCTGGCCGATGCGCTCCTGAATGACCCGACCCTGAATCCGGAAGAAGAAGCGGCCAAGTTCATCAAGCCCGCCTTCACCACCGACAACGGCGACAACCCCGGCGTGCCTGATACCAAGGCTGCCCTGGATGGCGCGCGCCAGATCCTCATGGAGCGCTTCTCGGAAGATGCCGAGCTGCTGCAAAGCCTGCGCGAATACATCACCGAGCATGGCGTGGTCGAATCCAAGGTGATTGAAGGCAAGCAGGATGCCGGTGAAAAATTCGCCGACTATTTCGATTACTCCGAGACCTATTCCACCATCCCCTCGCACCGTGCGCTGGCGCTGTTCCGTGGCCGCCGCGAAGAGATGTTGAACGTCATCCTGCGCCTGGATACCGAAGAAGAGAAGCCGAAGTGGGATGCGCCGCACAATCCCTGCGAAGGTCGCATTGCTTCACGTTTCGGTGTGTCCAACAAGGGCCGTCCGGCCGACAAGTGGCTCTCCGACACGGTGCGCTGGGCCTGGCGCGTGAAAGTCTTCATGCACCTCGAAACCGAGCTGATGACCAATCTGCGCGAGAAGGCCGAGGCCGAAGCCATCAACGTCTTCGCCCGCAACCTGAAGGATCTGCTGCTGGCTGCACCGGCCGGCCCGCGTTCGACCATGGGTCTGGACCCCGGCCTGCGTACCGGCGTGAAGGTCGCCATCGTGGACGCCACCGGCAAGGTCGTGGCCACCGACACCATCTATCCGCACCAGCCGCGCAATGACTGGAACGGTTCGCTGCATACCCTGTCGCAACTGGCCGAGAAGCACAATGTCTCGCTGATCTCGATCGGCAACGGCACCGCCTCGCGTGAAACCGACAAGCTGGCCCAGGACCTCATCAAACTCCGCCCGGAGCTCAAGCTCACCAAGATCGTGGTATCCGAAGCGGGCGCATCGGTGTATTCGGCCTCCGAATTCGCCTCCAAGGAATTGCCTGACCTGGACGTGTCGCTGCGTGGCGCGGTCTCGATTGCGCGCCGCCTGCAGGATCCGCTGGCCGAGCTGGTCAAGATCGATCCCAAGTCCATCGGCGTGGGCCAGTACCAGCACGACGTGAGCCAGTCGCAATTGGCGCGCTCGCTGGATGCCGTGGTTGAGGACTGCGTCAACGCGGTGGGCGTCGACGTGAACACCGCTTCCGCACCGCTGCTGGCGCGCGTCTCCGGGCTCAACGCCAGCGTGGCGCAGAGCATCGTGTCTTACCGGGACATGAAGGGGATGTTCAATTCCCGCGCCGCGCTGCGCGAGGTGCCGCGCCTGGGCGACAAGACCTTCGAGCAAGCCGCCGGCTTCCTGCGCGTGATGAATGGCGAGAACCCGCTGGATGCCTCGGCAGTGCACCCGGAATCCTATCCGCTGGTGGAAAAGATCCTGGCCGACATCAAGAAGGATGTGAAGAGCGTGTTGGGCCAGACCTCGCTGTTGAAGGGCCTGTCGCCGGCCAAGTATGCCGATGAGAAGTTCGGTGTGCCCACCGTCACCGACATCCTGAAGGAACTCGACAAGCCGGGCCGCGACCCGCGTCCTGAATTCACCACCGCGACCTTCAAGGAAGGCGTGGAAGAGATCAAGGACCTGCGCGTGGACATGATCCTGGAAGGCGTGGTCACCAACGTGGCGGCCTTCGGTGCCTTCGTCGACATCGGCGTGCATCAGGATGGCCTGGTCCACATCTCGGCGCTGTCCAACAGCTACGTGAAGGACCCGCACACCGTGGTCAAGGCGGGCCAGGTGGTCAAGGTCAAGGTGCTGGAAGTGGATGAGAAGCGCAAGCGCATCGCCCTGACCATGCGCCTGAACGACACCGCGCCTGCCCCGGGCGCGCGCAACGAACAGCGCGGTGATCGCACCGATTCGCGCCGTCTGTCGCAACACCAGAACCAGCGCGGGCGTGAGCAGGCACCGGCCAACAATGCGATGGCGGCGGCGTTTGCCAAGTTGCGTGGGTGATGTGATCGATTGATGGGCGTGTGATCGGCCTCCGCGTTTGTGGATGTTCATGCCCATACCTGCCGTACCGTGCTGCTAGGTAGGGAAGATGGCTGCTCCTGACGGGAGCAGCCATTTTTTTTGCGGCTGTTCACCATGTGCACTTCAGCGTGTTCATCTTCTCCAACTATTTTTAGTTTTGGAAGGTAAAGCATCGCTTCTGCGAGGGCTCATCTCCTCTTTCATTACTATGGCTGCCCGCCTATGCGCAGTCTGTCGATGAGATGACACAGCGTTGCATCCTCTCATCCAGACCATGCGCTTCAATATGTCAAGGAGCGTGATTTGGAATCAAGGTCCGTGTATCAACTCGATCATCCCCGTCTGCTGAAGGCCTTGCTTGCCTTCATCGCCTTCGGTACTTTCAATACCATCTTGCGCCTGATCATGAGGCGGTTCGGTCCGCCGATCGGTTTCGATGTTCTGCTGCTCCTTGTGATCGCCGCCATACCGTGGATTCATTACCTCCATCCCAGCCGGATCGGCGCCGTGGTGATGAAGATACTGTGCGTGATCCAGGCCGTGGCCAGCGCGATTGAGCTCTTTCTCATCTTCGAGCCGGAATTCCAATTTTCCGGTGGCCCCGGAAAATGGTTGTTCTTCTTCGCGGCCCAGATTCTCTCCCTGGTCTTTCACTGTCTGTTGTTCAGGGCCGTCAACGTCCATGCGCAGAACAGCGGCTTTGACGAGACAGTCGAATGGCTCGATGGCCTTTCCAAAGACCGATAAAAAAACGGCCGCCCGTTGGCGACCGTCAGCAGGGTGATGTCCAGCTTGGCGCCGGATCGCATCACGCGCTGGTACTGATCCGCGTCTGGCTCACCGAGACGGAAATGCTTACCGTCGTCTCGCTGGCCACCAGCGTGCCGCTCTGGCCATCCGCATTGCCATCGCTGCCGGTGCCATCCTCACCCTCCTGCTTGCCGCCCTTGACCTTGTTGATGAAGTCGCCCAGCGCCTTTTGAACCAGGTCGTAGGTCTTGTCGATGTTGCCGGCGATGTCACCCTGCAGCACGTTGAGACTATCGAGAATGCCGCGGGCTTCCTTGAAGCCCTGGTCGACGCCCTTGAAGATGAGATTCATGTAGTCATCGATGTTGCTGGCGTCTTCCTTGTCCGGGTTGTTCTGCTTGAAGAGGTCGAACATGTTGGTGATGAAGGAAACGATACGCCCGGCCGTAGCCTCGGGCGAATTGTCTTGCGTTGCCGCCGTCTGGATTGCGTTGTCGCCCAGCTGCGGGCGCAGGATGTCGTTGATGTTCTCGATGGCCGTCTTGTAGACCAATGACAGCGGATCGCTCTGAGTCTGTAGCGACACCTCCAGCGATGATTGCACGATGGACAGGTTGAACTGGGCCTTGGCACCACTCACGGTGAGCAGGTTGGCTTGCTTGGCCTGGGCGATCTTGTCGCTGCTGGCGCTGTCGTCCGAGGTCGCGGACAGTTGGTCGTTGCCAGACCCCCCTGCAGAGCTCGACGAGGGGGAAGCGGAGGTGGTGGGCAGCAGGGACTTGGTGTCCAAGCCGGTGGTGTTGCCGATTGCCATGACGGTCTCCTGAAAAAGAAAGGGGATCCGGGCATCAAGGGGGAGACGGATCCACGGAAGCGAAACTGCGCACCATGCGCATCCACTCCATTGCTGCATAACGGCCCGTTCAAAGCGGACTTGATGTTGACAGAAATTTACATCCTTCAGTTTCTGGGGCAGTTCGTTGACAAGTCTGCATTGCATTCGCGCAATCTTTCGAAGAGCCTTGCTGGAAAAGGATTTGCGGCGATACCGTGCGTGCCGTCGGGCGGCCTGCGATGGGCACAGGCAATCAAGAAAAAATGTAACGAAATGTGCGCACGTTGCTGGCAGCGGGATTTCAATTGCAGTGAGGTAATGAAATCGTGCTGGCAGCAAGACAATGAGCGCGCACGGATGAGCTGAATGAAAACGCAACGTCTCGAGACACTGCGTTCAACGTGGGCTTTGCACCCACTCGCTCACGCCTCACTCCATCACGAACAGGCGTCGATGTTCGCGGATGGCATAGCGATCCGTCATGCCCGCGATGTAGTCGGCCACCTTGCGCGCCTGCTTGTCCAGCCGTTGGGTTTCATCGACGATGCCCTTGACCTGATAATCCGGCGGCAGCAGGTTGGGCTGGCCGATGAAGGTGTCGAACATCTCGGCGATGATGCGGCGTGCCTTGGCGGTCATGCGGTTGACCTGGTAATGGCGGTAGAGCTTCTCGCGCAGGAATTTCTTCAGGATGGCGGCTTCGGCAGCCATGGCATCGGAGAAGGCGATCAACTGCGGTGCATTGCGTACATCTTCGATGTCGCGGGGTGCGATCTCGGCGATGCGGCTGCGCGAGGTCTGGTTCAGATCGATGATGAGTGCATTGATCATGCGACGCACCGTCTCATGAATGACGCGACGGCCAGTGATGCCGGGGTAGGTCTGTTCGACCTCGCGCAGATGGCGCGCGAAGAAATCGACTTCGCTCATCAGTTCCATGGTCAGCAGTCCGGAACGCAGGCCATCGTCGATGTCGTGATTGTTGTAGGCGATCTCGTCGGCCAGGTTGGCCAGTTGCGCTTCCAGCGAAGGCTGTTTCTTTTCCAGGAAACGCACGCCGATCTCGCCCAGCTGCCGGGCATTGTGCAGGGAGCAGTGCTTGAGGATGCCCTCGCGCGTCTCGAAGGTGAGGTTCAGGCCATCGAAGGCAGCGTAGTGCTGCTCCAGTTCATCGACCACGCGCAGGCTCTGCAGGTTGTGCTCGAAGCCGCCGTGATGCTTCATGCAGTGGTTCAGCTCGTCCTGCCCGGCATGACCGAAGGGAGTGTGGCCCAGGTCGTGTGCCAGCGAGATGGCTTCCACCAGGTCTTCGTTCAGTTGCAGGTTGCGCGCGCACGAACGGGCGATCTGTGCGACTTCGATGCTGTGGGTCAGGCGCGTACGGAACAGGTCGCCCTCATGATTGACGAAGACCTGCGTCTTGTATTCGAGACGGCGGAAGGCGGTGGAGTGGACGATGCGGTCACGGTCGCGCTGGAACTCGCTGCGCGATCCGGGCGGGGTTTCACTGTAGCGCCGACCTCGCGAACTTGCCGAGTGGGCGGCATAGGGGGCGAGATGGTCAGGCGCTTCAGTGTGCATGTTCATGCTCCGGTGCAGGCCGCCAGGGTTTGCAAGAGCAACTCCTGCGGCGCGTTGGTAATCAGAGGACTGCCCAGCGGCTTGATCAGGATGAACTTGATCGCGCCACCTTCATTCTTCTTGTCCACTTCCATGAGGTCCAGCCAGCGTTCCGTGCCCAGGTCGGGAGCCACGGTGGGCAGGCCGGCGGCGGCGGTCACGGCTCGGATGCGTTCGCACGTGGCGGCATCGATGTAGCCCAGGCGCTGCGACAGGTCCGCCGCCATCACCATGCCACAGCCCACCGCTTCACCATGCAGCCATTGACCATAACCAAGGCCATTCTCGATGGCGTGGCCGAAGGTGTGGCCGAAGTTGAGGATGGCGCGCAGGCCACCTTCGCGCTCGTCCTGGCGCACCACCTCGGCCTTGATCTCGCAGGAGCGCTGGATGGCATAGGCCAGGGCGGCGTCATCCTTGGAGACCAGGCGCGCCATATTGGTTTCGATCCAGTCGAAGAAGGGCGCATCGATGATGGCGCCGTGCTTGATGACTTCGGCAATGCCGGCCGCCAGCTCGCGCGGAGGCAGGGTGTGCAGGGTGGCGGTATCGGCGATGACGGCCTGCGGCTGGTAGAAGGCCCCGATCATGTTCTTGCCCAGCGGATGATTGATGCCGGTCTTGCCGCCGACCGACGAATCCACCTGCGAGAGCAAGGTCGTGGGCACTTGCACGAAGGGCACGCCGCGCATGTAGGAGGCCGCGGCAAAGCCGGTGAGGTCGCCGATCACGCCGCCACCCAGTGCGACCAGAGTGGTCTTGCGATCACACTTGTCGGCCAGCAGACGATCAAAGATCTTCATCAGGCTGGCCCAGTTCTTCTCCTCTTCGCCATCGGGCAGCACGATCTCGGTGACCTGCTTGCCGGCTGCGCGCAGGGCCTGCGCTACCTTGTCCAGGTAGAGCGGGCCGACCTTGTCATTGGTAACGATGGCCACGCGCTTGCCCTTGACGTATTGCGGCAGCAGGGTGGGGTCGTCCAGCAGCCCGCGGCCGATGTGGATGGGATAGCTGCGCTCGCCCAGGTCGACGTTGAGGGTCAGGGAGGCGATCGTGGTGGCGGCGGAGGCGATGTGCTGGTTCATGCTGCGAAGGCTGGGTTCGGCGCTGACAGCGCCATGAAGGATCTGGGTGGAATGACTGCGCGAGAGCGTGGTGGTGCCATCGGCAGCCTGGGTCAGGACTGCGCTGGCGGTTTCCAGGACGATGGTTTCCTCAGGTGCCGGTACCGCTTGCCAGGCACCTTCCTTGGGCGAGAGTTCCAGGTGGCTGATGATGGTCTGTACCAGGAACTGCACATTGGGCCGGTTGGTCTCGACCACGAAGTCGGCCACTTCGCGATACAGCGGATCGCGCTGGCGCGAAAGCTCTTCGAGCTTGCGGCGCGGGTCGGCGGTTTGCAGCAGCGGACGGTTCTTGTCGCGCCCGGTGCGTTGCAGGATCTGGTTGATGCTGGCACGCAGGTAGACGACGGTGCCGCCTTTCTTGAGATTCTCGCGATTCTCGGCACGCAGGATCGCACCGCCGCCCGTGGCCAGCACGATGTCGGGCTGGGCTGCGAGCTCGCGGATGACCTCGGCTTCGCGGCGACGGAAGTTCTCCTCGCCCTCGATCTCGAAGATCACCGGGATGGTGGCGCCGGTCCGCGCTTCGATCTCGTGGTCCGAATCGACGAAACGCTTGTTCAGCTTTTTGGCCAGGGCCCGGCCTATGGTGGTCTTGCCGGCTCCCATCAGGCCGACAAGGAAGATGCTTCCCGTCATATCTAAGAATTCTGCGCTTTGCGCTACTGGCCAATGTCATGGCGCCGCACGTCTGCCGGCACGGTCGCCTGCCGCCCGGTGGACGGCTGTGTTGCCCGCTGCTGGCGGGCTCGCGCCCGGCGCCACGGGCCTGGAACAGCGATTTTACCGTTCTTTGCCCCGCCACCGGGGAAAAATCCCGTGGTCAGGGCCTTGCGGCTCAATACGGGCGCGGCGCGGCGACGATGCGTGGGGTCAGGAAGATCAGCAGTTCAGTCTTGTCCCGCACCTTGCTCTGGCTGCGAAACAGCGCCCCCAGCACCGGGATGTCGCCCAGCAGCGGCACCCGCGTCTCATGGTCATTGTCGGTCTGGGTATAGATGCCGCCGATGACGACCGTGCCGCCATCCTCCACCTGGACCTTGGTCTTGATGTGCTTGGTGTTGATGGCCAGTCCGCCGGGCGTGACGCTGCCCCGGCTGTCCTTGTTGACGTCCACATCGAGGATGACGTTGCCATCCGGCGTAATCTGGGGGGTGACCTCCAGCTTCAGGTTGGCTTTCTTGAAGGCGGTGGCGGTGCTGCCGTTACCGGCGGCTTGCTGGTAGGGAATTTCTTCGCCCTGTTCGATCAGCGCGGCCTGCTGGTCGGCGGTGACCAGGCGCGGGCTGGAGACGATCTTGCCGCGGCCTTCGGCCTCCAGCGCCGACAATTCGATGTTGAGAAAGCGCTGCGCGGCGGCATTGAAGAGGGTGAAGGCGAAGCTGCCGGGGGCGGCACCGCTGAGTCCATCGGCCGGCAAGTTCAGGGCCGGTTCGCGCAGGTACAGATCAGGTGTGGCGGGTGTCTGGCCGCTGCGCTCGCCGATGGCGGCGTAGCCATTGCCCACGGCGGCCCCACGAGTGGTAGCGGCCAGCCCGAGCTTGACGCCCAGGTTGCGCGAGAAACTGTCATCGGCTTCCACGATGCGGGCTTCGATCAGGACCTGGCGGGAGGCCACGTCGATGCGCTCGATCAGCTTGCGTACGTTGGCCAGCACGGCCAGGGTATCGGTGACCAGCAACTGGTTGGTATGGCCGTCGATCATGGCGCTGCCCCGTCGCGAGAGCAGGGCGTTGCGGCGATTGGCCTGGGTGCTGCCGTCTTCGCCGATGCCCAGCGCCTTGCGCAAGGTATCGGCGCGCTGGTAATTGAGCTGGAAGCTTTCGGCGTGCAGTGGTTCGAGGTCGGCGATGCTGGCCTTCTGCTCCAGCTCCAGGCGTTCGCGCGCGAGCATCTCGTCGCGTGGCGCAACCCAGAGGACCTCGCCGTGGCGTCGCATTTCCAGCCCTCTGGCCTGCAGGATCAGATCCAGCACCTGGTCCCAGGGCAGATCCTTGAGGCGCAGGCTCAACTGTCCCGTGACCGTGTCACTGGCCATGATGTTCACACCGCCCTGCTCGGCCAGCACTTGCAGGGCGGTGCGCACGTCAATGTTCTGGAAGTTCAACGAGAGCCGCTGCCCGCCATAGGTCTTGCCCTCCTGCAAGCCCGTCTCCGCGCTCCTGCCGCCAGCGCCCGGACTGACCGGCAGGACATCGATCATCAGCTGCCGCCGGGTCTGGTAAGCCTGGTAGCGCCACGCGCCCTGCATCTCCAGCACCAGGCGGGCGCCGTCCTGATGGCCAAGTACCCGGTATTGCTGGACCGGCGTACCCAACTGGCCGGTCTCCACCTGCCGCCGCAAGGCCAGCGGTACCTTGGCTCCGGCGATGTCGACGATCAGGCGTGAGCCCAGCTGGCGTACCTGCACGGTGTGTTCGTTGCCGCCCAGTTCCACTGTCATGCGCGCCTCGCCCAGTGGGCCACGGCGCAGCTCAATCGATTGCAGCGCGACCGGGTCCGCCGCAGGACGCTGCGCCAGTTCCACCATCAGACGATCCCCATCGGCGCGCAGTTGATAGGTGACGACCTGCTTGAGCGAAACCTGAAGGCGCAGCCGCTCATCATCGGCGGCGAGCTGGATGCGCCTGACCAGACCGCTGCCGGCCACAGTGCGGGCAAGCGTGTCGACGGCGCTGGTCCGTGGCAGGTCCAGCACCAGTTGCGGTGGATTGATCAGATGGAAGGTCCCGATTTGTGCCGGGTCCATCGGTGCCTGCAGCCGCAGTTCCAGCATCGTGCCGTCGGCACCCGGATGCAGGTGCAGGGACAGCAGTCGGTTCTCTGCGCTCGCAAGCTGGCTCACCAGCAGGGCGAGCAGGAGCAGGATCATCTTCATGGGGATACTCCGGGTCGGATCAGGCGGCGCCGGACGCTGCGCATCGGCGCGCGGGTCGGGGCCAGGCGCGTCGCCGCCATCGTTGGCGCACTGGCCGTCGGCAGGCTGGCCATGGTCATGGTCTGGCGGGCACCGTCTTCCCGGCCCATATCGACTTCCTCTTCACGCACCGCCAGCACCCGGCCCAGGCTGCCGGGCAGCTCGTCGCCGGTTTGCAACTGCCGGGTGCTCCCCTGCAGTTCGACGATGGCGATCCATTGCTGGTCGCGCCGCAGCGTGCCCAGCAGTCGCAGCTCGGGTGCCGGCGTCGGGACGGGTGGAGTGGCGGTGCCGGCCGCGGCCTGGTGCCCGCTGTGTTGCTCCTCATCTTCATCGTCGCGGGCGTCAACATGGGAGAAGGTCTGCCGGTGCGGGCTGGCCGGTGGGGCTTCCCTCAGCGCAAAGGGATCGGGCAAGTCCGCATGCTCGGCAGGCTGTGCTTCATCCGTCGCCGGTCCGGACAGTCCGGCAGCAGCCGGAAGGGGCAGGGGGGACGCGGGCCGCGCCTGCAGCTGCGCGATCCAGGCCCGCGTGGCCTGCACTTCATCGGGAGGGTCGATGGTCAGCAACACGCCCCCCACGATCCCCGCCAGCGACAGCGGCAGCAAGACCAGCCAGGGCAGGCTCATGGTGCGGACTCCTTCGTGTCACCTCCGGAAACGAGAGCAGCCCCGGGGGCGCTCACGGTGGCATGTAGCTGCAGTATTGCCTGGTCGCCCTGTTCGCTCACGTTGATGTCGAGCCGCTCGAACAGCACCGGGAGGGGGAGGCTGCTGACCAGTTCGACGAAACGCAGCAGGCCGGCGTGGCTGCCGCGCAGCGCGATGGCGGCGGCCAGCTTGCCGCTGAGCGGTTTGAAGGATTCCAGTGTCAGTCCGCATTCACTGGCGCGACGGGCCAGCTTGGTGTGCAGCAGATCCGGCTGCAACTGGTCGGCCGACCATAATTGCGCCTGTTGTGCGGTCAGCTGCATGAGCAGCGCGCTTTCACGTGATCGCAGTGCTGGCTGTTGCGCCCGCTGCGTCAGTGCCGCCTGATACTGCGCACGCAAATCCTGCTGGCGCTGGCGCGCTGCCTGGCGGCTGTCTTCCAGATCGCTCACGGCCAGCAGCAGTCCACTGCCGGCGCATGACAGCGCCACCAGCAAGCACAGGGCCAGGCGCGCCAACCGGGGCCAGTGCGCCGGATGCGTGCGCCAGCGGACCTGGCTCACCGGACAGCTCCTTGCGCGGGCGGCGGGGAGGGCTGCAAGGGGATGGCCAGGGTGAAGGCATAGGCACCGTCCTCAGCCTGCAGGTCATGCAGGGCGGTGCCGGCCAGTCCGGCGGCGTCGAGGGCGACGACAAAGTCGCGTACCGCCTGGGCGCTGGCGGCCTGCCCGCGCAACTCGCCGCGCTCCCCTTGCAACAAAAGCCGGTGCAGCCGGATTTGCCCGGGGGTGGACTGGGCCGCCTGCGCCGCGATTCGCATCAGGTGGGGAGCCTGCTGACGACGTCGGGTCAACTGCTGGTGCGCGGTGACCTGCTTTTCCAGCGCCGCAATCTGGTTGCGCAACGCGGCGCTTTGCCGGGCCTGGGGAGTCAGGGTGTGCAACTGTCCGGTCAGCAGCGCATTGGCCTCTTGCAGCGACGCCGTGTGCAGGCGAACGCGCCAGCCGGGCAGGGCTGCCAGCGCAGCGCCCAGCAGCAGGGCGCAGGCGAGCATCCGATAAAAGCCGCGCTCGCGCGCGCGCCGCCGCTGCGCCGGGGAGCGCGAAAAATCCATTCCGCATCTCATGCCAGTCCCTCCCACGCCAGGGCCAGGGCAAGCTGATAATCGGGCGGCATCTGCGCGGCGATCTGCGGAGCCAGCATCAACGCGGAAGGCGGGGCGGCTATCTGGGCATCGAGCCCGCCGTATTTGGCGAAGGCGCGGGCGATCGGCCCCAGGGCGGGATGGTCGCCGCTCAACAGCAGCCGGCGTGGCAAGGGCTTCAGCAGGGGCGCAGCGCAGGCCAGCAGCGCCAGGTGAGCGCCACGCGCGCTGACCTCGGGCAGGGCATGGCTGGGCCCATCACCATGCAGCAGCCAGCGCGCGCCGCGATCCAGTCGCAGTATGGCGGTCTGGTCGGTACGTCTGTCCTCACGCAGCCAGGCCGCCAGACACAGGTCTTCCGGCGCCAGCGTGGCCAGCGGGCGGGCGATGGCCGCGGCCAGCGACAGGCGGTCCTCGATGGCCAGGCGCGAAGCGGCCACCGCCAGTACCTGCCGGTCCAGCGGCGAGCCCGGCTGCGGGCCGAGCTCGCGGTAATCCAGTGCATGGTCCTCGGCACTGATGCCGTAGGCGGCCATCTCGGCGTGGACCTGCTGCTGCCGTTGCAGTGGATGGGCGTCGGCCGGCAGCACCAGGCGCTGGCCGGTGAGGCAGCGCGCCGGTACCGCCAGCGCGACGGCAGCGCCCTCGCAACCCGGTTCGTCCAGCAGGGAGCGACAGATCAGCGTCAGCGCCTCGAAATCGGTGATCTGCCCGTCCTGGCAGATCACCCCGCCGGTCAGCAGCTGGGTGAGCTTGAGCAGTTGCGCGCGCTGGCCGATGCGGCGCAGCAGCGCCAGTCGCACACGGTCGGGCGCGATGTCGAGGCCAGCGCACAGGCGTGGGTTGCTGCGACCAAAGAAGAGGGAGAAGCCTGCCATATGCCATTCTCATGCAAAGGGAAGCTTCGGATTCTCCGGCCTGTTCGGCAGGGTGGGAATAGCGAAAACTTGAGGAATGCCCGCCAATTTTCAGCAATTTGCCCCCAATGCCGCACTTCCCCGCATCCTGCCCGGAACCGGCCCGTTGTCCTTTGGTCTATTTGCAACACCTCGCCACGCGGCCCGTCAGGGCGAGCCGCTATAATGCGGGCTTGTTTCTTTCACCCGGCTCCGGCCCGCAGCTTCGGCCTGCTTTAACGCTTAATTCGAATGTCTTCCTCTTCCAACGGCGGCGATCAACGCAAACCGGCATCGGCGGATGCCCCCGCAGAAAAGGCGCCCCGCAAGCGCCTGCACTGGTCGCTGCGCATCATCCTGGGTTTGTTCGGTACCGTGCTGGGTCTGGTGGTGATGGTGATCCTGGGCGCGACCTTCGTCGTCGCCCTGACCTATCCCAAGCTGCCCGACCTCGATACGCTGACCGACTATCGTCCCAAGATCCCGCTGCGCATCTTCTCCGCCGATGGCGTGCTGATCGGCGAATTCGGCGAGGAACGCCGCAACCTGGTCCACTTCAAGGACATTCCGGACATCATGAAGAAGGCCGTGCTGGCCATCGAGGATGACCGTTTCTACGAGCACGGTGGTGTCGACTACCAGGGCATTGTGCGCGCCACCTTCTCCAACCTCTCCGGCGG
Organism: Herbaspirillum sp. C9C3; assembly: GCF_013359625.1. Lineage (NCBI taxonomy): Bacteria > Pseudomonadati > Pseudomonadota > Betaproteobacteria > Burkholderiales > Oxalobacteraceae > Herbaspirillum > Herbaspirillum sp. C9C3. The sequence continues at coordinate 18,245 of NZ_JABFMQ010000026.1, forward strand.
CGGTGGCGGTGCTTCCACCATTACCCAGCAGGTGGCACGCAACTTCTTCCTGACCAGCAACGAGCCGACCTTCCTGCAGAAGGCGGTGCGCAAGTTCTTCTACGAGATCCCGCTGGCCTGGAAGATCGAGAACAACCTCACCAAGGACCAGATCCTCGAGGTCTACATGAACCAGATCTATCTGGGCCAGCGCGCCTACGGCTTCGCCTCGGCCGCCCAGATCTATTTCGGCAAGCAGCTCAAGGATCTCACCATCGCCGAGGCGGCCATGCTGGCCGGCCTGCCCAAGGCGCCCTCGGCCTACAATCCGGTGGTCAATCCCAAGCGCGCACATGCGCGCCAGCAGTACATCCTCTTGCGCATGCGCCAGCTGGGTTACATCACCGATGCGCAATACCAGCAAGCCAAGGATGAGGAGTTGCACGTCAAGGGCGATAGCTCGGCCTTCGGCATGCACGCCGAATACGTGGCCGAAATGGCGCGCCAGCTGGTCTACGCGCAGTACAAGGACGAGACCTACACGCGCGGCCTGAACGTCTTCACCACCATCACCAAGGCCGACCAGGACGCCGCCTACATCGCCCTGCGCCGTGGCATCATCGACTACGAGCGCCGCCATGGCTATCGGGGTCCGGAAGGCTACATGGACCTGCCCGAGAAGGCCACCAAGGAGGTCGTGGAAGATGCGGTGGCCGTGGAACTTGCCGATCACCCCGACAGTGACGACATGGTCTCGGCCGTGGTGCTGGAAGCCAAGCCCAAGGAAATCACCGCCATGCTGGCCACCGGCGAGGAGATCAGCATCTCCGGCGCCGGTCTGGGCTTTGGCGCCAACCTGCTGTCGGACAAGGCACCGCCGCAGAAGAAGATTCGTCGTGGCGCCATCATCCGGGTGTTCCAGGATGGCAGCAACTGGATCATCACCCAGATGCCGGAAGTGGAATCGGCCTTCGTCTCGGTGAATTCGCATGATGGTGCGATCCGTTCGCTGGTGGGCGGCTTCGACTTCAACCGCAACAAGTTCAACCACGTCACGCAGGCCTGGCGCCAGCCGGGTTCGTCCTTCAAGCCATTCATCTATTCCTCCTCGCTGGAAAAGGGCTTGTCGCCGGCCACCATCATCAATGATGCGCCGCTGACCTTCACCCAGACCGGCGGCCAGGTATGGCAACCGAAGAACTACGGTGGCAAGTTCGAAGGTCCGATCTCCATGCGCCGCGCCTTGCAGAAGTCGATCAACCTGGTCTCCATCCGCATCCTCGAGCGGGTGGGCGTGAAGTATGCGCAGGAATACATCACCCGCTTTGGTTTCGATGCCGACAAGAATCCGCCCTACCTGACCCTGGCGCTGGGGGCGGGCAACGTCACGCCCTTGCAGATGGTGGGCGCGTACTCGGTGTTTGCCAACGGCGGCTACAAGATCAATCCCTACCTGATCACCAAGGTCACCGACAACAACGGCGAGGTGCTCTCCCAGGCCAAGCCGGCCACTGCCGACGATGAATCCAACCGCGTCATCGATGCCCGCAATGCCTTCATCATGGACAGCATGTTGCGCGACGTGGTCCGTCATGGCACGGCGGTCAAGGCACTGTCGTTGAAGCGCACCGATCTGGCCGGCAAGACCGGTACCACCAACGATTCCATGGATGCCTGGTTCGCCGGCTATCAACCCGGCCTGACCGCCATTGCCTGGATCGGCTACGACCAGCCCAAGAGCCTGGGCGACCGCGAAACCGGTGGCGGCCTGGCTCTGCCGGTATGGATCAGCTACATGTCCAAGGCCCTCAAGGACGTGCCCAATGTGGACCGCAAGGTGCCGGATGGCGTGATCGAATCGGGCGGCGAGTACTACTATGCGGAGTTCCCGCCCAGCGCCATGGTGCGTGATCTGGGCATGGGCGATCGCGGTGGCATGACGCCGGAAGAAGAAAAGGCCAAGACGCAGATGAAGAACGAGCTGTTCTGATGTCTGATTTCCGGTTTTTGATTTCCGATGTTCGGATAAAAAATACAAACGATTTATATCATTTAAAATTTTTCCGCTGATCGTCGCTCCAAATGAAAACCGCCTGTTGCAAGACAGGCGGTTTTTTCATGGGCATCAATATTGTGCCGGCAGGATCAATCCTTGCCGGACACCGCATGGCTGATGCTGCGCATGGCCAGCAGGGTCAGCACTTCATCCTGCTCGGTGCCGTAGTCGCTGAGTTTGACGATCACCGTGCGCGTGGCCGGGTTGACGTAGATGTACTGGCCGAAGACGCCTATGGCCGAGAAGTCGCGATCATCGGCGTTGCCCGGCGGGATCCACCATCCATCGCGGTAGTCCAGGGCATTGCCGTTGTTGACCGGCTGGCGCGGTTCGGCAGCCCAGGCGGGGCTGACGATCTGTTGTTCACCGATGCGTCCGCCATCCAGGTACAGCAAGCCAAGACGGGCGAAGTCGCGCGCCGTGGTATTGAGACAGCAAAAGGCCTTCTCCACGCCATGGCGGGCGCTGTCGACGCTCCAGCTGGCATCCTGTTCCATGCCCAGCGGTTCCCACAGCGCCTGCCGGGCGAAGTCGGACAGCCGCATGCCGGTAGCGCGCGCCAGTACGCGCGAGAGCACCAGCGTATCAATGCTGCGGTATTCGAAGCGTGAGCCGGGCGCAAAGCGCAGGCCGTCGCGGCGGGCGATGAATCGTTGCAGGTCGGTACTGACGTACATGCGCACCACCGGCGAAGCGAGCGAGCCACCGTAGTTCTCTTCGACATCGATGCCCGAGCGCATGTCCAGCAACTGAGCGATGGTGATGTTGGCGTAGGCCGGCGCAATCTCGTCGGGCTTGAGATAGCGACCGATCGGTTCGTTCAGGGACTTGATCCTGCCCTGCTTCAGGGCCACGCCGGTCAGCGCCGAGACGAAGGACTTGGCCACCGAGAACGAGGCAAAGCGCGATTTGGCATCATAGCCATCGAGGTAGTGCTCGTAAATCACACTGCCATCCTGGATCACCACGAAGGCCTGGGTGGCCGTGCCCTTGATGAAGTCGATCAACGGCAGTCGCTTGCCGTCCTTCCAGGGCAGCTCCAGATCGAGCGTGCGCAGCGCCGTGGGTAGCGCTTGCGGATGGCTGGAGCGCGCAATCGGATTGGCCTCGAACACCTTGTAGCTCTGGCTGTGCGGGGTCAGGTCGAACTGCAGATCGATCAGGGTTGGCAGGCCGGGCAGGTCGGCAATGCGCCGGCCGATCTCGGCGCCGGCCAGCAATAGCAGCAGCGCGGCGGCGCCGCGGGCGAGCAGGGTGGTGGTGCGGGTGCGGGGCATGGGGCTCGTTCCTGGAGTGGTGAGCCTATTGTGCCCGATCAGCCCGGGCTTTGGCTGGCCGCGTACTGTTGATAGCCGCGCGCCCGCAGTTCGCACGCCGGGCACTTGCCGCAGCCATGGCCCCAGTCATGCAGCTGGCCGCGTTCGCCCAGGTAGCAGGTGTGGGTATCGGCCCGGATCAGATCCACCAGCGGCACACCGCCCAGCGATTCGGCCAGGGCCCAGGTCTGGGCCTTGTCGATCCACATCAGCGGTGTTTCCACCTTCAATTGCGTGGCCATGCCCAGATTCAGCGCCACCTGCAGTGCTTTCATGGTGTCGTCGCGGCAATCGGGATAGCCGGAGAAATCGGTCTCGCACATGCCGCCGACCAGTACGTTCAGGCCCCGGCGATAGGCCAGCGTGGCGGCCACGGTCATGAACAGCAGGTTGCGTCCGGGGACGAAGGTATTGGGCAGGCCATTGTCCTGCATGGCGATTTCGACATCGCGCGTCAATGCCGTGTCAGAGATCTTGCCGATGAGCGACAGGTCGATCATGTGATCCTCCCCCAGGCGCGTCTGCCATTGAGGCGAGAAACCTTTCATCTTCTCCAGCAGGGCCGGGCGTACTTCCAGTTCGATGGCATGGCGCTGGCCGTAGTCGAAGCCAATGGTTTCCACCCGCTGATAGCGCGACAGCGCCCAGGCCAGGCAGGTGGTGGAATCCTGGCCGCCGGAGAAGAGCACCAGGGCGCTCTGAGTGTTCAGGGTCGGGGCGATGGCGGGGGCAGCGGACATGGGCGGGCTCAACACGTAAGGGGGAATTGACTGACAAGAATCAACGCGGGGCCTGGCGGCATCGCTGCCAGCCCAGGCCCCGCGCGTTCAACAGCGGCTAGCTTAGTTGGTTTTCCTGACCGAATCCAGCACCTGCTCGATATAGTCCCCATTGGGATCGGTGAACTTCAGGCGTACCGGATACCACTCCATCTTGGGCGCCAGCCAGATGTCGAGCTTCTGGGCCTGGTCATTCGGCGGAGGATTGCGGAACAGGTGCAGGGCTTCGGTCTCGCCCTGGGCGGTCTTGATCTTCTCGCGGCCGATCACCTTGAAGGTCCATTGCTCGGCATCGCGCGGACCAGCCACGAAGAAATTCCATTCCGAGCCCGGCTTCATCCTGGCGGCATTGGCCCGCGCGATGGCCACGAACTGCCAGGTGATACCAGTGCGGTCCTGCTCGCCGCCTTGCAGCGGGAAGCTTTCCGCAGACTCGGTGAAAGTGATCTTGTTCTGCTCACGGTTGAAGGTGGTGGTGGTCGGTTCGCGGCGCAGACGCTTCTCCACGAAGCGCGCCGGCGCCAGGCCGTAGGCGTCGATACTGCCCTCACTGCTGGTTTCCAGGATCTTGCCCAGCAGCATGGCGCGGGTTTCGGTGTTGACGCTGTAGGCAGTCTTGCTCTGCGTCCACTTCACCAGCCCCTCGCCCTTGAGGTCGAGCCCGCTCTGCTTGGCGCTGATGGTGTAATGCAGCTCGGCCGAGGGCGGCAGGTTGTAGGGACGTTTTTCCACCGGATGCGGACCGTCGGCGGCCAGGACGGGGCCGCTGGCCAGCAGCGCGGCCAGCGGCAGTGCAACCAGGGTGGTTTGGAGGCGATGTGAAAGTTTTTTCATGGCGAGCTCTTCGTGTTGGTCTCTGTGGGGCTTGGCGATGAGGCAAGGCCGAGCCATATGAAGGAATACGACCAGAATGCTGGGGCACGGTTCTGCCGTCCGGGCGCGTAATTGTGCGCAATTGTTTCCGATTTTGACAGGGCTTGCAGGATCTGGTCTCACTGACCCGCGGGTTTGAGGCCAGACAAGTCCAACTGGGTATAGTCACCGTTGGGCCGCAGGTCGGTATAGCGCACCCGCACCGGATACCATTCGTGCTGCGGCGCCAGCCAGATATCGACGCGGTCATCATAGGAACCGGGCTTGGGCATGCGCACCAGGTGCCAGGTCTGTAGCGCGCCCACAGGCAGGGTGAGGCGTTCCTGGCCCAATACCTGCACGCGCCAGATTTCGCCGTCGCGCACGCCGGCCACGAACAGGTCGATCACCGCACCAGCCTGCATCTGCCCGGCATCACCCCGGCCGATGGCGGCCAGCTGCCAGATCAGGCTGGCACGATCCTGCTCGCCGCCACGGCGCGGATAACTCGTGGTGGACGCGGAAAAGCTGACCACGTTGCGCTCGCGGTTGAAATGGGTGTTGGTGGCCGATTTGAAGCCCTTCTGTTCGGTGTAGAGCTCCGGCGAGACGCCCCAGGCATCGAGTGCGCCTACGCTGGTGAAATTGAGCAGTGTGAAGAACAGCGCCTTGGCCTTGCCTTCCACCTTGTAGTGGTCGCCCTCGTTGTGCCAGGCGATGCTGCCGCGACCGTAAGCCGGCTGCTGGTCCTTGGTGCCGGTGACGTCGTACTCCAGCAGTGCGCTGGGCGGGGCGCTGGTCTGGTAGACCTTGCCGGGGGCGGCATCAGGGGCTTCGCCGCTGCCGTTGTTGCCGTGGTCGGCGCTTGCGCTTCCCTCTCCCTCCCCTCGACCTGCCTGGCCTGCTCCACTGGCGGAAGTGGGGAGGGAGGCCGCTGGCGGGTCTTGTGGTGCGGGCATGGGGATGCGTTCGACGGTCTCGCGGATGGGTTCGTCGGGCGGGTCGATGGAGGGTTCCGGTACGCGGCGGGGAGCCGGGCGCCTGACAGCGTTCGCGGGTCTGGCCGAGCTCGGCCGTGTTGGCTTGGCCGCCGGCAGTGCCACCGGCTGCGCGGGCGGTGGGACCGGGCGCAGTTCCACCGTCATGGTCGGTGCCTGAGTCTGGCCCGGTACGATGATGTGACGCCGCCCCCAGTCCACCAGCGCGACATGCAGTGCCAGGCTCGATGCGATCAGGATCAGCAGGCGCGGCCAGCGCCGGGCGGGACGGGAAACTTCGCTCATGACCGCCAGTGTATCGGATCAGTTGCAGGGCGTCGTGGGGGCAACTGGCCGGAGAGGGGCATTTCAAACCACGTACAATGCGTTTTTTTTGCTGTCCTTTGCTCACCGATGAACCTGTCCCTGTCCTCCCGCTTGCTTCTGCGTGTGTTCCCGGTCGCCGCCCTGATGGCGCTGGTCACCGCCTCCACCTTCGCTGCACCCTTGCCACCGGTGCGCATCGGCATGATCGACGGGCTCTCCGGTCCCTTCGCCAATGCCGGCGAGGCGGTGGTGCGCAACATCAACTACGCCATCGAGCGCGTCAATGCGCGCGGCGGCGTGAGCCTGCCCGATGGCAAGCATTTGCTGCAACTCTCCACCTTCGACAACAAACTGGGTGTGGAAGACTCGCTGATACAGTTCCGCCAGCTCACCGACGAACGTATCCCCTTTCTGATCGAGGGCAACAGCTCGGCGGTGGCGGCCGCGCTCATCGATGCGGTCAACAAGCACAACCAGCGCGAGCCGGATCATCGTGTCCTGTTCCTCAATTACTCCGCCGTCGATCCGGCGCTGACCAATGAGAAATGCAGCTTCTGGCATTTCCGTTTCGATGCCAGCGCCGACATGCGCATGCAGGCCCTGACTGAAGCCATCAAGGCCGATCCCTCCACCAAGAAGGTCTACCTGATCGGCCAGGACTACAGCTTCGGCCGCCAGGTCGCCAAGGCCGCGCGCGAGCAGCTCGCGGCCAAGCGACCCGACATCGCCATTGTCGGCGACGAGCTGCATCCCATCGGCAAGATCAAGGATTTCTCGCCCTACATCGCCAAGATGCGCAGCGCCGGGGCCGATGCCGTCATCACCGGCAACTGGGGCAACGATCTGACGCTCTTGGTGAAGGCCGCACGCGATGCCGGCTTCAAGGCCAAGTTCTACACCTTCTATGCCAACAGCCTGGGCGCACCTGCGGCCATTGGTGATGCGGGTGTGGGCGTGGTGCGCGCGGTAGCCGAGTGGCATCCCAACGCGGGTGGCAATCCCGGTTCACCCAGCGATGCCTACTACCAGCAATTCCGCAAGCGCTACCCGCAGCCCAAGGATGATTACCTTTACCTGCGCATGCAGGTGATGATCGACATGCTGGTCAAGGCCATCGAAAAGGCCAGGAGCACCGACCCCAAGGCGGTTGCATATGCCCTGGAAGGCGCGCATTATCAGAACGCCTTCCACGAGGCGACCATGCGGGCCGAGGATCACCAACTGATCCAGCCGCTTTACCTGATGCAGATGCAGCGCGCCGACAGCGGCGGCATCCGCTTCGACAACGAGGGCAGCGGCTTCGGATTCCGTACCGAGCGCTACATCCCGGCCGAGCAGACCGCTCTGCCGAGCAGTTGCCGGATGCAGCGTCCGCCACGCTGAGAGCGACACCACAACAACAGGAGCGATCAATGCTGAACCAGGACCAGATGCCGGGCGCAGGCTCGGTAGCCGACACCATCGATTTCATGAAGAAGATGTGGAGCAGCATGGGCGCCCCCGCCATGGCCACGCCCTCGCTGTCGGTGGAGGACATCAACAAGAAGATCGGCGACCTCAAGACCGTGGCCTCCTGGCTGGAGCTGAACCTGAACATGTTGAAGGCCACCATCCAGACCCTGGAGGTGCAGAGCGCGACCCTCTCCACCCTGCAGGCCATGAGCGAGATCATGGCCTCGCGTGGTACGCCGCAGGCCGAGGCCGCTGCCGATGACGCGGCCAGCCCGGCACCGGGCTTCCCCTTCGGCTTCCCGATGTGGCCGGGCGCGGCTGCCGAACCGGAGCAAGCAACGGAAGAAGCATCCGCCCCCGATGTTGCTGAAGAGCAAACGACTGTAGCACACGCCGAGCCCCCGCCGGCTGCTGCCGGCGAGGCCGATACCGCGCCGCCGGATTTCCAGTCTGCCATCGCCAATCCCAATGCCTGGTGGAATGTGTTGCAGGAGCAATTCAACCACGCCGTCGGCAATGCCCTGGCCGGCGGACTGCCCGAGCAGGCGCCGCTGTTGAAGCCCGCCAAGCCGCCCAAGCCCGCGAAGACGCCCAAACGTCGCGAAAATAAGACAGTTGCCCCAAAGCCCAAGACCGGCCTGAAAGCCAAGCCTGTGGGTGCTTCCAAGCCAGCCAAGGGGGCCAAGGCGGCAGCCAGCAAGCCACCGGCCCGGAAAGCGCCCCAGCGTGCGGAAAATACGAGCGCGCCGGTTGGCACCGCTGTTGTACAATCCCGGCAAAACAAGAAGCCAGCCTCCCGCAAGCCAAATTCCCCCTGATCCTCGCCATGGCAGAGCCTGGCCCTGGGCGCCGCCGCGCCGGGCCTCTGTCATATTGCTGAAACCTGACCGTTTTAGTATGGATCGGGAAAATCTTGTTAAAATCAAACACTTAACGCATATAGGCACATACTGAGATGCTGTACCCAGAATTGTTCAAATCGCTAGAGCAGGTCCGTTGGAATATGGATAAGGATATTCCCTGGGACAAGTTCGACGCTTCCTTGCTCACCGACGAACAGGCGCAGACCATCCGCATGAACGCCATCACGGAATGGTCGGCCCTGCCGGCCACCGAGATGTTCCTGCGCGACAATCGCGGGGACAGCGATTTCTCGGCATTCATGTCGGTATGGTTCTTCGAGGAACAGAAGCACTCGCTGGTGCTGATGGAATACCTGCGCCGCTTCCGTCCGGACCTGTGCCCGACCGAAGAAGAACTGCACAACGTGCGCTTCGAGTTCGATCCAGCCCCGCCGCTGGAAACCCTGATGCTGCACTTCTGCGGCGAGATCCGCCTGAACCACTGGTACCGCTGTGCCGCCGACTGGCACACCGAGCCGGTCATCAAGCAGATCTACAAGATCATCAGCCAGGACGAAGCCCGCCACGGCGGCGCCTACCTGCGCTACATGAAGAAGGCCCTGAACGAAGTGGGCGACAAGGCCCGTGCCGCCTTCGCCAAGATTGGCGTGTTGATGGCCTCGGCGCGCCGCACCGAAAAGCCGCTGCACCCGACCAACCTGCACGTGAACCAGGCGCTGTTCCCCAACGACACCGTCCAGAGCCGCCTGCCGGATCCGGAATGGCTGGAACGCTGGCTGGACAACCAGATCAAGTTCGACGGCGAGTGGGAGAAGAAGGTCGTGGACCGCATCCTGCACAACATGTCGCTGCTGTTCGAACGTACCTTCAGCAACGTCCAGGAGCTGAACCGCTACCGCAAGGAAGTGACCCAGCGGATCATGCCGGCCGGCGCGGCCGCAGCCTGATCGGGAAAAATCCTTCACGGGCAGTACAATGGCAAAGCCGCAACCTCGGGTTGCGGCTTTTTTCATCCTGCAACGATTCTCCTCAAGATGGCCGACTTCGAATCCAAACTCTGCACCCGCGACGAACTCCAGCAGCGCGTAGCGCAATTGCCCAAGCCGGTGGTGATGACCAATGGCGTCTTCGACATCCTGCATCGCGGCCACGTGACCTACCTGGCGCAGGCCCGCGCCCAGGGCGCCTCGCTGGTGGTGGCGGCCAATACCGATGCGTCCGTCAAGCGCCTGGGCAAGGGCGATGACCGTCCCATCAACACCTGCGAAGACCGCATGGCGGTGCTGGCGGCGCTGGAATCGGTGTCGCTGGTGGTCCCCTTCGATGAAGACACGGCGCTGGAAGCCGTGCAGCAGGCGCGTCCGGAGATCTACGTCAAGGGCGGCGACTACGACATGCACGCCATCCCCGAAGGGCAGGCTGTGGCGGCCTATGGCGGCCAGGTGCTGGCCATCGCCTTCGAGCATGACCGCTCCACCACCAAGCTGCTGGCAAAGGTGCGCAAGCTGGCCGGCTGATCGCGGTACGCTGCAAACGACAAGGCCGGCAGGAGCATCGCTCGCTGCCGGCCTTGCCGTTTCAGGCTACGCGGTGGGTCAGTGGTGCATGTGACCCTTCATGTCCTTCATGTCATCCTTGCCCGCCGCTGCCGCATTGCGGTCTTCGACGTTGAAGGTCACCTCGACCTTGCCGGCCTTCTCGAAGGTCAGCGTGGCCGGGACCTTTTCGCCCGCCTGCAGCGGCTTGGACAGGCCCATCAACATGAGGTGGTAGCCATTGCCCGGCTGCATGGTGATCTTCTGGCCGGGTTTGACTTCCAGGCCGCCATCGAGCTCGCGCATCTTCATGACGTTGCCTTCCATGGCCATGGTGTGGATTTCACCCGACTTGGCCACCGGCGAGGACACGCCCACCAGGCGATCCGGCGCGCTGCCCTTGTTCTCGATGCTCAGGTAGGCGCCGGCGGCCGGTTGGCCCGGGACCGTCGCGCGGGCGTAGGGATGGCCGATTTCCAGCTGGCCCAGCTTGTATTCATGGGCCTGGGACAGCGGGGCGGCAGCCAGCAGGGTGGAAGTGATGGCCAGGGCGGCCAGGTTTTGGAAGAAATGCTTCATATCGATAAGTCCTGATTGTCTCGTTCATGTCTGGAATGCGGGCGCGCGGCCCGCCAGGGGTGGCGCAAAGGCGCCAGGGACGGCGGCTTCAGACCGGCGGTGCGCGCGCCTGGGCTGAACCTGGTGCCAGGCTGGCCGAACGCACGCGCGCAGCGGTGCGGACCAGTGGATAGCTGACGCCGGGCACGACCGTCGTATCCAATGAGCAGTCCGGTGCCGGCCAGGCCGCCTGGCTGCCGCAACACAGCGGACAGTGGCCGGCCGCCAGATGGGTCGGTGCATTGCCGGAAGCACCACCGCCCACGCTGCAGATGGCCATGGCAGGGACGTCCCGCAGCGTGCGGGCGAGCGCCTGTTGCCACCATGGCGCGGCCACCATCGCCAGAACCAGCGCCAGACTGACCCAGCCCTGCCGACGCAGCCAGGGGCGGCGCGGCGCAAGTCGCATGGGGGAGGGACGCAGGCGGGAAGACATGGGGCCTGATTATAGCAACGGGGCGGCCTTGTGCCGTGCAGTGCAGTGCAACGCATACCGATCATGCCGACCGCACAATGCGAGTCATCCGAGCGGCCTGCCATCGGGGCTGGCAGCGCGTCCTCATGCAAATTGATTGTTCACAGGCGCTAGGCTAGACTTGTCGTCTTTTCGGGTTTTTGGCTAATCATTCATATTTTTCCAAGGGAGACTGCATGTCCTACAACCACAAGCTGACACTGCGCGCGATGGTCGCAGCCCTGTCCCTGGCTGCCGTGTGCGCAGCCCCGGCCATGGCTGCCGACAAGTTTGTCGCGGTGACCGCCATCGTCGAGCATCCGGCCCTGGACGCCGTGCGTGACGGCGTGAAGGACGAGCTGAAGGAAGAAGGCTTCGACGCCGGCAAGAACCTGAAATGGGAATACCAGAGCGCCCAGGGCAATACCGGCACCGCCGCCCAGATCGCCCGCAAGTTCATCGGCGACAAGCCTGACGTCATCGTCGCCATCGCCACACCCTCGGCCCAGGCCGTGGTGGCCGCCACCAAGAGCATCCCGGTGGTCTATTCCGGCGTGACCGATCCGGTCGCGGCCCAGCTGGTGAAGGACTGGAAGGCTTCGGGCACCAATGTCACCGGCGTGTCCGACCTGCTGGAACTGGACAAGCAGGTGGACCTGATCAAGCGCGTGGTGCCCAAGGCCAAGCGCGTGGGCATGGTCTACAACCCGGGTGAAGCCAACTCCGCCGTGGTGGTCAAGGCCTTGAAGGAACTGCTGGCCAAGTCCAACATGACCCTGGTGGAAGCCGCCGCCCCCCGTTCGGTGGACGTCGGTTCGGCTGCCAAGAGCCTGATCGGCAAGGTCGACGTGATCTACACCAATACCGACAACAACGTGGTCTCGGCCTATGAAGCACTGGTCAAGGTCGGCAACGACGCCAAGATCCCGCTGGTGGCGTCCGACACCGACAGCGTCAAGCGTGGCGCCATCGCCGCCCTGGGCGTGAACTACTACGATCTGGGCCGCCAGACCGGCAAGGTGGTCGGCCGCATCCTCAAGGGCGACAAGCCCGGCGACATCCCCTCGGCCACCAGCAGCAAGCTGGAACTGTTCGTCAACACCGCCGCCGCGCAGAAGCAGGGCGTGACCCTGTCGCCGGAACTGGTGAGTTCGGCCAAGACCGTCATCAAGCAATAAGCAGGACCCGGCCTGAAGATCCCGCTGCCATGCGGGATCTGCTGTATCGGGCTGGGGCAGGATCAGTACGACACAGCACACCGATTTACCCCATAAGCGCATAACGGGCCCGCACGAGAGGAACGTCGAGGCCTGATTACCATGAAAGAGGAGAGGACCATGTTTGCAGTTTCCAAGTCACTGCGCGCCATCGCCGGCGCCCTGGCGCTGAGCGCCATCTGCGCTTCGGCGCTGGCGGCCGAGAAGGTGGTGGCCGTCACGTCCTTCGTCGAACACCCGGCGCTCGACGCCGTGCGTGACGGCACCAAGGACGAACTGATCGCCGAAGGCTTCGAGCCCGGCAAGAACCTGAAGTGGGAGTTCCAGAGCGCCCAGGCCAATGCCGGCACCGCCGGCCAGATCGCCAGGAAGTTCGTGGGCGACAATCCGGACGTGATCGTGGCCATCGGCACCCCCTCGGCACAGCCGATGGTGGCCGCCACCAAGACCATCCCCATCGTCTACTCGGCCATCGCCGACCCGATGGCCGCCCAGCTGGTCAAGGACTGGAAGCCCTCCGGCACCAACGTGACCGGCCTGTCGCACATGCTGGACCCGGTCAAGCAGGTCGAGATCATCAAGCGCGTGGTACCCGAGGCCAAGCGCGTGGGCGTGGTCTACAATCCGGGCGAAGCCAATTCCGTGTCGGCCTTGAACAACCTCAAGGGCGAGCTGCAGAAGGCCGGTCTGACCCTGGTGGAAGCCGCCGCCCCGCGTTCGGTGGACGTCGCCCCGGCCGCCAAGAGCCTCATCGGCAAGATCGACGTGATGTACACCACCACCGACAACAACGTGGTCTCGGTCTTCGAATCGCTGGCCAAGGTCTGCAACGATGCCAAGATCCCGCTGATCGCGTCGGACACCGGCAGCGTCAAGCGCGGTGCGATCGCAGCCCTGGGCGTGAACTTCTACGACATGGGCCGCCAGACCGGCAAGGTCGTGGCCCGTATCCTCAAGGGGGAGAAGGCCGGTGATATTGCCTCGTCGCCGGTCAAGAACCTGGAGCTGTACGTCAACACCTCCGCTGCCCAGAAGCAGGGCGTGACCCTGTCGCCGGAGTTCCTGAAGTCGGCCACCAAGGTGCTCAACTAAGCATGACCGCAGCCTGATCCGCCGGCCATGCACCGCCGGCGCCGCACCACCCGTGCTGCGCCGGCGCCATGCAGAAGACATTCGGCAGGGCGTACCGCGCCGTGCCGAATGTGTTTTTTTAAGAAAGTCCTTTTATGTCGCTGTATACCCTCCTGGGCGCGCTGGAGATCGGTCTGATCTTCAGTCTGGTGGCCCTCGGCGTGCTGATTTCCTTCCGCATCCTGGTGTTCCCTGACCTTACCGTCGATGGCAGCTTCCCGCTGGGCGGCGCGGTTGCCGCCACCATGATCGCAGCGGGCTACAATCCCTTCCTCGCCACCTTCGTGGCCCTGCTGGCCGGGGCACTGGCTGGTTTCATCACCGCCTGGCTCAATGTGCGCCTGAAGATCATGGACCTGCTGGCCAGTATCCTGATGATGATCGCGCTGTACTCGATCAACCTGCGCGTGATGGGCAAGCCCAACGTGCCGCTCATTTCCGAACCGACCATCTTCACCATCCTGCAACCGGACTGGATCCCCGACTACGTGGGGCGTCCGCTGATCCTGCTGGTGGTGGTGACTGCCGCCAAGCTGCTGCTGGACTGGTTCTTCTCTTCCGAGATCGGCCTGGCCATGCGCGCCACCGGCGCCAATGCCCGCATGGCACGCGCCCAGGGCATCGCGACCGGCCGCGCCACGCTGGCCGGCATGGCCCTGGCCAACTCGCTGGTGGCGCTGGCCGGGGCGCTCTTTGCGCAGACTCAGGGCGGCTCCGATATCTCCATGGGTATCGGCACCATCGTCATCGGCCTGGCCGCCGTCATCATCGGCGAGAACATCCTGCCGGCGCGTCGCCTGGTGTGGACCACGCTGGCAGTGATCCTGGGCGCGATCCTGTATCGCTTCTTCATTGCGCTGGCACTCAACAGCGATTTCATCGGCCTGCAGGCGCAGGACCTGAACCTGGTCACCGCCGTGCTGGTGATGCTGGCGCTGGTGCTGCCCATGGGCAAGCGCAAATTGAAACTGCTGAGAAAGAGAACCTGAGATGTTGAAAGCCACCGATCTCAAGATCACCTTCAATCCCGGCACCCCCATCGAGAACCCGGCCCTGCGCGGCCTCTCGCTGGAAATTCCGACGGGCCAGTTCGTGGCCGTGATCGGTTCCAACGGCGCCGGCAAGTCCACCTTCCTCAATGCCATCTCCGGTGACCTGCTGGTCGATACCGGCAAGATCGAAATCGACGGCACCGACGTCTCCCGCAAGCAGGCGTGGGATCGCGCCGGCCTGGTGGCGCGCGTGTTCCAGGACCCGATGGCCGGTACCTGCGAGGCCCTGACCATCGAGGAGAACATGGCCCTGGCGATGGCGCGTGGGCGTCGTCGCGGCTTCAACTTCGCCATTCGCGGCAAGATGCGCGAGTTGTTCCGCGAGAAGCTGGCGATCCTGAACCTGGGGCTGGAAAACCGCCTCACCGACCGCATCGGCCTGCTCTCGGGGGGGCAGCGTCAGGCGGTGAGCCTGTTGATGGCCTCGCTGCAACCGTCGCGCATCCTGCTGCTGGATGAGCATACGGCGGCACTGGACCCCAAGACGGCGGCCTTCGTGCTGGAACTGACAGCCAAGATCGTGTCCGAAAGCAAGCTGACCACCATGATGGTGACCCACAGCATGCGCCAGGCGCTGGACTACGGTGACCGCACCGTGATGCTGCACCAGGGGCGCGTGGTGCTGGATGTGTCCGGGCCGGAACGCGCCGGTCTGGATGTCCCGGATCTGCTGAAGATGTTCGAGCAGACGCGTGGCGAGAAACTGGCGGACGACGCACTGCTGCTGGGCTGACCGCCTGCCAACGAAAACGGCTCCCTCGGGAGCCGTTTTTTCATGCCGGTGACCGGCTTTCAGCTGCCGCCGTCATAGCCATTCTGCCGCCACGCTTCATACACCACCACCGCCACCGTATTGGAGAGATTGATGCTGCGATTGCCCGGCCGCATCGGCAGGCGGATGCGCTGTGCGGTGGGGAAGGATTCGCGGCGCTCCGGTGCCAGGCCGCGGGTTTCGGAGCCGAACACGAAGCTGTCGCCCGGACGGAAAGCCAGGCCCGCAAAGGGCGTGGAGCCATGCGTGGTCATGGCGAACATGCGTGCCTCGTCAAATTGCGGATCCGCGCGGCGATGGGCCAGGAAGCTGTCCCAATCCTTGTGCACCTGCATGTTGGCGTACTCGTGATAATCCAGCCCGGCACGCCGCATCTTGGCGTCATCGAGCGGGAAGCCGAGCGGCTCCACCAGATGCAGTTGCGCACCGGTATTGGCGCACAGGCGGATGATGTTGCCGGTATTGGGAGGGATCTCCGGCTCGACCAGGACGACGTGGAACAAAAAACTTCTCCTGCTGAAAAATGGATGGCCGGCTTCAGACCGGCAGGGTGCGCGCAAAGACCAGGTTGGTCACGCGCCGGGCGCCGTGCCGCTTGAGCACGATCGCTACTTCATTCAAGGTGGCCCCGGTGGTCATGACATCGTCGACGATGCCCACATGCAGTCCGCGCACCTGGTCCATGGCGGCGAAGGGCAGGGCGAAGGCCGAGCGCACGTTGCGCACCCGGGCGCCCACCGGCAGGGCCGATTGCGCTTCGGTTTCCTTCTTGCGCTCCAGCAGGCGTGGATGTACCGGGATGTCCATGAGCTTGCCCAGCGGACGGGCGATCTCCAGTGCCTGGTTGAAGCCGCGCTCCTGCAGCCGCGCCAGGCCCAGCGGCACCGGGGCCAGCAGGGTCGGCATGGGCAGTTGCACATCACTGCCGGGTACCGGATTGCGACGGGTGGCATCGAAGATCAGGCGCGCCAGCAGCGGGGCCAGCCGCAGGTCGCCGCCGAACTTCAGGGCCAGCGCCAGCTGGTCGGACGGGGCGAAATAATCGGTGGCCACGATGGTGGCATCGAAAGCCGGGCGATCCTTGAGACAGGCGCCGCAACGCAACTCCTTGCCGGTCACCGGCATGGGCAGCGCGCACTGGATGCAGCGGCGGTGCTGGCGGGTGTAGAAGCGCTTGTGGCAGGGCGCGCACAGGGTCTCGCGCCCGGCAGCACCACACAGCGCGCAGGAGGACGGCAACAATTGCGGCACCTGCGCCAGCAAACGCTGCAGCCAGCCGGGGCCGGCGGGCTTGCCCTGTCGTGCCGGCTTGCCGCCGACGGCGCGATAGGCGGTGCCAGGCTTGGCCTGGGGCGATGCAGCAGCGGGTTTGGAGGATTTGAGATCCATGTGAGTGGCGCCCGGGGAAAATGGATTTCGACTAAACTACGCGCATTATCGCATCAGCCCCGTGGATCGGCGGCCCTCTGCTGGCCGCCCGAGCTTGCCACGCTGCTGCGCAGTCCATCTTCCTGTGTTCCATTGCCCATGTCCCTGCCGCCGCCTTCTGCCAGCGCCAAGCTGAGCGCTCCCATCGATCTGCCCCTGGTACGCCGCCGTTTCGGCGAACCCCGGCGAGTGGCCGAATCCGATTTCCTGCGCCGCGAAGTCTCGGCCCGCATGCAGGAGCGCCTGGCCCTGGTGAAAATCGCCCCGCGCGAAGTGCTGGACGCCGGATGCGGCGAAGGGGCCGACCTGCCGGTGTTGCAGAAGCGCTACCCCGAGGCGCAGGTGATCGGCCTGGACGGCGCCTATGGCATGCTGGCCAAGGCCGCCGACCACCAGCGCGGTGCGCAGACGGCCATGAACCGCCTGTTCGGTTCCATCAACAAGTGGCTAGGCTCCGGTCCGAATGCCGGCGGGCCGGAACTGGTCTGCGCCGACTTCGCCCGCCTGCCGTTGGCGGCCAATGCGCTGGACCTGGTCTGGTCCAACCTGGCCCTGCACTGGCATCCCCAGCCCGACCGCGTGTTTGCCGAATGGCGTCGCGTGTTGCGGGTGGAGGGCCTGCTGATGTTTTCCTGCTTCGGCCCCGATACCCTGCGCGAAGTGCGCAGCGCTTTCGAACAAATCGATCTTGCACCGCACACCTTGCCCTTCGTCGACATGCACGACTTCGGCGACATGCTGGTCAATGCCGGTTTTTCCACACCGGTGATGGACATGGAAACCATCACCGTGACCTACCAGACCCCCCAGCGCCTGCTGGAAGACGTGCGCGCCTGGGGCGGCAATCCACTCGAATCGCGGCGCCGCAGCATGATGAGCCGCAGCCAGTACCAGTGCCTGCTGGCGGCCTTCGAGGCCATGCGCAAGCCCGACGGCAAGATCCCGCTGAGCTTCGAGATCGTCTACGGCCACGCCTTCCGCCCCGTGCCCAAGACCACCGCGGCCGGCGAGAGCATCATTCGCTTCGAACGCCCGTCGCGATAGTCGTTTCTTCATATAAGGCTTAGTCGTCCAGCCCTATCCGGCCTGCCGGATAGTTGCTGTATCGTTACGCCCTGCCGCTCCCGGAAGAATCCTTCATTTCGCCGAAAAGCCACGTCCCTGGCCGTTGTCCGGGCAGTGTCAGGGCGTCCCGGAGAGGCCGGGAGCACCACCGTTGTCAATGCGGCGGTGCGTGCTTGATCCATGGCGACGTTAGCCCTTATACTCAAATGGGTAAAAAAATTCACACAAAGAAATTCCAGTACGAACGAATAGCAAGAATAAATAAAGACCGCAGAACGGATAGCCACGGATAGCGTTCATCGCAAGACGACCCGGCAAGACCGGACCAGTCCGCATCCAGTGCGTGTTCCCTGCGGTGAGAAATAGAACTAGAAGCAGAGACAGAGACACGCTCGACCGACAATCATGCTGGCGAGGTGCCATGGAGACGCGGGAATGGATATTGAAGCGCAATTGTTCGATTGCGCCACGCCAACTGGCGTGGGTCTTCGCAATCCTTTGTACGGTTTCACTGACGGTCGCGCTGGGCTTCACGCTGCGCGGTGCATGGATCATCCTGATTTTTTCATTCATTGAACTGGTGGCGGTGGGCGCGGCCTTGCTGGTCTACGCCCGCCACGCCACAGATCGCGAAGTAGTGGTGCTGGCCGATCATGGCCTGGAGGTTGACGTGATCCAGGGCAGTCGCTCGCACCGCAGCAGCTTGCAGCTGCAGGGCATGCGCATCGCGTTTCCGGTCGGTCGCCAATCGCTGGTGGCGCTGGAAAGCCGGGGGCAGCGTGTGGAAGTAGGCCGGTTCATGAGCTTGTGGCAACGGCGCGCCTTCGCGCAGGAGCTGCAACGTGAGCTGGCCGCCAGGGGTGGCGGGATGGCAGCACTCTCATTCTTATAATTTTGGGCTTTTGAGGAAATCCATGAAACTTGCGAAGCGCCTTCAATCCTTGACCCTCGGTGCCTCGCTGCTGGCGGCCGGCTTGCCGGCCTGGGCAGTGGTGGATAGTCCGGGCGGACCGGCCGTGCTGCAGATGAATTTCCAGCCGCCGGTGACCAAGATCGCCGAGCAGATCTATGACCTGCACATCCTGATGCTCATCATCTGCCTGGTCATCTTCGTGGCCGTGTTCGGCGTGATGTTTTATTCCATCATCAAGCACCGCAAGTCGGTCGGCCACAAGGCCGCCAGCTTCCACGAAAGCACGACCGTGGAAATCGCCTGGACCGTGGTGCCCTTCCTGATCGTCATCGGCATGGCCCTGCCGGCCACCAAGACGGTGGTGGCGATGAAGGATACCTCCAATGCCGACCTCACCATCAAGGTCACCGGCATGCAGTGGAAATGGGGATATGACTACCTCAAAGGCGAAGGTGAAGGAATCTCCTTCCTCTCCAACCTGGCCACGCCGCGCGAGCAGGTCACCGATCCCAGTCTGAAGAAAAACGACAATTACCTCATCGAAGTCGACAACCCGGTCGTGGTGCCGGTCAACAAGAAGGTGCGCATCGTCACTACCGCCAATGACGTGATCCACTCCTGGACCGTCCCCGCCTTCGGCGTGAAGCAGGATGCGATTCCCGGCTTCGTGCGCGACACCTGGTTCCGCGCCGAGAAGATCGGCACCTATCGCGGCCAGTGCGTGGAGCTGTGCGGCAAGGATCACGCCTTCATGCCCATCGTGGTCAACGTGGTCAGCGAAGACGACTACAAGAAATGGGTGGACGGCAAGAAGAAGGAAATGGCCGCCAAGGCCGATGATCCCAACAAGGTCTGGACGGTGGACGAATTGAAGCAGCGCGGCGAGAAGGTCTATGCCGCCAACTGCGTGGCCTGCCACCAGGCCAACGGCAAGGGCGTGCCGGGTGCCTTCCCGGCGCTCGATGGCAGTGCCGTGGTCAACGGTCCCAAGGCGGACCAGATCCACCTCGTGCTCAACGGCAAGAACGCCATGCCGGCCTGGAAGGGTGTGTTGAACGACACCGAAATCGCCGCCGTGATCACCTACACGCGCAACAACTGGTCCAACAAGGCCCAGGAAAACATCGTGCAGCCGGCTGAAGTCCTGGCCGCCCGCAAGTAATCGTTTGGAGAACCGGACATGACTACCACCGTCGATCACGCCCCCGATCATTCCCACGATCACGGGCATGGGCACGCTCACGATGAGCACGCACACGACCACCCGCACGGCTGGCGCCGCTGGCTCTTCGCCACCAACCACAAGGACATCGGCACGCTCTACCTGTGGTTCTCGTTCACCATGCTGCTCTCGGGCGGGGTGCTGGCGTTGTTGATCCGGGCCGAGCTGTTCCATCCGGGCCTGCAGTTCTTCCGGCCGGAGTTCTTCAACCAGCTCACCACCATGCACGGCCTGGTGATGGTGTTCGGCGCGATCATGCCGGCCTTCGTGGGCTTTGCCAACTGGATGATTCCGCTGCAGATCGGCGCCTCCGACATGGCCTTTGCGCGCATGAACAACTTCTCGTTCTGGCTGCTGCCGCCGGCCGCGCTGCTGCTGGCCGGTTCCTTCCTGGTGCCGGGCGGTGCCACCGCAGCCGGCTGGACGCTGTATGCCCCGCTGTCGACCCAGATGGGACCCGGTATGGACATGGCCATCTTCGCCATGCACATCATGGGCGCCTCCTCCATCATGGGCTCGATCAACATCATCGTCACCATCCTCAACATGCGCGCGCCCGGCATGACGCTGATGAAGATGCCCATGTTCTGCTGGACCTGGCTCATCACCGCCTATCTGCTCATCGCGGTCATGCCGGTGCTGGCCGGCGCCATCACCATGACGCTCACCGACCGTCATTTCGGTACCTCCTTCTTCAATGCCGCCGGTGGCGGTGACCCGGTGATGTACCAGCACATCTTCTGGTTCTTCGGTCACCCCGAGGTCTACATCATGATCCTGCCGGCCTTCGGCATCGTCTCGCAGATCATCCCGGCCTTCGCCCGCAAGCCGCTGTTCGGCTATGCCTCGATGGTGTATGCGACGGCATCGATTGCAATCCTGTCCTTCATCGTCTGGGCCCACCACATGTTTACCACCGGCATGCCGGTGACCGCGCAGCTGTTCTTCATGTACGCCACCATGTTGATCGCCGTGCCCACCGGCGTGAAGATCTTCAACTGGATCGCCACCATGTGGCGCGGCTCCATGACCTTCGAGACGCCGATGCTGTTCTCGGTGGGCTTCATCTTCGTCTTCACCATGGGTGGCTTCACCGGGCTGATCCTGGCGGTCACCCCCATCGACATCCAGATGCAGGATACCTACTACGTGGTGGCGCACTTCCACTATGTGCTGGTGGCCGGTTCGCTGTTCGCGCTCTTCGCCGGTTACTACTACTGGGGCCCCAAGTGGACCGGCTTCATGTACAACGAATGGCGCGGCAAGTTCCATTTCTGGGCCTCGCTGATCACCTTCAACATCACCTTCTTCCCCATGCACTTCCTGGGGCTGGCAGGCATGCCGCGTCGTTATGCCGATTATCCGGCGCAGTTCACCGACTTCAACATGATCGCCTCCATCGGTGCCTTCGGTTTCGGGCTGTCGCAGGTGTACTTCCTGTTCTTCGTGGTGATCCCCTCGATCAAGGGGGGCAAGAAGGCCGAGGCCAAGCCCTGGGAAGGCGCGGAAGGTCTGGAATGGACCGTGCCCAGCCCGGCGCCCTTCCACACCTTCGAGGAACCGCCGGTGGTGAAGTGAGCGCCAGTGGATAACACAAGTCATCGCAGCTAATGCAAAGGCAAGCCTCATGACCGAACGCAAGAAACCCAACAACCTGCGCACCGCCCTGCTGCTGGGGCTGGTGGCGCTGGCCTTCTTCGTCGGCATCTTCGTCAACCGCATCTGGTTCGCCCGATGAGCAGAGACGACGATCCGGCGGAGGAGGGCGCAGCACCCGGCCTGAACCGTGTGATGCTCAAGAAGCTCCTGGTGGTGGCGGTGCTGATGTTCGGCTTCGGCTACGCGCTCATTCCGGTCTATCGCAAGATTTGCGAGGTCACGGGCGTGAACTTCCTCACGCCCAAGGATGCAAGCGTGGAAGCGCCGGCCAATACGCAGATCGACAAGTCGCGCACCATCACCGTGGAGTTCGACGGCAATGCCCAGGGTCCGTGGCGTTTTCGTCCGACCGTGTCCAGCCTGCAGGTGCATCCGGGCGAGATGACCCAGGTCACCTATGAAGTGGTCAACACCCAGCCGCGCAATGTGGATGCCCAGGCCATCCCCAGCTATGCGCCGCTGCAGTCGGCGGCTTTCTTCAAGAAGGTGGAGTGCTTCTGCTTTACGCAGCAGACGCTGGGGCCGAATCAGGCCAAGCAGATGCCGGTGGTGTTCTACATCGATCCCAAGCTGCCCAAGGAGGTGACCACGATCACGCTGTCCTATACCTTCTTCGAGATCAACGGCAAGAACAAGACGGCGGGTTGAGAGGCCCGGAGGAGCTGGTGTGAACGATGAGCTGAAACAGGCTGCGCAGCGCAAGGCGTCGTTCGGCGCGACGATGAAGGCGGTGTTCTGGTCCTTCTTCGGCGTGCGCAAGCGCAAGGATTACGAGTCGGATGCGGCACGCCTGAATCCGGTCCACGTCATCATCGCCGGCATTCTCGGTGCGGCGATCTTCGTCGCCGTGCTGGTGAGCATCGTCAAGCTGGTGGTGCGCGGCGCCGCAGGTGGGTGAGCGTGACCGAAAAAGAGCATTAAGGAAAAGTGAACCCTGGATCGCAAGAGTATTTAATACAGCTTAATGCTCGTGTTTGCTGCTCTTGCTCCAGGCCAGAACAATCGGATTTCGTACCGGGAGAAGAACATGAGTTCTCAACAAGCCAAGGCGCCCCATTACTTCGTTCCAGGCCCGTCGCGCTGGCCGATGATGGCCGGCATTTCCATGCTCATCACCATGATCGGGGCCTCGGGTTGGGTCAATGGTCTGGCATGGGCACCGTACGTCAACATCCTCGGCATCCTGATGGTGCTGGTGGTGCTGTACTACTGGTTTGGCGATGCCATCGGCGAGTCCGAGTCCGGGCTCTACAGCGAGCGCATCGACCTGTCCTATCGCTGGAGCATGAGCTGGTTCATCTTCTCGGAGGTGATGTTCTTCGCCGCCTTCTTCGGTGCCCTGTTCTATGCGCGCAGCATCACCATGCCGTGGCTGGCCGATCTCGACCACAAGATGATCTGGCCCGACTTCACCGGCCAGTGGGGCAATGTCGGCCCGGCCGGTACGGTGGAGAATTTCACCACCATGGGGCCGTTCCCCATCCCGACCATCAACACCCTGCTGCTGCTGAGCTCGGGTGTGACGCTGACCATCTCGCACCACGCCATGCGCGCCGGACATCGTACCCGGACGGCGGTGTGGCTGTTCCTGACCATCCTGCTGGGCGCGGTGTTCATGGGCTTCCAGGCCTATGAATACATCCACGCCTACAGCGAGCTGAATCTCAAGCTCAGCTCGGGCATCTATGGATCGACCTTCTTCATGCTGACCGGCTTCCACGGTTTCCACGTGACCATGGGTGCGATCATGCTGTCGGTGGTGCTCTATCGCGTGCTGCGCGGGCACTTCACGCCCACCCATCACTTCGCCTTCGAAGGTGCGGCCTGGTACTGGCACTTCGTGGACGTGGTGTGGCTGGGGCTGTATGTGGTGGTGTACTGGTTGTAAGGCGGGCACGCCTTCTGCAATGACAAAGCCGCACCTCGGTGCGGCTTTTTTATGCGATGCGTACGATGCGTGGGGAGGAGCTCAGCGGATGCCGGTCGGCTGTATCCAGCCCAGCTTGTAGCTCAGCAGGATGAAGAGGAACAGCGCCACCGAGAAGCCGACCCGCAAGGTGAGCGCCTGGACGGTGCGGTTGCTGCGGCCCTTGTCGCGCATGAGAAAGATCAGTGCCGAGGCCAGGCTGGCCAGGATCAGGATGAAGGCGATGGCGACGACGATTTTCATGAGGATGCAATCCTGTCTCCGAAGGCGTGCATGCGGTATGCTGCGACGCTGGTGTGTATGTGATTTTTCTTGTCCCGTGTGCGCTTCATTGTAAGGCCAAACTTCATCGATGCCGACCCGATTCGTTTTTCGCCTCATTCCGTTTTGCGCCACGCTGATCGTGGCTGCCGCCGGGTTTGCACTGGGCCAGTGGCAGACCCATCGTGCCGAAGAAAAACTGGCGCTGCAGCAGCGCATGCAGGCGCGTGGCAGCCAGGCGCCCCTGGTGGCGCTGCCTGCCGATGCAGGCGATGCGGAGTTCCGCCACATCCGCCTGCGCGGTCGCTTCCTCCCGCAGTGGACGCTCTACCTGGAGAACCGCCCCTACAACGGCGCCGTGGGCTTCCATGTGCTCACGCTGTTCCAGCCCGAGCACGGTGCGCAAGCCGTGGTCGTGGTGCGTGGCTGGGCGCCGCGTGATGCGGCCGAGCGCACCCGTGTGCCGCAGGTGCCGCCGCCGTCGGGCGTGATCGAGGTGGACGGCATCCTGCGCCGGGATGCCGGGCATGTCCTGCAACTGGGAACAGCCGATGCACCGCGTCCTCAAGCCATCCTGCAAAATCTGGATCTGCCGGCCCTGGCCAAGGCCAGCGGCCTGCCGCTGGCACCGCTGGTGATCGAGCAGGGCGGGGCGGCAGGCGACACCCTGGTACGCGACTGGCCGGCCCCTTCGCTGGGCATCGAGCGTCATCGTGGCTATGCCGTGCAGTGGTATGCGCTGGCGGGGATGGCCCTTCTTTTTTTCATCGTGACAGGATTCAAACGTGGTCGTCATGACAAAGCCTGATATTTCGCAATCGCCTCCAGCCACCGCCCAGGACGAGGCGCGTCGTCGCCGCAGCGGCCGCTGGAAGATGCTGGCGGTGCTGGCCGTGTGCGCCGCACCGCTGATCGCTTCCTATCTGACCTATTACGTGATCAAGCCGCAGAGCCGCAACAACTATGGCGCGCTGATCGATCCACGCCAGTATCCCATCCCCGATCTCGGCAGCAGCGCCATCGATGGCGGCCCGGCCCGGCTGCTGGATTACAAGGGCAAGTGGGTGATGCTGCAGGTCGATGGCGGCGACTGCGGCGAGCCCTGCCAGAACAAACTGCTGACCATGCGCCAGCTGCGGCTCATGCAAGGCAAGGAAATGGACCGCATCGAACGGGTGTGGCTGGTGACCGACCGCGTACCGATTGCGACCCTGCTCCTGCGCGAATTCGACGGAACCGATATCCTTCGGGTTGACGCCGGCAAATTGCAGTCCTGGTTGCCGGTCGATGCCGGGACCTCGGCGCGCGACCACATCTATCTGATCGACCCGCTGGGCAACCTGATGATGCGCTTCCCCAAGGACCCCGACCCCGGCAAGATGAAGAAGGACATTTCCAAGTTGTTGCGCGCTTCCTCCATCGGCTGATGCCGCGTGGAGGCGAGTGTTTCGTGACGCAAGTTTGACTCAAGATGAATGCAACGACGCTGATACAACTGGGCCTGACCGGGCTCGTGGTGGCCCTGATTCCGCTGGCGCTGGTGTGGCGCGCCCAGGGTGTGGTCAACAAATACCGCAAGCTGGTGTGGGTGACGCTGTTCTTTACCTTCGACCTGATCATGTTCGGCGCCTTCACGCGCCTGACCGATTCGGGCCTGGGCTGCCCTGACTGGCCGGGCTGCTACAGCCACGCCAATCCGCTCCTGGCGCATGAACACATCAATGCCGCAGAAGAGGCCATGCCCTTTGGTCCGGTGACCTGGGCCAAGGCCTGGATCGAGATGATCCATCGCTATTTCGCCATGGCCGTGGGTTTCCTCATCATCGTGCTGATGGTGGTGGCGTGGCGGCGCTGGATGCGCTCGGGCAAGACCGAACTGCAGTTCCGTCCGTGGTTCCCGACGGCGCTGCTGGGCTTCGTCTGCCTGCAGGGGGCCTTCGGTGCCTGGACCGTGACCATGAAGCTGCAGCCGATCATCGTCACCACGCATCTGCTGCTCGGACTGACTCTGCTGGCCATGCTGACCTGGCTGGCAGCGCGGCAGGAGCCGCATGCAGCGGTCTCGGCGGGCGGACGCGCACTGATCGTGCCGGCCACCGTGGGGGCCGCGCTGCTGGGCTTGCAGATCGCGCTGGGCGGCTGGGTCAGCACCAATTACGCGGCGCTGGCCTGCTCCGACTTCCCGCTGTGCAATGGCAAGCTGGTGCCGGACATGGATTTCGAACATGGCTTCACGCTCTGGCGCCACCTTGGCATGACGGCCTCCGGCGATTACCTGCCGGTCGAAGCGCTGACCGCCATCCATTGGGTGCATCGCAGTTTTGCCTTTGTCGTCATCTTGTATGTTGTATGGCTGGCACACCGGGCGCTGCGCGAGGAGGGCTTGCGCAAGACCGGCCGCTGGATGCTGACGGTGCTGGGTTTGCAGCTCTGTACTGGACTGGCGACCATCTATCTGAACTGGCCGCTGGCCATTGCCGTGCTGCATAACGGCGGCGCGGCGCTGCTGGTCATCCTGATGGTCATGTTAAACTACAAGGTCCGTTACGCACCCTCCGGCCTGGCCGCCGCTGCTCCACCAGCATCCGCCCGGCCCGTCACGCCATGACCACATTGACCGCCCAACCCAACCGCATCGCCCAGTACTGGGCACTGACCAAGCCGCGTGTGACGCAGCTGGCGGTGTTCTGTGCCGTGATCGGCATGTTCCTCTCCACGCCCGATCTGCCGGACTGGCGCAAGGTCGTCTTCGGCACCTTGGGGATCTGGCTCCTGGCCGGTGCGGCCTTCGCCATCAACTGCCTGGTCGAGCGCGAGATCGATTCGCGCATGGCCCGCACCGCCCGCCGTCCGATGGCGCGCGGCGAGATCACGGTGGGCCAGACCCTGGTGTTCTCAGGCGTGCTGGGCGGCCTGGGCATGTGGGTGCTGTACAACCTGGTCAATCCGCTGACCATGTGGCTGACCTTCGCCACCTTCGTCGGCTACGCCATCATCTACACCATCATCTTGAAACCGGCGACCTCGCAGAACATCGTCATCGGCGGCCTGGCCGGTGCCATGCCGCCCGCGCTGGGCTGGGCGGCCATGGCCAATGACGTGCCGATGCAGGCCTGGGTGCTGGTGATGATCATCTTCATCTGGACCCCGCCGCATTTCTGGGCGCTGGCCATGTACCGCCGCGACGACTACGCCAAGTCCGGCCTGCCGATGCTGCCCATCACGCATGGCATGGAGGTGACCAAGCTGCATATCCTCATGTACACCATCGCACTGCTGGCGGTGAGCATGCTGCCCTTTGCCATCGGCATGAGCGGGCTGATCTACCTGGGCTCGGCCATTGTGCTGGGGGCGATCTTCTTCTGGTACTCGTGGCAGATCTACCGTCACTACACCGACCTGATCGCGCGCAAGGCCTTTGCCTATTCCATCATCTATCTGTCCATCCTGTTTGCGGTGTTGCTGGTGGATCATTACTTCCTGTTCCGTAGTTTCTGACCTCATGAAAAGATTCTTCTCGGCGCTGCTGCTGGCCGCTTGCGCGACGCTGCTGGCGGCTTGCGGGCCCTCCAAACCTGAACTGAAGTTCAACAATACCGATGTCACCGGGCTGGACTATGCGCGCGATTTCGCGCTCACCGATCACACCGGCAAGCCGCGCACCCTGGCCGATTTCAAGGGCAAGGTGGTGGTGATGTTCTTCGGCTATACCCAATGTCCGGACGTCTGTCCGACCACCATGGTGGAGATGTCCAACGTGATGAAGGAGCTGGGTCCGGATGCGGACCGCGTGCAGGTCCTGTTCGTCACCGTTGACCCCGAGCGCGATACCCAGGAAGTACTGGCGCAATATGTGCCTGCCTTCGACAAGCGCTTCCTCGGACTGCGTGGTGACCTGCAACAGACCGAGAAGGTGGCCAAGGAATTCAAGGTGTTCTACCAGAAGGTGCCGGGCAAGCAGCCGGGCAGCTATACCATGGACCACACCGCCGGCAGCTACGTCTTCGATCCGCAGGGCCATATCCGGCTGTTCGTCAAGCACGGCCAGGGTCCGCAGACGCTGGCGCATGACATCAAGCTGCTGCTCTCGTGATGCTGCGGGAAAAGGGATAAAAAAGAGATAAACGATATAAATCGTTTGGATGAAAAGAAAGGCGCCCTCGGGACTTATACCAAAAATCTACATAGATACCGTGCATTATGTTGTAAGTATCTGGCAGATATGGATTTTTTCAAGACTATTGGTGCGATCTAACAATACATCGTAATACATAGATTTGGATGGGCACCGATACTAAACCGGTGCCCGTCTTTTAGGCAAAGCGATCTTCGTTGAGCGCCACTTTCTTTCAGTTCAGAGTATTCGCATCAAAGCCGCCACGCATTCACATAGGGCGCCGCCACCCATCAACTGCTCTAGCGCACTGAGTATTCTCATCAAGCCGGACACCTAGTGGCACTTGAAGTTGGACACCTGTTGGCATGACAAGCCGGACAGAGATCCTCCTATCCGGACAACGTCAAGTAGCAAATGATGCGCAGATCTGCCCTCCTCGTCGAATTGCGGGAATGTGTGATATTTTCATTTCGGCAAGCTGGTATCCTGTTGCCTTGGGCCTAGATTGGCCAATAACGGATCTTCCCTGGTTAAAGCGAAGCTATTAAGTTCCCTAAATAACATAACTAATAAGGATTCTATGCCAACTCTTCAAACGGCATTATCCCATTTCAATACGGATCTTGCGCGGGCTCGTGCTCTGATGAACAACTCTGCTCTCGTACCAGCGTGTACAGAAGATATGTTGAGATCTGCGTTAATGTTTGCTGTTGGGGCTTGCGACGCGTATTTCGCAGATTCTTATGCAGATTTACTCTCTCGCACACTTCGAGCAAAAGAGCTTGAGCCCACAGTACAGTTACCCAACCGCCTAAATAATTTGAAAATTCCCGTCACGGCGATGCTTAGAGCGACAACAATGCCTGGGTGGAAGTGGCGCATGGCTGCACGTGAACTCGTGGAAAAAGAGAACGTTCTCTCGTTTGACCAGATTCGAGGTCTATTTAACCAATTTTTCCCTAAGAAAAACGGTCTACTCAGTCGCGATAGGGTTTGTGGTTGGATGTCAAATCCCCAGGCAAAGCGCCGTCAGTTTGGAAAAACCGCTGCGGAAATTAATGCACTTCCTGTTGCAGGCCAAGATGCAGCGAAAGAAAGAGCCCTTGAACACTTTGAAAACAAGTTTGGGACAATTTTTCAGAGGCGGCATGATTGTATCCATTGTTGTGATCGACCTAAAGTCGCCATTCAGGCAATTAAACCATCGGCGGTTCAGAAAAAAATTGATGACATAGAGTTTTTGGTCAACAGATGCCATGCTGAACTTGATGCAAGGTTTCCGCTGTATTTAACCGACTTAGGTTTTGGGCCTGTTACGCGAAATCAAGTATCTATGTAGATCAAGATGAGAATGGATGAAGAAGTACGCATTGCCGCCTGAGGAGCGTCGGGCACAGGCGAGCCAGCAAGAAGAGCTGCGTCGCCTCAAGGCTGAACTCAAGCGCGTCACCGAGGAGCGCGACATCCTAAAAAAGGCCGCCGCGTTCTTTGCCAACGAGTCTCGGTAAAGTACGCGTTCATTGTGGCTCACGAACCCCAGCATGCCGTTCGCACGATGTGCCGCGTATGCGCGTCCATCCCAGCGGCTACTACGCTTGGAAGGCACGACCGGAATCCGAGAGGACCAAGGAGAACCGGCGGCTCCTAGGACTCATCAAGCAATCGTGGCTGGAATCTGGCGAGGTCTATGGCTATCGCAAGATTACGGCCGACCTGCGCGACTTGGCTGAGCGTTGTGGCAAGCATCGGGTCTATCGCCTGATGCGCACAGAAGGTCTCAAGTCCCAGACTGGCTATCGCCGTCGTGCGGGGCGCTATGGCAAGCCGGCTCTATGCTGACCGTAACGAAGCACGGTCGGATGTGTACGATTACATCGAGATGCTCTACAACCCGAAACGTCGCCATTCCTATAGCGGCAACGTTTCTCCGGGACAGTTCGAACAGCAGTATTTCCACAGGCTGGAAAGTGTCTAGTGCAGCCGGGGCGATTCACTTTGGGGTAGCTAAACTTCCCCAGCTATGTATGAAAAATTGGGGAGACTAACCGAGGGCGCCTTTCTTGTTGGTGCTGCTGAACCGGTCTGAAGAATCGAAGAATCGATCAGGAGTAAGCCTGCAGCGCGGTCTTCATCTTCTTCAGCGCCACTGCCTCGATCTGGCGGATACGTTCGGCCGAGACGCCGAACTCGTCGGCCAGCTCATGCAGGGTCGCACCCGAGCCATCGTCATTGGCCAGCCAGCGGGCTTCGACGATACGGCGCGAGCGGTCATCCAGCTTGGACAGGGCGGCTTCCAGGCCTTCGGACTGCAGGCGGTCGTACTGCTTGGCCTCGATCACGCGGGTCGGTTCCGAATTGTCGGAGGACAGGTAGGCGATGGGCGCGAACTTGTCATCGTCGTCATCGGTGGGCGACTCCAAGGCGATATCGCGACCGGAGAGACGGGTTTCCATCTCGATGACTTCCTCGCGCTTGACGTCCAGGGTCTTGGCCAGGGCCTCCACCTGGGCCGGGGTCATCGCGTCCAGACCTTCCTTGTGGCTGCGCAGGTTGAAGAACAGCTTGCGCTGGGCCTTGGTGGTGGCGACCTTCACCAGACGCCAGTTCTTCAGGATGTACTCGTGGATCTCGGCCTTGATCCAGTGCATGGCATAGGACACCAGGCGCACGTTCTGGGCCGGGTCGAAGCGCTTGACGGCCTTCATCAGGCCGATGTTGCCTTCCTGGATCAGGTCGGCATGCGGCAGGCCGTAGCCCAGATAGCCTCGGGCGATCGACACCACCAGACGCAGGTGTGACAACACCATTTTCTGGGCCGCGCCCAGGTCGTTCTTTTCACGCAGGTCACGCGCCAGCTTGACCTCTTCCTCGTGGGTCAGCATGGGCAGGCGGTTCACTGCCGAGATGTACGCGTCGATGTTGCCCAGGCTGCCGGAAAAACCCAGCGCGAGTGCATTGGACTCGGCAGGCATGAGTGCAGTTTGTGCAGACGCAGATTTCATGGATTCTCCTTGGTTCCTTTGCGGAAACGGTTGAAACGGTAGGAAGCAGAGGCTTCGGTGACCAGGGGCGATGTTCCCGACTTCCCTGGTGCGGCCACGCGGGCCGGTACTGTTTGATGCAGTGCTCCACGAAAACTGGAGCAATTCGATAAGGTATTCTAGCACTCGTCACCCCGGAGTGCTAATAGCATGATGGTGATGGGTCAATAGTGCAATCCTATTGCTTTTCAGCCAATCATTGCATTCCATTCCCTTTATATTAGTCGCCTTTGGGCGACAAAAGTTGCGATCGGGGTCAAAAGGAGGCCAGAAACTTGTAACACTTTTTTGCAGCGCGCAAGATGAAGACAAACGGACGCGGCAGACCTGCCAGGACGACAGGAACGGGCATTGGCCCGATGGCAGCTCGTCATCTGACGAGCTTGCTGCTGTTTAGAAGACGCGGGGAGGGCAAGTTTATTGTTGGCGATGGGCTGGCCCGATAGAATTTCTCGCCAGAAAGTCCAAAGCCCGCAACAGCGGGCTTTGTCCTCAATTTACAGGGGCACGACCAATTGCCTGGAAAACCCCTGTCTCTATGGCGGCGAGTATAGCACCCGACGCACTTCACTTTCAACCGGCTCACGGCATGCTGAAACACCTCACTGCAGCTCGCTTGTCCACTCTCCAGCGCTTCTTCCTCACGACTTCGCACGGCGATACGCTCGGATGTTATGCCTGGACCCAGGCGGTTGCCGCTGGCATGTTGCCGCTGCTGGCCGATGTCGAGGTATCGCTGCGCAATGCCGTGCACGGTGCGTTGTCGCGTCATTACGGCGCGCGCGATTCCTTTGGCTGGATGATGCCCAGACCGAATCCGGCGCACGCCGTCAATCCCGCCGCTCCTCCGATGCTGCCGCCGGTGCACAAACTGAGTTCGAGATCCCGTGATGATGTGGTCTGTGCGATCGACAAAGTCAAAGGCAGGAAACCATCTGCCCATGTCGTCACCCCGGATGACGTGGTGGCGACATTGCCCTTTGGATTCTGGGAGGTGCTCATCGGCGCGCTCGCGCATCACGCGCAGCCAGCAGGGTTGCAGGCGGCGATCCTGGCGGCAGTCTTTCCGCATGCGCCAGATACGCAGGCTTTCCCCTATGACAGTGCTGCGTTCAGGAAGCGGGTGGTCGCTCTGCTCAAGCGGATACGCGACGTACGCAACCGCATCGGGCACCACGACGCCATCTGGACGATTCCTGAATTCGACCGTTTTGGCGTCCTGGGTCTTATCCCGCGTCGGCCCAGGCAAACCGTCAACAGCCTGCGTCTACTCGTCGATAACCTGTTCTGGTTTGCCGGCTGGATCGACCCGGTGATCTCTCTGCACTTGCGCAAGAGCGACCACTGGTGGTCATTGCAGGCCTTGCTCGACCGGCAGGCACTGGCGATCTATCGTCGTTGCGCCGGCGGTGCCGGCACCTATCGGCTAGTGCTGGACAGTGCAACACCGCCCGGCCATGGCAAGCATCGCATGACCAAGGGCAAGCGTACCCTGTCTCGCGTCCGACGTGACATCACGCGTTATTTCTTCTGATCGGTGCAACGAGAGCCCTTGCACCTCAAGCCTTCCTGGCCAACTGCCTGCGTACCGACAGCATCGCCCCGAACAAGCCCAGCAAGCCGCTGGCGGCCAGCAGCAGGCCGATGGCCATGGGGCTGGGCAGGGCCAGCTGGAATTCCGAGGCATAGAGGTGGGCAAAGTCCAGAATGGCTGCATTGAGCGGCTGCTGCGCCGCCACCACCAGCCCCAGCGCCACCAGACCCGCACACAGACCCAGCAAGGCGCCGGTGTAGTAGAACGGACGATAGATGAAGGAATTGGTCGCCCCGAACAAGCGCGAGACCTCGATTTCGTCGCGCTGCGTCATCACCTGCAGACGGATGGTGTTGAACACCACCGCCACCACCACCGCACCCAGCGTCATCCCCAGGAACAGCAGTACCAGCCGCAGGATGCGCAGCAGCGCCGCCAGCCGCTTGACCCATTCGGAATCGATCTGCACGGTATCCACGCCCGGCTGCTTCTTCAGCTGCTGGGCAATGTCATCCACGCGGGTGGCATTCATGGCGTTCTCGAAGCCCGGCAGGCGCACCACATAGCCGTCCGGCAGCGGATTGCTGCCCAGCGTGTTGAGCACGTCGGCCAGCCCGGTCTTGCTCTTCAAGGCATCGAACGCCTTCTCGCGCGGGATGAACTCGACCTTGCCGTTGGTATTGCTGTCCTTCAACACCTGACTGATGGTCTTGCCCACCGCCAGGGCAGCCTCGCGGCTGGCATCGGGCTTCATGAAGAGGCTGATCTCCGGCTCCACCGACATCTGGTCCGAGATCGGCCGCACGTTTTCCAGGGCCGACAGGCCCGCAAAGGGCAGCGCCAGCGCAATCGACACCACCAGCACGTTGAGCACGAAATTGCCGGGCGAGCGCAGCAGGTGGCGCAGCGCATCGGCGATGGCGGCAAGATGCTGTCCGAGCCAGTTCATGACGATACCTCCACGGGATTGGCGACGCCGTTGTGCCAGCCATCGACGATGCGGCCACGGTCCAGATAGACGATGCGGTCGGCACCGGTGAGAAAAGTCTCGTCGTGGGTCGAAATCAGGCAGGTCACGCCCACTCCGTGGAAGGATTTCAAGGCCGCCAGCACCTTGTTGGCATTGGCGCGATCCAGGTTGGCGGTGGGTTCGTCGGCCAGGATGATCTGCGGTCGGTTGACGATGGCGCGCGCAATGGCCACCCGCTGCTGCTCGCCCCCGGAGAGCTCCAGCGGTTCGCAGCGGGCCTTCTCCAGCAGATCGACCTTGTCCAGCGCGGCGCGGGCGCGCTTTTCGGCGTCCGGGCGGGAAGAACCGGTCACGATCAGCGGCAGCATCACGTTGGCC
Source organism: Herbaspirillum sp. C9C3 (assembly GCF_013359625.1). Taxonomy (NCBI): domain Bacteria; kingdom Pseudomonadati; phylum Pseudomonadota; class Betaproteobacteria; order Burkholderiales; family Oxalobacteraceae; genus Herbaspirillum; species Herbaspirillum sp. C9C3. The sequence goes on from NZ_JABFMQ010000026.1 coordinate 52,140, forward strand.
AGCAGATTGCGGTCCAGCAACAGTTTCTGTTGCTGGAAGATCAGGCCCAGGTTGCGTCGCAGATAGGGCAGCCCGGAAGGCTTGAGCCCCACGATGTCGGTCCCGCTGACGGTGAGCTTGCCCGAGGTGGGCCGCTCGATGGCCGCGATCATCTTCAGCAGGGTGGATTTGCCGGCGCCGGAAGGGCCGGCCAGGAAGATCAATTCGCCCTTCTTCACCGACAACGTAATGTCGCGCAGGGCATAGACCTCGCGCGCGTATTGCTTGGAAACCCGGGTAAATTCAATCATCGGTTCAACTCAGGAGGGCATCGACGAATTCGGTGGCGTTGAAGGCCTGCAGATCTTCGATCTGCTCGCCCACGCCGATGAAATACAGCGGCACCGGGCGGGTCTTGGCGATGGCGGCCAGGATGCCGCCCTTGGCCGTGCCATCCAGCTTGGTCACCACCAGGCCGGTCAGCCCCAGCGCATCATCGAAGGCCTTGACCTGGGCCAGGGCGTTCTGGCCGGTATTGCCGTCGATGACCAGCAGCACTTCGTGCGGCGCCGAGCTCATCGCCTTGGCAATGACCCGTTTGATCTTCTTGAGTTCATCCATCAGGTGCAGTTGCGTGGGCAGGCGACCAGCGGTGTCGACCATCACCACATGGGTGCCGCGCGCTTGTGCCGAGTGCACCGAGTCATAGGCCACGGCGGCCGGATCGCCGGATTCCTGGGCGATCACCTGGACGTTGTTGCGCTCGCCCCAGACCGCCAGCTGCTCGCGGGCGGCGGCGCGGAAGGTGTCGCCGGCGGCCAGCAATACCGACTGACCATGCGCCTGCAGGTGCAGCGCCAGCTTGCCGATGGTGGTGGTCTTGCCGGCGCCGTTGACACCGGCAATCATCATCACCAGCGGCTTCTCGCGACCCAGCACCAGCGGCCGCTGCAGGGGTTGCAGCAGGTCGATGAGCAGGGCGCGCAAGGCGGTACGCACCTGGGCGGCTTCGGTCAGGCGCTCGTTTTTGACCTTTTTCTTCAGTTCGTCCAGCAGCCAGCGGGTGGCCTCGACCCCGGCGTCCGACATCAGCAGGGCCGATTCCAGCTCTTCGTACAAATCTTCATCAATGCGCGCACCCACGAACAGCGTGGTCAGATTGCTCGACGTCTTGGATAGCCCCGCCTTGAGGCGCGACAGCCAGGAGCGCTTGGCCTCAGGGGCAGGCTCCGGAGCGGCCACGATCTCGACTTCCTCGGCCTGCTCTTGCACAACAGGCTCTGGCGCGGCCAGCGCTTGCGGCGCGGGTTCGGGCGCCACGACAGGGGCCGTAACGACAGGGGGGATGACAGGGGCAGCCGTGACGGGAGGGGGCACGACCGGTTGCGGCGCGGGTGCGGGCTCGGCCTGGGCCTCGGGCGGCAGCGCGGGTTGCGCTTCCGGTTTGGGTTTTCTCTTGAAGAAACTGAACATCGGATGGCGGATAGGCTGGATGGTAGCTGCGGCCGGGGCGGGGCAGGGC
>NZ_JABFMQ010000027.1:0-53631 GCF_013359625.1 Herbaspirillum sp. C9C3
GTGGATCAGAAGGATAGTCGGAGCGAAGCGACTCTATCCTTCCCACTTTTCGCTCTGCTGCGGCGGGGACCCTCCGAAGGAGGGCTGGCTCTTTGGGGTCGCCTTCTTTTGCTTACTTTTCTTGGCGAGACAAGAAAAGTGAGCGGCTGCCGGGCCGCTCCCGGCGCGTCCTCCCGACCGGAGAAAGATAAGCATTAAGCTAGAGCGCAGGAAAGAGGCCCGTGCAGACTACCCTCCCCCCAAAAAAACAAAAATCAAACCCCAGGATCCCGCACCTTCTCCACCTGATCAAACTCCACGTTATAAAACTCAGACCCGCGCAACTCAGCCTTGCGCATATAAACCGTCTGCACGATATCGCGAGTAGCAGCATCGATAGAAACAGGCCCGCGCACACTCTCCCAGCTCATCCCCTTCATGGCAGCCAGCAGTTTTTCGCCATTCGCATCGCCGGAGGTTTTCTTGAGGGATTCATAGAGCAGGTGCATACCATCGTAGGCACCGACAGAATGGAAGTTGGCCCGCATCCCCTTGTTAGCCTTGGCCATCGCGTCCACATATTCCTTGTTGGCCGCCGAAGGATGCGCAGCAGAATAATGATGACTGCTCACCACATCCTTGGCGGCCGCACCGATACCCGCCATCAGGTCATCATCGAGCACATCGCCGGTACAGATCAGGCGAATTCCCGCCGCCGCCAATCCCCGCTCGGTGAACTGCTTCAACACGGCAGCTCCTTCACCGGAAGGTACAAAAACGAACAAAGCCTGCGGCCTGGCATCCTTGACCCGCTGCAGGAACGGCGCATAGTCCGGATTGCGCAAAGGCACCCGCACACTCTCCATCACCTTGCCACCGGCTTCAGAGAAAGTCTTCACAAACACCTTCTCTGCATCCAGCCCCGGCCCGTAATCGGAAACAAAGGTCACCACACTCTTGATGCCATTCTTCGCCGCCCAGGACGCCAGTGGCGAGGTCACCTGCGCCAGCGTAAACCCGGTACGCACGATATAGGGTGAACGCTGGACAATGATGGAAGTCGCCGCCGCCGTCACGATCATCGGCACCCTGGCCTGCGTGGCAATGGGTGCAGCCGCCAGCGCCAAGGGCGTCAGCCCGAAGCCCATCAGCACCTGCGCCTTCTCACGCGCCACCAGCTCCTGCGCCAGACGCTTGGTCACATCGGGCGAGACCCCGCCGTCATCCTTCAACAAGATCTCCACCTTGCGTCCGGCCACACTGTCACCGAACTTCTGCTGATACAACTTGACCGCCGCCTCGATCTGCCGCCCGGTCGAGGCAAACGGCCCCGACATCGGCACGATCAGCCCCACCTTCAACGTCTCTGCCGCTTGCGCCACCAGCGGCGCACCAACGGCGGCCAATGCCGTCCCGGCCAACATCAGGTGGCGGCGTCGGGTATTGATCATCTCGCTCATCATGTCTCCTCACGTTTTAATTGGTATAAATGATTTACGGCCAGTTGCTTCGTATTACGCTACAAATCCAGCACCAGCAAGGGACTCCGTGCCCGTGAACAACACGGCGTGAACTGGTCATTGGCCGCGCGTTCCTCATCGGTCAGATATTGATCACGATGATCCGGTTCCCCCTCCAGCACGCGCGTAAGACAGGTGCCGCAGATCCCCTGCTCGCAGGACACCGGCACATCCACACCGTGCTCGCACAAGACCTGGATCACCGTGCGGTCCGCCGGAATGCGGTAGACCTGCCCGCTGCTGGCCAGCCTGACCTCAAAGCTGCCATTGCCGTCAGCCTGCACCGGCGCCGCACCAAAGTATTCAAAATGGACTTGCGCCTCCGGCCAGCCACGCGCACGGGCAGTCTCCACCACATGCGTGATGAAACCGACAGGGCCGCAGACGTAAAGATGGGTGGCCGGATCGGCCTGCGACAGCAAGGCATCGAGGTCGAGCTTCTGTGCAACATCACCATCGTCATAGTGATGCACCACGCGCCGAGCGAATCCCGATGCCGCGATGCGCTCGCGAAACGCCTGGCGGGCGGGCGAACGGGCGCAATAGTGCATCTCGAAAGAAGCCCCGCAAGCCGCCAGCGCCTCGGCCATGCACAGAATGGGCGTCACCCCGATACCACCCGCCAGCAGCAGACTGTGCGGCGCCGACACCAACGCGAACTGGTTGCGCGGCACCCCGATGGTGAGCAGGTCGCCCACCTTCAACACCTCATGCACCGCCACGGAACCGCCCCGCGAATGGGCATCACGCAATACACCGATCTGATAGCGATGCTGCTCATGCGGCGCGTTGCACAGCGAATACTGACGCAGCATGCCGCCCGGCAGATGCACATCGATATGTGCCCCCGCAGTAAAGGCCGGCAAGGCACTGCCATCCGGCGACACCAGTTCCAGCCCGATGATGCCGTCGGCTTCCTCGCGGCGCGCCGCGATCCTGACCTGCAATGTCGTCATCATCCCCCCTCAGGCTGCCGCAGCCTTGCCGGCATCGGCTTCGCGCGCCAACCACTTGTCCAGCACCTTGCGCGACTGCACGCCACCGGCATCGATGTTCAGCGCCAGCAGGCGACGCTCCGGATACTTGAGCAGATTGGCCTGCTGCAGCTCCAGCATCGCACGGTCCTCACCGAAGATCTTGCCCTGGCCCTCGCGGATGGTGTCGGTGAGGTCCTTGTCCTCGGGACGGAAGTGGCGCGCCATGCCCCAGAAATACCAGTGCGAAGTCTCGGTCTCGGGCGTGATGAAATCCACCACGATGGACGACGCCTTGTGCTCTGGCGCAGCGTCGTAACCACCCTGCCCGGCATGCGCCACGCCCACTTCGATCATCACGTGACTGGGCGGCGAAAAGCGGCAGATCTGCCAGCGGTCCACCGGGACGTCGTCGGCCAGCCCGTTGCCTCGCAGGGCCATGCGCCAGAACGGCGGCGGCATGATGTTTTCCATGAAGCGGCTGGTGATGACCTGCTCACCCTCCACGCGCGTGTTGACCGGGGCTTCATCAATCTCCTTCTGGCCGATGCTGGAGGCGTGCACGTAGGTCTCGTGGGTGAGATCCATCAGATTGTCGATCATCAGACGGTAGTCGCAGTTGATGTGATACAAGCCGCCACCATAGGCCCATTCAGGGTTCTCGGCCCACTCCAGGTGATGGATCTGCGCCGGATCGGCCTGCTCCTTCTCACCCGGCCAAACCCAGATGAAACCGTAGCGCTCCACCACCGGGAAGCTGCGGATACAAGGGAAACCACGCACGCGCTGACCAGGCATGCTGCGGGTGTGGCCGTCGCAACCCATCTCCAGACCGTGATACCCGCAAACCAGCTGTCCATCGCGCACGAAACCCAGAGACAGGGGCGCACCACGATGCGGACAGAAATCCTCGACGGCGGCCACCTTGCCCTCGGCACCACGATAGAACACGATCTTCTCGCCACAGATCTGACGGCCCAGGGGCTTGCTTTCGATTTCGTCGGGGGTACAGGCAACGTACCAGGCATTCTTGGGGAACATGACGGTCTCCTTGGGTAAATTCCTCAACCGGCACCGGCCTCGCGCGGCCAGTGCCCTCCTTGATGGACTGCTCCAACTTGTTCTTTTCCGCAGGTGGCTTGATCCAGATCCTGTCGGGTCTCGCATTTTTCTGATTTAATATTCAGTGCACTGAATGTTAGGAAAAGTATCCGCCAATCCGCTGCGCAAGTAAACGCGCCGGCGGACTTTTTTCATTGCGCATCGCATCAATTGATTGAGGGAAAACGTCGCGGACCTTACACTGCCGCATCGCTGCGTACTGATTGCAGCTCATCCATTGCCCGACCGAACCTGACCGAATCCGCCATGCCAGAGACCACACCGCCCAAGGACGAAAGCCAGCTCATCGATCTCTACGAGCACCCCGGCCACCTGTTGCGGCGCGCGCAGCAGATCTCGGTATCGATCTTCCATGACGAAACCGGCGGCATCATTACCCCGGTGCAATACGCCATCCTGCGCATGCTGTCGAATCATCCCGGCATCGACCAGGTGAGCCTGTCGGGGCTGGTCGCCATCGACACCTCCACCGGCGCCACGGTCTGCGCCCGCCTCGAAGAAAAGGGCTTGCTGGTGCGGGAAGTCATTCCGCACAACCGCCGCCAGCGCGCATTGCGCATCACGCAAGCGGGCGAAGCCCTGCTGGAAGAACTGATCCCCGGCCTGCAGCGCCTGCGCAAGCGCATCCTGGCGCCCCTTGATGACGCCGAGCAGGAGCAGTTCATGCGGCTGCTGGACAAGCTGGTGCACGAGAACAATCCACAAAGCCGCGCACCGCTGGCACGCTTGCGCGACCAGGATTGCCAGGAGGACTGAGCCTCAGGCTACCGCTACCAGTCGATCCAATTTTTCACCATCGTCCAGCAGGCTTTGGCTATCCGAGGCATGCACGATGCGGCCACGATCAAGCACGATGGCCCGTTGCGTGAGCGACAGCGCCATGCGCGCATGCTGCTCCACCACGATCACCGACATCCCTTCGTCGCTGACCAGGCGGCGGATCACCTTCAGCAGCTCCTGCACGATGATGGGCGCCAGCCCTTCCATCGGTTCATCCAGCAAGAGGATGCTGGGACTGACCATCAGGGCGCGCGCAATGGCCAGCATCTGCTGCTCGCCACCGGAGAGCTGATTGCCCATGTTGTGGCGGCGCTCATGCAGGCGCGGAAAAATCGAATAAATCTTCTGCAAGTTCCATTTTCCGCCACGCTCCACCACCGTCAGGTGTTCCTCCACCGACAGCGAAGGAAACATGAAACGCTCCTGCGGTACCCAGCCCAGCCCGGCATGCGCGCGCTTGTGGGTCGGCACGCGGGCGATGTTGCTGCCGCGCCAGTGGATGCTGCCGCCATGCAGGCGAGTCAGTCCCATCAGAGTAATCAACAGACTGGTCTTGCCCACGCCATTGCGCCCCAGCAGAGCCAGGCTCTCACCTTCCTGCATGGAGAAGGACACCTCCTCCAGGACGATGGAATCGCCATAACCGGCGCTCACCTTGTCCAGTGCCAGCAGTTCAGGCATGTTCGGCCTCCCCCAGATAGACTTCCTTGACGCGCTGATCCGCCGCAATCTCGGCCGGTGTGCCTTCCACCAGCACCTTGCCGCCGACCAGTACGGTGATGCGTTCGGCAAAGCGGAACACCAGTCCCATATCGTGTTCGATGAAGACGATCGTCACCTCGCGGGGCAGTTGCGCAATCACTTCAAACAATTCGCGGCTTTCCGCCGACGGAATGCCTGCGGCAGGTTCATCCAGCAACAGCACTTTGGGTTGCGTGGCCAGCGCCAGCGCAATTTCCACCAGCCGCTGCTTGCCGTAGGCCAGGCTGCGCGTGATGCTGTTGGCCTCCTGCGCCAGCTTGAGCGAGGCCAGCAGCGCCATGGCTTCGTCCACCACGTCGGTCTGACGGGCCACGGTCTGGTACCACTTGTATTGCAGGCCGCGCCTCTCCTGGATCGCCAGCACCACCGACTCCAGTACGGTCAGTCCGGCAAAGAGCGTATTGATCTGGAAGGTACGCGTCATGCCCCGCTTGACGCGCTCGTGCTGGGCCAGCGCGGTAATGTCCTCGCCACCGAACCATACCTTGCCACTGCTGGGTGCAAAGCCACCCGTGAGCAAGTTGATGAAGGTGGTCTTGCCTGCGCCATTGGGGCCGATCAAGGCGTGGCGCGCGCCGGGCGTGAAGGTCAGCGAGATGTCGCTGTTGGCCACGAAGCTGCCCCAGCGCTTGCTCAGCGCTTCGGTGCGCAAGGTGGTATCGGCTGGATGCGAGCTCATGTGCGCCCTCCCTTGAAGAACTTGTCACGCAGCACGGCCAGTCCACCCAACAGACCACCGCGTGCGAAGAGAACGATGACGATCAGCAGCAGGCCGATCCAGAACTGCCAGTAGGCCGGATCGAGTCCGGAGAGGGTGTCCTGCGCCAGCATGTAGACCAGCGCGCCCACCAGTGCACCATAGAGCCGACCGGTGCCGCCCAGCACCAGGATGATGAGCAACTCGGCCGAACGCGGAAAGCCCAGCACATCGAGTCCGACAAACTGCGTGGTCTGGGCCAGCAAGGCACCGGCCACACCCGCAACCGCAGCGGCGATGGTGAAGATCACCACCAGCCGGCGATTGACGTCGGCCCCGATGGCCGGCATGCGGCGACCTCCTTCGCGGATACCCCGCAAGCCCAGGCCGAAGGGCGAACTCACCAAGCGTCGCAAGACCACGAACAGCAACAACAGCACCGCGAAGCTGTAGCAAAAGGCGACGCGGCCGTTGAGATCGAATTCGAAGACCCCGAAGATCTTGCCCATCACCATGCCGGACAGACCATCCACGCCGCCCGTGATGAAGGATGCCTTGTTGGCCGCCTCGAAGAGCATCAGTCCGATGCCCAGCGTCACCATGAGGCGGGTGAGGTCCGTCCCGCGCACTACCAGGAAACTCACCAGGAATCCGGCAACGGCTGCCACGATGGCGGCCAGCAGCAGTCCGGTGATAGGCTCGCCCCAGCCATGCACGGCCAGCAGGCCGGCAGTGTAGGCACCGAGGCCGAAGAAAGCCGCATGCCCCAGCGAGACGATGCCGGCATAGCCCAGGATCAGGTCCAGCGAGACGGCGAACAGACCCACAATCATGATCTGGCTGATCAGCACCAGATAATCCGGGAAGACGAAATAGGCCGCCACCGGCAAGAGCCAGAAGATCAGCTCCAAGGGCGTCCAGCGGTCATTGGGCAGATGCAGTGCAGGTTTCGTCGCGGACCGGCTTGTCGTATTCAGGCTGCTCATCCGCGCCTCCGCATCAGGCCAGCCGGGAACAGGATCAGCAATACCACCATCAGGCCGTAGATGACGAAGGCGCCGGTCTCCGGCACGTAGTATTTGCCGGCGACGTCGAACACGCCCAGGATCAGCGCGGCCAGCAACGGGCCCTTGATGGTGCCGGCACCACCGACGGCCACCACCAGCAGGAAATAGACCATGTACTTGACCGGGAAAGTCGGATCCAGTCCCAGCACGTCGATGCCCAACCCGCCACCGAGTCCGGCCAGGCCCGAACCGAGCGCGAAGGTCAGGCTGAAGACACGGCTGACGTTGATGCCCAGTCCGGCTGCTGCAACCTGGTTATCGACCGCGGCACGAATCTGCGCACCGAAGCGGGTACGCTCGATCAACAGGCCCAGCGCAATGGTCACCAGCACCACCACTCCGATGAGGAAGACACGATAGGCACCGACGTCCAGTCCCAGCAGCGAGACCTGACCGCGCAGCCAGTCCGGCAGCACGACCGGTTGCTGGGTAGGCCCCCACTGCCAGGTGGCAGCGGCCACGGCCATGAAGGTCAGGCCGATGGAAAACAGCACCTGATCCAGATGGCTGGCCTTGTAGAGACGACGATAGAGAGAGCGCTCAAGGATCAGTCCCACCGCCGCCGCAGCGATGAAGGCCAGCGGCAGGGTCGCGAGGAAGGGAACGCCGATGCCGTTGAGCAGCGTCACGCAGACATAGCCACCCAGCATGGCAAAGGCACCGTGCGCCAGGTTGATGAAGTTCATCATGCCCATCGTCACCGACAGGCCCACGCTGATGAGAAACAGAAGGCTGCCGTAGGCAATGCCGTCAAAGAGTACGCCGAGGAAGTTGCCTAGCATGGCATACCTCCCTGACCGGAACGGGCGCGCGCAGCAGGACGTGGCGCACAGTCATGATGCAGATACATGATGCGATTTGTCTCCTTCTGTCCTGCGGCTCTTTTTTATGGGTGACCGCTCGGAAATCAATATGAATTTTTTTCTATTGTGCTGCGCCTGCCTCAACTCATGCTTGATCAATTTTCACGAAGACCCTTGCGATCTTCATGAACTCATCACACGCGCTCGATCACCATCGCGATGCCCTGCCCCACGCCGATGCACATGGTGCACAGCGCATAGCGGCCGCCGGTGCGCTCCAGCTGGTACATCGCCGTGGTCACCAGGCGCGCACCGCTCATGCCCAGCGGATGGCCCAGCGCAATGGCGCCGCCGTTCGGATTGACGCGCGCATCGTCATCGGCCACGCCCAGCTCGCGCAACACGGCCAGCCCCTGTGAGGCGAAGGCTTCGTTGAGTTCGATCACGTCCATCTGATCGATACTCATGCCCAGTTGCGCCAGCACTTTCTTGCTGGCCGGCGCCGGGCCCATGCCCATGATGCGCGGCGCCACCCCGGCCGTGGCCATGCCGAGGATGCGTGCGCGCGGCTTGAGCTGGTATTTCTCGACTGCGTCAGCACTGGCCAGCAAGAGCGCGCAGGCGCCGTCGTTGACGCCCGAGGCATTGCCGGCGGTAACGCTACCATCGGGCCTGACCACGCCCTTCAGGCGAGCCAGCGCTTCCATGCTGGTGGCACGGGGATGTTCATCCTGGCTCACGGTGATGGGGTCGCCCTTCTTCTGCGGGATCACCACCGGCACGATTTCCTGAGCCAGGTTGCCATTGGCCTGGGCCGCAGCAGCCTTGGCCTGGCTGCGCACGGCAAACCGGTCCTGGTCTTCGCGGCTGACCTTGAAGTCGACGGCCACATTCTCGGCCGTCTCGGGCATGGCATCGACGCCGTATTTCTGCTTCATCAGCGCATTGACGAAACGCCAGCCGATGGTGGTGTCCTGGATGGCAGCCTGACGCGAGAAGGCACTATCGGCCTTGCCCATCACGAAGGGAGCACGGGTCATCGACTCGACGCCACCGGCGATCATCAGCTGCGTCTCGCCAGACTTGATGGCGCGCGCGGCCGTGCCCAGCGCATCCATGCCGGAGCCGCACAAGCGATTGATGGTGCTGCCCGGCACTTCCTGCGGCAGACCCGCCAGCAGCAGCGACATGCGCGCCACGTTGCGGTTGTCTTCACCAGCCTGGTTGGCGCAGCCATAGATGACGTCATCGACAGCCTTCCAGTCCACCTGCGGGTTGCGCTCCATCAGTGCGCGCAGCGGCACGGCCCCGAGGTCGTCGGCACGCACGTCCTTGAGCGCGCCACCGTAGCGGCCGATGGGGGTGCGAATGGCGTCACAGATCAATACGTCTTTCATGTCTTCCTCACAGCGATATCAACGATGGGTTGGGCCGGATCAGGCCGCCGGATGCAGCGGTGCGCCTGTCATCTCTTGCAATTGCGCGAACGAAAGACCTTCGACGATCTCGCGCACCTGCAGTCCTTGCGGGGTCACGTCGATGACGGCCAGGTCGGTGTAGATGCGATTGACGCAAGCGATGCCGGTCAGCGGATAGGAGCAGGCCTCCACCAGCTTGCTCTCGCCGGTCTTGGTCTGGTGGTCCATCATCACGAACACCTGCTTGGCACCAATGGCCAGGTCCATCGCACCGCCCACGGCGGGGATGGCATCGGGCGCGCCGGTGTGCCAGTTGGCCAGGTCACCCTTGGCCGAGACCTGGAAGGCGCCCAGCACACAGATGTCGAGATGACCGCCGCGCATCATCGAGAACGAATCGGCATGATGAAAATAGGAACCGCCGGTCAGCAGCGTCACCGGCTGCTTGCCGGCATTGATGAGATCTTCATCTTCCTCACCGGGGGCCGGGGCCGGGCCCATGCCCAGCACGCCGTTTTCGCTGTGCAGGAAAATTTCCTTGTCAGCCGGCAGATAGTTGGCCACCTTGGTGGGCAGGCCGATGCCCAGGTTCACGTAGGCGCCCTCGGGGATGTCCTGCGCCACGCGGGCGGCGATCTCTTCACGGGTAAAGCGCTTCATTGCTGTGCCTCCTTGGTTTGCACGATCCGTTGCACGAAGATGCCGGGCGTGATGATGTTTTCCGGATCGAGCTGGCCCAGTTCCACCACCTCGGTGACTTGCGCGATGGTGACCTTGGCGGCCATGGCCATGATGGGACCGAAGTTGCGCGCGGTCTTGCGATATACCAGGTTGCCCCAGCGGTCGCCGCGCAGTGCCTTGATGAGCGCGAAGTCGGCGTGAATGGGCGACTCCAGCACGTAGTGCTTGCCATCGATGAGACGGGTTTCCTTGCCTTCGGCCAGCATGGTGCCGTAACCGGTCGGACTGAAGAAACCGCCGATGCCGGCACCTGCGGCACGAATGCGCTCGGCCAGGTTGCCTTGCGGGGTCAGTTCCAACTCGATTTCACCGGCGCGGTAGAGCGCATCGAAGACGTGGGAATCGGTCTGGCGCGGGAAGGAACAGATGATCTTCCTGACGCGCTTGGTCTTGAGCAATGCGGCCAGGCCCGTATCGCCATTGCCGGCATTGTTGTTGACGATGGTCAGGTCGCGCGCGCCCTGGGCGATGAGCGCATCAATCAGGGCCGAGGGCATGCCGGCATTGCCGAAGCCGCCGATCATGATGGTGGCGCCATCATGGATGTCGGCCACCGCCTGCTCCAGGGAGTCAGAAATTTTATTGATCACGTTGCTCTCACTATAGATGCGGCGCCTGCAACTGCGCCGGCTGGATGCCTTGCCACACGTTTGCTTGCGGTGCGACCAGGCGGGTTGGGACTCGTCTCTGCCGGTGTGGACGGGCATGGCGGCGCGGTCAGCTGCGTGACGTTTTTTGCACCGCAATGTTCGATCACCGAACTAATGTTTGATTTTCGCACAAAAAGAGTTTAGCGATCCGGCTTGACGGACGTCAAGAAAAACCAGCAGGATGTGTTCGCTTGCCGCACAAAACGTTAAAATTCCGACGCACTCCTGCACGGCGGCAACGCCGGGCGGCCGCACCGACGATCCGTCCTGACCATCCGACCAGAGAGCCCATTCGCGCCCATGTCCACCGCACCCGCTGCCAAGACCCGCAAAACCGTTGCCAAGAGCGTCCCTGCCGCCAAGGACAGCAAGGCACCGAAGTCCGCCCCCGTCGCCAAAGGCCGCGGCAAGGCCAGGCAAGCCGAGCCCTCCGGCGGCGCTGCCGAGACCGAACGCGAGCTGACCATCGCCGAGGAAATCGACGCGCTCACCGACCCCAGCTTCATGACCTCGCTGGCGCGCGGCCTGGCGGTCATCCGCGCCTTCAGTGATTCGCGCCGCAGCCTGACCATCGCCCAGATCAGCCAGAAGACCGGTATCCCGCGTGCTGCCGTGCGGCGCTGCCTGCATACCCTGAAGCAACTCGGCTATGCCGATTCGGACGTCAACAACTTCTCGCTGCGTCCCAAGATCCTGACGTTGGGATACTCCTATCTGTCTTCCACTCCGTTGACCGTTTCTGCACAGCCTTACCTGAACAACATCAGCCGTACCCTGGGCGAATCCTGCTCGCTGGCGGTGCTCGATGACAATGAAGTGCTCTACGTCGCGCGCTCGGCGACATCGCGCGTGATGTCGGTGGCGCTCAATACCGGCAGCCGCCTGCCGGCCTATTGCACCTCGCTGGGCCGGGCCATGCTGGCACACCTGCCCGATGAGCAGTTGAAAGCCTACTTCGAGAAGGTCAAGCTGCGCGCCCTGACCGACAAGACGGTGGTGTCGCAGAAGCGTCTGCGCGACATCCTGGCCGGCGTGCGCGAACAGGGTTACGCGGTCATCGATGAAGAACTCGAGGTTGGCCTGCGTTCGATTGCCGTCCCGGTGCGCGGGGCCTCCGGCAACGTACTGGCGGCACTGAACGTGGGGGCACAGGCCGCGCGCGTCTCGGTCGCACAGATGGAAGAGGAAATCCTGCCGGTGCTGCTGCGTGGCGCACAGGAATTGTCGGTGCTGCTGCCATAAAAAACAGGTCCGCACTCCCCGATTCGGGGAGGCGGACCGAAGACAAAAACAGACCCTGCCTTTGCCATGCTGCGGATGTCGGCGCACCCTTCGCAACTGCGGGTGCGCCATCCTCCTCAAGACTGCTTGCCGCTATTTGCCACTGTTTGCCGCCACCATCAGAAGGTGTGACGGATGCCTGTCATCACGCCCAACTGGTTCTTGCCCGCGCCTACCGAGCCACCGGCATCGACGGCCACGGCAGCGGTACCGCCGTTCTTGATGTAACCCAGCGAGGTATAGAGGGCGGTGCGCTTGGACAGGTTGTAGGTCAGGCGCGCCACCGACAGGGTGACATCGTTGGGGCTGTTCTTGACGGCCAGACGCGAGAGCTGCGCATCCAGCACCAGGGTGGTGGTCAGCGGATAGCTCACGCCCAGGTAGTAGAGATCGGAATCGGTATTGGTATTGGCCGCTGCACGGGTGCGACGATCCACCACACCGCCGCCGACCTTGACGTCACCGAGCATGAAGTATCCGTTCAGGGTGATGCGCTGATCGCTGTTGCTGCTGCTGGTCAGGCCGCCGGAGGCGCCGGTGTTGCCATAGAGGATGTCGTAGGATGAGGTCATCCCCCAGCCCTTGCCGTCATAGCCCAGCAGACCCGTGACCTGGCGGCAGGCCTTGCTGTTGCCGGCCACCTCGCCCGGACAGTTGGTAGCGGCAGGACCGCCGGTGGCCGATGCGTCGCGACCGAAGCTGTAGGTCGCACCGACGGTAAAGCCGCTGAAGCTGCCGAGGTAACCGATGGCGTTGTCGCTGCGGGCATTGGGCAGATAGGAATCAATGCTGCCGATGGCGAAGATGTTGGGACCCATCACGTCCGTCTTGAGCTGCGAGATATAGGTCATGTTGATCTGCCGACCCAGCATGACCTGACCCCAGCCGCCCTTGAGCCCCACATACGACTGGCGACCGAAGATGCGGTTGCCCTGGCCCATGGCACCGGTATCGGGTGCGAAGCCGCTTTCCAGCACGAACATCGCCTGCAGTCCGCCGCCCAGGTCTTCGGTACCGCGGAAACCGATGCGCGAAGGGAAGCTGCCCGTCAGCGATGGCATCTTGAAGACCGAATTGCCATTGGCGTTGGCATTGGTGGTATAGACCACGCCGGTATCGATGATCCCGTAAATCGTTACCGAACTCTGTGCCATGGCCGAGCCGGATACACCTGCAGTCATCGCACATGCGGCAGCGGCCAGAGCCACTGCACGCAGGGTGATTTTTCTTGTCATTGCCATCTCCTCCTGATTTCATTGAATGGTGAATGGCCGGTCCGCTGCCGGCGCGCACCTTCCTCCAGGCACACGCCAACGATTCGCTGCTCGCCGGCCAGGTGACTTCCAGTGATGTCAGTCCCTGGTGTTTACTGCGACTACCTGTTGCGAATTGCTGCTGCCGCCCGGCAATGATCCGGAGCGCGGACGCAAAACCGCCCCCTGCCCCATGGTCAGTGCCATCGGCATGCTTGCTGCAAGGACGCCTGCGGCGTCCATTCAAGAATGCGAGTTGTTCGATGCCGCCAGGCGGGCATCGCAGAAAGAAGCGTCTCTTTGCTTATTTTTTATAACTTTTATTCCCCGTTCGGTAGCCGCACATCAGTTTGTTTACCGAACGGATGGTGCGATACTATTGTCGGCACCTCCGCTTTGTCAACAAGGCGAGCCAAGGAAGGGAAAGCGATACGTCGTCCGTCTGCAACAGTCGGACCGGCGATGCGACAATGAAGACGGCAGCAGAACCGCCCGCACATCGCCACTCATCACAATCACAAAGGAGACTGAAAAAATGAGGTTCAAGAAACTCGCAATGCTGGCCGTCATGGCCGCCGCCAGCACCGCGCTGGCATCGCTGGCGCAGGCCCAGGAAACCATCAAGGTCGGACTGATCGCCGCCTTCTCCGGTCCCTTCGCCGACTACGGCAAGCAGATGGAAGGCGGCATCAGAGCCTACATGGCGCAGCATGGCGACCAGGTCGCAGGCAAGAAGATTCAGATCATCATCAAGGACACCACCGGCCCTTCGCCCGAAATCGCCAAGCGCCTGGCGCAGGAACTGGTGGTGCGCGACAAGGTGGACTTCCTGGCCGGATTCGGTCTCACGCCGGAGGCCCTGGCGGTGGCGCCCATTGCCGAGCAGGCCAAGAAACCGATGATCATCATGAACGCGGCCACCTCCATCATCACCACCAAATCCAACTACATCACGCGCTTTTCGATGACCCTGCCGCAGGTCTCGGGCCCCATGGCCACCTGGGCGTTGAAGAATGGCATCAAGCGCGTGGTCACGCTGGTGGCCGATTACGGGCCGGGCATCGATGCCGAGACCGCGTTCAAGACGAATCTGCTGGGCGGCGGTGGCCAGGTGGTCGAATCGATTCGCGTGCCGCTGCGCAATCCGGAATTCGCGCCCTACATCCAGCGCATCAAGGATGCCAAACCGGAGGCGGTCTTCATCTTCGTCCCGGCCGGGGAACAGGGCATCGCCTTCATGAAGGGCTATCGTGAACGCGGCCTGGCCGAAGCCGGCATCAAGGTCATCGCCACCGGCGACCTGACCGACGACCACGTACTGCCCGCCATGGGCGATAGCACCCTGGGCGTGATCACCACCTTCCATTATTCGGCCGCACATGATTCACCCGAGAACAAGGCTTTCCTCAAGAGCTTTGCGGCGGCCAACCCCGGTGCGGGCCGCCCCAACTTCATGGCCGTGGCCGCCTATGACGGCATGAACGCCATCTACGAGGTCAGCAGGAAACTCAACGGCAAGATCGACGGCGACCGTGCCATGGCCATCCTCAAGACCATGAAGTTCACCAGCCCGCGCGGCCCCATCGCCATCGATCCGGCCACGCGCGATATCGTGCAGACCGTCTACGTGCGCAAGGTCGAGAAAGTCGGCAACGAACTCTACAACGTCGAATTCGACAAGTTCGAGAACATGAAGGACACCGGCAAATAAACGCCTGTCCGAGCTTCGCGGAAACGCCGGTGATGCAGTGCACACCGGCGTTTTTCTTTGCCCCTCCAGCAAGCACGCTGCCTGGCGGCATCCCGGTCATGAGCACCTCATGATTGCGACGCGGCGCAGCAATTCCATGCCGCATGATGCCTTCATTTTTCGTTCGTTAATCGCCCGCTTTTACGTTGTTCGCACAAGGCGACACGCTGATGGGACTTGCGTTTACCCCCACTTTACTTATACTGAATAACCGTTATAACTTATAACTAATTCAAACGCCGACCACGGCATGACCAGAGACAGCATGAACCAGCACAGCGACCTCCTCGACATCCAAGTTCACGGCGCCATCGCCGAGATCGCGCTCAACCGCGCCGCCAAACGCAACGCCCTCAACGATCCGCTGGTGCGTGCCATCCGCGACTGTTTCCAGGATCTGCCGGAGGGCGTGAAGGTGGCCATCATCCACGGCATCGGTGAACACTTCTGCGCCGGCCTGGACCTGTCCGAACTGCGCGAACGCGACACCACCGAATCCCTGCATCACTCGCGCATGTGGCATGCGGCCTTCGAGCAGATCGCCTTTGGCCGTGTCCCCGTGATCGCGGTGCTGCATGGCGCGGTCATTGGTGGCGGACTGGAACTGGCATCGGCGGCACACATCCGCGTGGCCGAACCGAGCGCCTTCTACGGCCTGCCGGAAGGACAGCGTGGTCTGTTCGTCGGTGGTGGCGGCTCGGTGCGCATCTCGCGCCTGATCGGCGTGGCGCGCATGGCCGACATGATGCTCACCGGCCGCGTGCTGACCGCCGAGGAAGGCCACCAGGCCGGTATCTCGCAATACAGCGTGGCCGCCGGCGCCGGACTGGACAAGGCGCGTGAGCTGGCCGAACGCATCGCCCGCAATGCACCGATGACCAACTACGGGATCATGCACGTGCTGCCGCGCATCCATGATCAATCCATCCAGGACGGCCTGATGACGGAGTCGCTCATGGCCGCCGTCGCTGGCAGCGATCCCGATACCAAGGGACGTCTGGCGGCCTTTCTCGATCACAAGCAGAACAAGGTCAAGCCGACCTGATACCCGTAGCACGATCCGC
The DNA here is from genome assembly GCF_013359625.1 of Herbaspirillum sp. C9C3. NCBI lineage: Bacteria > Pseudomonadati > Pseudomonadota > Betaproteobacteria > Burkholderiales > Oxalobacteraceae > Herbaspirillum > Herbaspirillum sp. C9C3. The sequence continues at coordinate 15,862 of NZ_JABFMQ010000027.1, forward strand.
AGCACGACCGGCGGTAACAACGGCAAACCAGTGCCGGCATAGAGCCACTACAGCGGCCAGCAAGTCAGTAATACAGCGCACGACCACAACAACACACCCGCCCGGCCACGACCGCACGGGTGACACAACAGAGACATGTATGAACACTCCACCTCGCTATCGCAGCTTCAGGTTCGGCATCGGCGGCGTTGACGTCGTGCCGGGCGCCAACGGCGTCGCCCTGGTCAAGACCCGCCAGCCGCTGGAAGCCTATCCGGCACGTCTGACCGACAGACTGATCCACTGGGCCACGGTCGATCCGGACCGCACCTACATGGCACGCCGCGACAAAGATGGCCAATGGCGCCGCATCAGTTACGGGCAGGCGCTGCAAAGCGCACGACGTATCGGCCAGGCACTGCTGCAACGCGGCCTGTCGGCCGAACGGCCGCTGCTGATCCTGTCCGAAAACGACCTCGAACACGCCATGCTGGTGCTGGGCTGCCACTATGCGGGCGTCCCCTATGCGCCGGTGTCTTCGGCCTATTCGCTGCTGTCCAGGGATTACGCCAAGCTGCGCCATGCGGTGCAGTTGCTCACCCCCGGCCTGATCTTCGCATCACATGGCGAGAAGTTCGCCGCCGCCGTCAATGCGGTGGCTCCCGATATCGAATTCGTGGTGACCGAGGCGCCGCCTGCCGGTCGCCAATGCACGCTGTATGCGGAACTGGAAGCCACCCGTGCCGGTGATGAGGTCGAGCGCGCCTATGCCGCCACCGGTCCGGACACCATCGTCAAGTTCCTCTTCACCTCGGGCTCGACCAAGATGCCCAAGGCGGTCATCAATACCCAGCGCATGATGTGCAGCAACCTGCAGATGATCGTACAGACCTTCCCCTTCCTGGCCGAAGAGCCGCCCATCCTGATCGACTGGCTGCCCTGGAACCACACCTTCGGCGCCAATCACAACGTGGGCATCGTGCTCTACAACGGCGGCACCATGTACATCGACGAAGGCAAGCCTACGCCGCAGGGCCTGGCCACCACCCTGGCCAACCTGCATGAAATCTCGCCGACCGTGTATTTCAACGTGCCGGTCGGTTGGGAAGGCATCGCCCACGCTCTGGAGAAGGACCAGGTCCTGCGCGAAAAATTCTACAGTCGCCTGCGCATGCAGTTCTACGCCGGTGCCGCGCTGGCACAACCCGTGTGGGACAAGCTGCACGCCACGGCCGAAGCCACCTGCGGCGAACGCATCGTGATGTGCTGCGGCCTGGGCATGACCGAGACCTCCCCGTCCGCACTCTTCGTGGCGGACCTGGAAGTGCAGGCCGGACAGATCGGCATCCCCACTCCGGGCATGGAAATCAAGCTGGTCCCCAATGGCGACAAGATCGAGATCCGCTATCGCGGCCCCAACGTGACGCCCGGTTACTGGCGCGCACCGGAGCAAACCGCCGAAGCCTTCGATGAAGAGGCTTACTTCCGCTCGGGCGATGCGGTGCGCTGGCTGGACCCGGCCCATCCGGATCGCGGCTTCATGTTCGATGGCCGGGTGGCCGAAGACTTCAAGCTCTATACCGGCACCTGGGTCAGCGTGGGCCCGCTGCGCGCTCTGATCGCACATGAAGGCGCCCCCTACCTGCAGGATGCCGTCATCACCGGTCAGGACCGCAGCGAAGTGGGCATGCTCATCGTCCCCAACATCGAACGCTGCCGCCAGCTGGCGCATCTGCCGGCAGACGCCTCGCGCGCTGAGGTGCTCAATGCGGCGCCGGTACGCGCCTTCTTCCAGGGCATGCTGGATCGCTTGCAAACCCATGCGACCGGCAGCTCCAACCGGGTCACCCGGGCGCTGGTGCTGATCGATCCGCCCTCGTTTGATCGTGGCGAAATCACCGACAAGGGTTCCATCAACCAACGCGCGGTACTGACCCATCGCGCCGCGCTGGTGGAGGCGCTCTACGCAGGCACCGATCCGGCCGTGCTGAGCGCACAGGCCGCGCTCTCCCCCGCTCACTGAGAAAGCAACAGACATGGCACAAGCAGCGTTCTATTCCAGCTTCAAGGACATCTGGCTCGTCGGCGGCGTGCGTACGCCCATGGTGGATTACTGCACCAGTTTCAGCCAGCTCTCGCCCACCGACATGGGCATCAAGGTGGCGCGCGAGGTACTGGCCCGCACCGGTATCGCCGCCACCGACATCGGCTCGGTCGTAGCCGGCAACATGGCGCCCGGTGACTCCTACCAGTACATGCTGCCACGTCACATCGGCCTGTATGCAGGGGTTCCGGTGACCACGCCGGCCATCATGGTCCAGCGCATCTGCGGCACCGGTTTTGAACTGATCCGCCAGGCCGGGGACCAGATCGAACGCGGCTATACCGAGACTGCGCTGATCGTGGGCAGCGAATCGATGACGCGCAATCCCATTGCGGCCTTCGGCCATCGCAGCGGCTTCAGGTTGGGCGCGCCGGTGGAATTCCAGGACTACATGTGGGAAGCGCTGGTGGATCCAGCCCCCGGCATCACCATGCCCCAGACCGCCGAAAACCTGGCGAAGATGTATGGCATCACCCGCGCCGAGGTCGATGAATACGCCGCGTATTCCTTCGAACGCGCCCTCAAGGCGCAGGCCGCCGGTTTCCACGCGGGCGAGATCGTGCCGGTGGTCAACGAGACCTTCCGCCTGGATGGCTACAACGACCGTCACATCAAGCTGCAGGGCAAAGTCAGCGAAGCAGCGGCCGATACGCATCCACGCCCCTCGCCGGTGGAAGTGCTGGCCAAGCTGCGCACGCTCTATCCGGATGGCGTACAGACCGGCGGCAACAGCTCGGCACTGGTCGATGCGGCAGCGGCCACCATCGTGGCCTCGGGCGATTACGTCCGGCGCCACGACAAGGCGCCGCTGGCGCGCGTGGTCGCTGCCGCTGTCGCGGGCGTGCCACCGGAGATCATGGGCATCGGCCCGGTGCCGGCCATCCGCACCCTGCTGGAACGCAACGGGCTGACGGTGGCCGACATCGGCTGCTTCGAGATCAACGAAGCGCAAGGCGCGCAGATCGTGGCGGTGGAACGTGAGCTGGGGATCGACCGCGAGCGCCTCAACGTCAACGGCGGCGCCATCGCCCTGGGCCATCCTCTGGCGGCGACCGGGGTACGCCTGTCGATCACGGCGGCACGCGAGATGAATCGCCGCGGCGCGCGCTACTGCGTGGCCTCGGCCTGCATCGGCGGCGGCCAGGGCATTGCCCTGTTGCTGGAAAACCCGTCGGCCTCCCACTGAACCGTTCATTCGAGAAGGACATTCTTCATGCAGCTGCAAGGACAAGCCGCCCTGGTGACGGGCGGAGCTTCAGGGCTCGGTGCCGAGACCGTGCGCCAACTGGTGCAGGCCGGCGCCCGCGTCTGCATCCTGGACGTCAACATGGATGCGGCGCGGGCCCTGGCCGATGAACTGCGTTGCCACGCGGTACGCTGCGACATCACCGACAGCGCCTCGGTAGAAGCGGCCCTCGATGCCGCGCAAGAGGCCAACGGGGCAGCGCGCATCCTCATCAACTGCGCCGGCATCGGTGGCGCCAAACGCATGGTCGGCAAGGATGGCAGCCCGATGCCGCTGGAAGACTTCAGCCGCATCGTCAACGTCAACCTGATCGGCACCTTCAACGTGATCCGTCTGGTCGCTGCCCGCATGGCGGCGGCTGAAGCAATGGCCGAGGGCGAGCGCGGCGTGATCGTTGCGACCGCCTCGGTAGCCGCCTTCGACGGTCAGGTTGGACAAGCGGGTTACGCCGCCTCCAAGGGCGGCATCACCGCCATGACCCTGCCACTGGCGCGTGATCTGGCACAACATGGCATCCGCGTGGTGACCATCGCGCCCGGCCTGTTTCTCACGCCCCTGCTCTACAAGCTGCCGGAAGAGGTACAGCAATCGCTGGCCTCGTCCATCCCCTTCCCCAAGCGTCTGGGCAAGGCGGAGGAATATGCGCAGCTGGCCCTGCATATCGTCACCAATCTTTCGCTCAACGGCGAAGTGATCCGGCTCGATGGCGCGCTGCGCCTGGCGCCGCGTTGAGCATCGAGGAGCATCCATGAGCAAGACCATCATTCATCCGGTGCGCGTGGAATTCGGTGACTGCGATCCGGCCGGCATCGTCTATTTCCCCAACTTCTTCCGCTGGTATGACGCGGCTTCGCGCAACTTCTTTCACGAATGCGGCCTGCCCCCCTGGCGTGATACCGAGAAGACGCGCGGCATCATCGGTACGCCGGTGGTGGACATCAGTTCGCGCTTCGTGCGCCCGGCCACCTATGGCGACCGCATCGAAGTGCATTCCACCATCGTCGAATGGAATGACAAGACCTTCGTGATGAAGCACGAGATCAGACGCGATGGCGAACTGCTGTGCGAAGGACGCGACGTGCGCGTCTTCGCCACTCGCCATCCGGACGATCCGACGCGCATCAAGGCCATTCCCATTCCGGCAGATATCAGGGAGATGTGCAGTTAGGCAATACGGCAGCAAGCGAGACGCGGTAACAAGCCGCATCCGCCCACATCGAGCATTCGAACCAAAAATACAAAGGAGACGGAAATGAACACGAAACTGGCAATCAAGACAGGCGTACTGGCAGCAATGCTGGCCTGTGCAGGGCTGGCCCATGCCGAACTGACCATTGGCGTGGTGATGTCGCTGACCGGTCCCGGCTCGGGTCTGGGCATCCCGGCCAAGAACGGCTTTGCGCTGTGGCCAGAGACCATCGGCGGCGAGAAGGTCAAGATGATCATCCTCGACGACGCCACCGATCCGACCCAAGCCAGCAAGAATGCGCGCCGCCTGGTGGCCGAGGACAAGGTCGACCTGCTGATCGGCTCGGCGGCCGTGCCGCCTACGCTGGCGGTAGCCGACGTGGCGCTGGAATCGCAGACGGTGCAGCTGGCCATCTCGCCTATCGAGACTGCTGAAGGAAAAGACGCCTGGACCTTCCGCCTGCCGCAATCCACGGCCGTCATGGCCGGGGGCGTGGTGGAGCAGATGAAGAAAATGGGCGTCAAGACCATCGGCTTCCTGGGCTACTCGGATTCCTATGGTGAAAACTGGCTCAAGGAAATGCAGCGTCTGGCCACTGCCGCCGGCATGAAGATGGGCACGGTGGAGCGCTTCTCGCGCGCCGACACCAGCGTGACCGCACAAGCCCTGCGGGTGGTCAGCTCCCATCCGGATGCGGTGCTGGTGGTAGCCTCCGGCAGCGGCGCGGCCATGCCGCACAAGGCCCTGATCGAGCGCGGCTACAAGGGCAAGATCTTCCAGACCCATAGCGCCGCCTCGCGCGACCTGATCCGACTGGGCGGCAAGGATGTCGAAGGTTCCTACGTCATCTCCGGGCCGGCCGTGGTGCCCGAGGCGCTGCCGGACAGCAATCCCTCCAAGAAGCTGGCGATGGATTTCGTCACGCGCTACGAGAAGCAGTTCGGCGCCGGTACCCGCAACCTCTTCGCGGCCCATACCTATGACGCGCAGCTGGTGTTGCAGAAGGTCGTGCCGATGGCGTTGAAGAAGGCCAAACCCGGCACCCCTGCCTTCCGCGCCGCCTTGAAGGAAGCGCTGGAGACGGCCGGGCCGATTCAGATCTCGCAGGGTACGCTGAACTATTCGCCCAAGGATCACTTCGGTCTGGGGGATGATGCGCGCATCATGCTGACCATCCAGAACGGCAACTGGAAGGCGGTCAATCCGTAATCCGCACTGCCCTGCCGTCGCGGCGGCGCAAGGACTCCAGCTTGCGCCGTCACCTTCCTGCCTGATGTCTTTCGCTCCACATCCGATACATGGACTCCTCCATTGCCGCCATCCTCACCCTGGATGGCCTGACCAACGGCATCGTCTATGGCTTGATCGCCATTGCACTGGTGCTGGTCTTCACGGTCACCCGCATCCTCTTCATTCCGCAGGGGGAATTCGTCGCCTATGGCGCGCTCACCCTGGCCATGCTGCAACAGGGCCAGCGTCCCGGCCCGCTGTGGCTGCTGCTGGTGCTGGCCGTCTGCGCGGCCGCCATGCAGAGCGCGGCATTGCTGCGCGCCGGCCAGCTCGCCCTGTTGCCGCGCGCCTTGCTCCGCACCCTGGGTGTGCCGCTGGCCGTTGCCGCCCTGGTGTGGTGGGCAGCGCCCCATCAGTTCTCACTACCGGTGCAGGTCCTGCTGACATTGCTGCTCATTACCGCACTCGGACCGCTGATGTACCAGGTGGTCTATGAATCGATGGCCGATGCCAGCGTGCTGCAACTGCTGATCGTCTCGGTCGGCATCCACCTGGCCATGACCGGGCTGGGCCTGGTGTTCTTCGGCGCCGAGGGCTTCCGCACCCCGGCCTTCTGGGATGAACGCTGGGACCTCGCTGCGCTCACCCTCAACGCCCAGACCGTGGTGGTCGTGGCGGCTGCGGCGGCCTTGCTGGTGGCGCTGTGGCTGTTCTCCGGACACACGCTGTATGGCAAGGCCCTGCGTGCCACGGCGGTGAACCGCCTGGGCGCGCGGCTCATGGGAATCTCCACGACGCTGGCCGGCAAATTGTCCTTTGCCGTGGCAGCGTTTATCGGTGCGCTGTCGGGTGTGCTGATCGGTCCGATGAGCACCATTTTTTACGACTCGGGTTTCCTGATCGGCCTGAAGGGCTTCGTCGCCGCCACCATCGGTGCACTGGCGAGTTTCCCGGCGGCGGCAGGCGGCGCGCTGCTGGTGGGCTTGCTGGAATCCTTCAGTTCCTTCTGGGCCAGTGATTTCAAGGAGGTCATCGTGTTCCTGGCGCTGCTGCCCATCCTGCTGTGGCGCTCGCTGGTCACGCCCGCGCATGACGAGGACGAGGAATGAGCATGAACAAACGACTCCCTCTCTACGCCCTGCTGGTGGCACTGGCGCTGTTCCCCATCCTGCCCACGCCGCAGTTCTGGGTGATCCAGGCCAACTACATCGGACTGTACGCGCTGGTGGCCATCGGCCTGGTACTGCTGACCGGTATCGGTGGCATGACTTCCTTCGGCCAGGCAGCCTTCGTCGGCATGGGTGCCTACACCACGTCCTATCTGACCACGGCGCACGGGATCTCACCCTGGCTGACACTGCCGGTGGGTCTGTTCATCACCGGTGTATCGGCCTATGTGCTGGGGCGCATCACGCTGCGCATGTCCGGTCACTACCTGCCGCTGGCCACCATCGCCTGGGGGATCAGCCTGTACTTCCTGTTCGGCAAGGTGGATTTTCTGGGCAAGTATGACGGCATCTCCGGCATCCCCCCGCTGCAACTGGCGGGGCTGGACCTGTCCAAGGATCGGCACCTGTACTACCTGATCTGGGCCATCGTGCTGGCGGCGGCCTGGGTCTCGCTGAACCTGCTGGATTCACGCGCGGGCCGCGCCATCCGCGCCCTCAAGGGGGGCCGCTCGATGGCCGAGGCCATGGGGGTGGATACGGGACGCTACAAGATCCTCATCTTCGTCTTTGCCGCGCTGCTGGCTGCGGTGTCGGGGTGGCTGTTCGCGCACATGCAGCGTACCGTCAATCCTTCTCCCTTCAGCCTGGCCATGGGTATCGAGTATCTGTTCATCGTGGTGGTCGGCGGCATCGCCCATATCTGGGGAGCGCTGCTGGGTGCCGGGGTACTCAAGCTGCTGTCGGACCAGTTGCAGGTGCTGCTGCCGGCACTGCTGGGTGATGGTGGCAGTTACGAGAGCATCGTCTTCGGCCTGATCCTGATCCTTTTGCTGAAGTATGCACGCGGCGGCCTGTGGCCCTGGGTGCGCGCGCTGTGGCTGCGCGCCTTCCCGCCCGCCCCCCTGGCGCTGCGCGTGGCCGGCGCCGCCCCGCTGGACAAGCGCAACGGTCCGGCGCGCGGTGCGCCGCTGCTGGAGGTAGACCAGATCAACAAGCGCTTTGGCGGACTGGTGGCGGTCAATGATGTGTCCTTCAAGGTCAAGGCGGGCGAAATCGTCGGCCTGATCGGTCCCAACGGTGCAGGCAAGTCCACGACCTTCAATCTGGTCACGGGTCTGCTGCATGCCAGCGGTGGTCGTGTCAGCTTCAATGGCCGCGACATCGCCGGACAGCCCGCGCGCGCCATCGCCAGGCTCGGCATCGCCCGTACCTTCCAGCACGTACGACTGTTGCCGGGCATGACGGTACTGGAAAACGTTGCCCTGGGCGCACACATGCGCAGCCAGCAAGGCTTCCTGCGCAATACGATCAACGCCATGCTGCATCTGGAACGCGCCGAGGAAAAAGCCCTGCTGGACGAAGCCGCACGCGCCCTGCATCGCGTCGGCCTGCAGCATCTGATGCACGAGCAGGCCGGTAACCTGGCGCTGGGGCAGCAACGCATCCTGGAGATCGCGCGCGCCCTGTGCTGCGATCCGCTGCTGCTGTTGCTCGATGAACCGGCGGCGGGCCTGCGCCATCTGGAAAAGCAGGCGCTTTCCCGGGTGTTGCAGGAACTGCGCGCCGACGGCATGAGCATCCTGCTGGTGGAACATGACATGGAGTTCGTCATGGAACTGACCGACCACATCGTGGTGATGGAATTCGGCGCCAAGATCGCCGAAGGCACACCGCAAGAGATACAAAGGCATCCCGCCGTGATCGAAGCCTACCTGGGTGGAATCGAATGAGCGAACTGGTCCTCGACGTCGCGCAATTGCGCGCAAGCTATGGCAAGGTGCAGGCCCTGCATGACATCAACCTCAGGCTGGAGCGCGGCAGCATTGCCACCGTGATCGGGCCCAATGGTGCGGGCAAGTCCACCTTGCTCAACGCCATCATGGGCGTGATGCCCGCGCAAGGCGCGGTGCATTACCAGGGCCAGGCCGTGCAACGCTGGAGCCTGGAGCAACGCGTGATGGCCGGTATCGCCCTGGTGCCGGAGCGACGTGAACTGTTTTCCACCATGAGCGTGGAAGACAACCTGCTGCTGGGCGGCTTTCGCCGCGTACGCTTGCGACAGGCTCAACCGCTGGATCAGCTGGCCACTGTCTTCGACCTGTTCCCGCGACTGAAGGAGCGCCGCACCCAGCAGGCCGGTACGCTCTCGGGCGGTGAGCGCCAGATGCTGGCCATCGGACGCGCCATGATGGCCAAGCCGGAACTGCTGATGCTGGATGAACCCAGCCTCGGCCTGGCACCGCGCATCGTCAAGGAGATTCTGCATATCGTTTCCGAACTGCGCACGGCCGGCATCTCGGTACTGCTGGTGGAACAGAATGCGCGCGCGGCCTTGCAGACGGCCGACTATGGCTATGTGCTGGAACTGGGCAAGGTCACCATGCAGGGCGAGTCCGCGAAACTGGCGGGAGATCCGCAAGTGATCCAGGCCTACCTGGGATTTGGCAAGAAGGCGGAAACCGAGGTGGCGACAGCCTCCTGAGACCTGGCGTTTTCTGCACCACAGTATGCAAAAACAACATAAGAAAGAAGCGCGACGAAAGGAATGACGATGAGCTATGCCCCACCCCTGCGCGACTTCGCCTTCGTCCTTGATGAAGTGCTGCAGGCTCCGCAGCTCTTGCGCGCCCTGCCGGCCCACGCCGAATTCGATGGCGAACTGATGATGCAGGTACTGGAAGAAGCCGGACGCTTTGCCGCCAATGTGGTGGCTCCCTTGAACAGTATTGGCGATCGGGAGGGTTGCCGTTTCGAGAATGGAGCGGTGACCACACCGCCCGGATTCGAGCGCGCCTATGCGCAATTCTGTGCGGGTGGATGGGCGGCCCTGGCCTGTGCGCCGGAACACGGCGGCCAGGGCTTGCCGCATGTGCTGGATTGCGCCCTCCATGAAATGCTGAGCGCAGCCAATCATGGCTGGACCATGTATCCCGGCTTGCTGCATGGGGCCTATGCCTGCCTGGCGGCGCATGGCTCGCCCGCGTTGCAGGCACGCTATCTGGAGAAGATCGCCAGCGGCGAATGGCTGGCCACCATGTGCCTGACCGAAGCCCAGGCTGGCAGCGACCTGGGCCAATTGCGCACACGTGCCGTGCCGCAAGAAGATGGCAGCTATCGCCTCACCGGCGACAAGATTTTCATCTCGGGAGGCGAACACGACCTGACGCCCAACATCTTGCATCTGGTACTGGCCCGATTGCCGGATGCGCTGCCAGGCAGCAAGGGCCTGTCGCTGTTGCTGGCACCGCGTGTGCTGGACGATGGCCGGCGCAACGGCGTGCACTGTACCGGCATCGAACACAAGATGGGTATTCACGGTAGCGCCACCTGCAGCCTGCACTTCGAGCAGGCGCAGGCATGGCTGGTCGGTGAGCCCGGACGCGGGCTGGCTGCGATGTTCGTGATGATGAATGCGGCGCGCCTGCATGTGGGCGCACAAGGGCTGGGTCTGGCCGAGGCGGCCTGGCAGCGCGCCAGCGCCTATGCGCGCGAGCGTCGCCAGTCGCGTGCGCCGGGTTCTTCCGGCAATGATCTGATCGTGCGCCATCCCGCCGTGCAGAAGCTGCTGATGGAGCAGCGCTGCCGCATCGAAGGCGCGCGCATGCTGACCTGCTGGGCCGGGCTGCTGCTGGATCTGGCCGCACATGACTCCGATGCGGTGCTGCGTCGTCGTCATCATGAGCGACTGGAATTGATCACGCCGGTCATCAAGGCTTTTCTCACCGATCAGGGATTCCAGTGCACCAGTCGCGCGCTGCAGGTCTTCGGGGGACATGGTTATGTGGTGGAGACCGGCATCGAACAGTTCATGCGCGATGCCCGCATCACCATGATCTATGAGGGGACCAACGAGATCCAGGCGATCGATTTCCTGATGCGCAAGGTGCTGGGTGATGAGGGCCGACGGCTGGATGATTTCCTCACGCTGGTGCGCGCGGACATCGACGATGGCAAGGTGCTGGGTGATCAGGCCGGATTGCTCGCAAGCGCTGTGGATAAATTAAGAGGACTCGCTACCCGTATCGCCTCGGCGGCAGTGCAATCGCCTTCCCTGCCCTATTACGTGGCCGATGAAATGCTGCGCCTGACCGGCCATGTGGCACTGGGCTGGATGTGGCTGCGCGCCGGACGACGGGCGATATCGGCCATGGCGTCGGACCCGGCCTGGTACGGCGGCAAGCGGGATGCCGCGTGCTATCATTTCGCCTTTGTGTTTGCGGAAGTCCACCAGTTGTCCAGCGTGATCGAAGGCTGCCTGGCGACCGGGCTGCCGCCTCTTCCCACCGACCTGGACCACCATGCTGCCCAAGAAGCCGGCTGATTTCGATTCCGACGAAGATGCAGCGCCAAGCGCGCCGCTGGACCAGCAACTGCTGTTGAGCCTGGTCGGCTACAACTGCCGCCGTGCCTACATCACCATCATGCCGTTATTCGAAAAACGGATGGCCAAGTTCGCATTGCGGCCAGTGGATTTCACGGTGCTCAGCCTCTTGAAGGCCAATCCCGACATCAACCAGAAGCGCCTCTCCAAGGCCATCAACGTCTCCCCGCCCAATCTGGCGACCTTGCTGGACAAGCTGGAGCAGCGCGGGCTGGTGCTGCGCCAGCGCAATCCTCAGGATCGCCGTTCACAGGTACTGGCATTGACGCCGGCGGGCATGCGCATGTGTAGCAAGGCCGAGCAGACCGCCATCGAACTGGAACTCAAGGCCACCGAGATGTTGTCCGATGCCGAGCGCGCCCAGCTCATCGGCTTGCTGCAGAAGATGTTCCTGCCGCAATAAGCGGCCTTTTTCATTCCATTCTCAACGCAGGAAGACCAGCTCGGCATAGCTGGGGTTGGCGTGCGCGCGCTGGTATTGCTTGAAGTCTTCGATGACCTGTGCGCGGGTCAGTCCTTGCTGTTGTTGCTGATCGGCAGCCGCAGTACGCGTTTGTTGCGCCGGGATGCTGGTGGTCGAGGTGGGCCCGGCCTTGACCGGTTCGGCTGCATAGGCTGCCTGCACTGCGATGCTGGCCACCGAAAGCGTGGCGGCGAGGACGAGTTGGCGTGTGATCTTGTTCATGTTCTGCTCCCTGGAATGCAAGCGGATGCTGCACGGTGCGTATCGCTTATGAGTGCTTCATTCCCATGGAAGAATCTTATTATTTCCTTTCTTCAGGAAAAACCTGTAATCCGGTAATGCTCTGTTGCGGCTCCAGAAAGAATGCCGCCAGGCATCTTCTCCCTTTGCTGGCAGCTGGTATGACAAATGATGAGTTGCAAGGCTTTTACCTGCCTCCATTGGCTTTGCCTCAGGGTCAGCAGGCGTCAGAATCGCTAAATCTTATAAATGATTTTCAGGGAACAGGCATGAAAATCGGTACCCGTCTTGGCGGCTCCTTCCTGCTCGTCACGCTGCTGGCGTGCGTGCTCATTGCAGCATCTCTTCTCACCCTGACGCAGATCGGTCGCCACTGGAGTGATTTTTCCGGCATGGTGCTAAACAAGCAAGACTATGCCACCCAGGGTTACATCAAATTGGGCGATGGTGTACAGAACTTCAAGAACTACGTAATACGCGGCAAGGATTACGACAAGCACTTTCTGGCCGACATGGATGCCATCGCGCGCCTGATGACCGAATATCGCAAGCTAGGAGTGGATAATCCCAAGGAAGAAGAGCTGCTGCAAAAGATCAACGCGGGCGAACGCAACTACCGCACTGCCATTGCCAAGGTGCAAGACATGAAGACGGCAGGTGCCACTGTGAGCGAGATCGACGCCTCCATTAGTGGCGCCGACAAGATCCTCGGCGCGGGCTTTGCAGGTTTGCTGGCGATTGCCCGCGAGAACGCCAACGGCACCGGCCAGGAAATTTCCAGTGCCATCCGCAGCGGTCGCGCCATCGGATTGGGGGTGGGTGCGGTCGTCGTACTGTTGGCTACATTATTGGCCACCTTGGTCACGCGTTCCATCACACGGCCCATTGGCGAGGCGGTGACCATCGCCAAGACGGTTGCCGCAGGCGACCTGGGCAGCCGCATCGAGGTTACGCGCAAGGATGAGACTGGTGAACTGTTGCAGGCCCTCAAGGACATGAACAGCAGCCTGCAACGAGTAGTGGGTGGCGTGCGCATCGGCAGCGATACCATCGTCACGGCCTCTACCCAGATCGCCGGGGGCAATCTGGATCTGTCGGCCCGCACGGAACAGCAGGCCAGCTCGCTGGAAGAAACAGCTGCGGCCATGGAACAGATCACCTCCACCGTGCGCCGCAATGCCGATCATGCGCGCCAGGCCAATGCGATGGCGGGATCGGTGTCTGAAGTCGCTTCGCGCAGCGGGCTGGTGGTGTCGGATGTGGTGAGCACCATGGACGAGATCCAGGGCTCGGCCCGTGAGATTGCCGAGATCATCAGCGTGATCGATGGTATCGCGTTCCAGACCAATATCCTTGCCCTCAATGCGGCGGTGGAGGCGGCCCGGGCGGGCGAGCAGGGGCGCGGCTTTGCGGTGGTTGCCTCGGAAGTACGCAGCCTGGCACAGCGTTCGGCGACCGCGGCCAAGGAGATCAAGGACCTGATCGGCAACTCGGTGCAGAAGGTGGAAGCGGGCAGTCAACTGGTCAGGAATGCGGGTGCGACCATCGAGGAACTGGTGGTGAGCGTGCGCAGTGTGACGCAGATCATGAGCGAGATTTCCGCCGCCAGCGGCGAACAGGAAGCTGGCATCGAACAGGTCAATCAGGCCATTGCACAGATGGATACGGTGACGCAGCAGAATGCGGCGCTGGTGGAAGAAGCAGCGGCAGCCACGGAGGCGCTCAAGGAACAGGCGCGCAGGCTGGCGGAGTCGGTGAGCGTGTTTCGGCTGGGGGTGGGGAAGATGGCTTGAAGAGAGAAAGATGCGCCGTGCAACTAACGCTGGGCAATCTGGCGCGGCGTCTCTCTGAGGCGTTCAACGGCGATCCATCCGAGATCAGCGCTGATCAATCCACGATACTGTGCCACATCGCGCCCAGCTCCTCATACTTCTTCATGACGTGACGCTGGGCCGCATCATAGATGCGCTGTGCTTCGTCGGCTTCGCGCTTGATCTCGGCCATGGTTTTCTTTTTCAACGCGCTGGCCTGGTCTCTTGCCGCCTCGGCTGCCGCGTGCAATCTCTTTTTGGCCGCTTCAGCCTGTTCCTGGATTTCCCGCCTGGCAGCTTGCGCCTTGTCCTCAAGCTCGCGCCTGGCGCGCACGGCCGCATCCTCGACGGCATGGTAACCGCTGACGATGCGATCGCGCGCGCGATCATAGGTACGGACGGTGTAATCCTTGATGTCACGCGCGTCTTCAGCCATGTCCGCAGCACGTTCACCCACCTTGCGCTCGACCAGTTCGCCGATCTTGCGCGTGGCTGAATCGCCCTCGCCCTGCAGAAACACCTGACGGAAGCGGGCATAGCCACCGGTGATGAAAATCGGCTCGTGCTTCCCTGCGACACGGAAGCCGGCCCGGGAATCATGGATATAGTCGTCGAAGAGCGTCACCGAGGCGGCCGGCGGCACCGGACCTGCGCACATGATGTCGTAGAATTTTTTCTCTTCCGCAGTCAGGTGCTCCTTGGCCGCATCCGTCAGGACGCCCGCCAGCGGCGAGACGCGGCGCACATACTTTCGGGCCATCTGCCCCATGCGCTGATCCAGATCGAGATTGCTACGCTCGCGCCAGTCACGGATCATTTTCCCGAGTTCGACATCGGCCTCCAGCAGATCCTTCTTGTCGGAGCTTGCAGCATCCCGATAGAACCGCTTGCTCAACAACAAGCCCCCCTTCCCCTCATGCAGCGATCCTCGCCACCGAAGATACTGACGGGTATGGGCTTGCGTAAATTCGCGAATGCTGCCGCCCTTGATGCCGTTACCGGACAACCAGTCGTTGTAGGCCTTGACCAGACGCGCGTCGGTGGCAAAGCCTTTGGCGCTGGCAGAGTCTTTCGCCAGCTCGGCCAGGGTCAGCAACGGGACGCCGCCCTTGAGTGCAGCAAAGTGCATGTCAATGAGGGGGATCTGCGAGAGCTGCGGTGACAAGCCCCAGTCAGGCATGGATTTACCCTGCTCCCCCGGCAGGTAGCCGCCGCCCACATCAGAGTGCATGCCGGGATAGCCGACATTCTTCCATCCTGTGGAGGACTCCAAGGGGAAACTGGCGCGCTGTTCGTGCAGAGCCACGAAATGCGCACACTCTTCAACCGCTGGCAAAATGGATTGCGTATTGTGCGCCCAGGCCATGTGACCGAAGGTGATCGGCGTCACATCCCCGATACCGACCGAAGCGACCGTATCAAAGAGACCGAGGAAGCCAATGCGAATCGGCACACCAGCGATCTCGAAGGCACCCCCGGAAGGCGTAAAGAGCTCGTGCAGCCAGTGCGTGAACGCGCGAGCCTCAGCCGCTCCACGCGAAAAACCGAATACCGAAACGTTGATCTGCACGATCTTGCGCTGGCTGGATTTGACCGCGGCAGTCAGCTTGTCGATGAACTGCTTGTAGATGTCGGCGCGGCGCATCTGCTCCGGTGCGTTCAGCAGATAGCCGGGCACATTCCACTGTCCGACTTTCATGTCCGCCGTTGCTGCATAGGCGTTGCCACCCGCCAGCATGGAAGAACTCATGAAGTTGACGAGTTGGCGTCGTTGCAGGAGGTCACCAAAAAGACCCGCTCCTGTCAGATAAGTGTAGACGGCATCGAGCAAAAAGGTGATGCCCCAGTTGATGCGATCCGCTCCCATGAAGCCAAACGCATTTCCGCCGATGTCGGTTCCCAATTTGCTGTTGTCACCAATCTCTGCAAAGGGTGTTCCCACACCCTGCATGTAGGATTTAAAGAATCCGTTTTTTGGCTCATCGAGATAGGCATCGTATAGTCGCGCGACATTGCTATGCTTGTTCCGCTGCCGCTGTGTCGCCGTCTGTTTTTCCTCTACCCACTTGTCATTGTTGCCGGTTCCATCAAAGAACATGCCGACGAAGATCTGCCCCTTGCATTCAGTACTTCCCCGAGACCGCAGACAAGCCAGCGCCTTGGCACGCTGCGCGGCCTCCTTGGCAGAAAATTTTCGATGCCCATTGCTTGGTACCGGACGCCCCGTGTAAAGCATACTCATGCTCATACTCCCGCAACTAGTTTGATCCTGGCTTCAATTCAGCCTCTGGTCCTTTCAACGGATAGTCAGGGTGCCAGAGCGCGAGGTTCGTAGCGAATACTTTCACCTGCCCATCCCGCAAGAAATGTACCGAGAGGTGACCCGCCTGTTCCGATGTATATTGCGGCACAGGCACTGACCAGGAACGCTCAACCGGCTCCCCCGCACCATTCACGGTGCGGACATTGACGTTCGCCATCAGTCCCGCACGCCAGTTCTTTGGGACACTGATACAGCAGATATAGCCTCCGCCACCCTGTCCGGCTGCGATGTAGCCACCCGCAGCGCGCTTTCCCGGTATGACGGTGACATCAAAGTCCGATATGCCAAAGGCAGTATGGTTATAGCCGACCAGTTCCATCCCCAGCTCGGGCGCTTCCTTCTCTTCACATCCGCCCAACATGATGAGTAGAGACAGCAGCAACATGTGGAGCAGGGACTTTCCGGACATCTTGATGATGTATTCCATGGATATATTTCAAAGTAACGAAAACTCTATCGGACGATACGAGGCTCTATGCTCTGGCAGCGTTCATCGAAGGGCTAACGACTGCTGCCATTGACCGCGTTCTCCCACAACGGCTGCCCGCTATCGTACACACGTTGCGGAAGGCCGATGAGGGCATCACTGAATTGGTCCGAAGAAGCCGGCGGATGCGCCATCACCTGCTTGAACTCGGGCTGCTCGAGACCCTTGCCCGAGGTGTACAAGGCCAGCAGCACGTAGGCGGTCTGACGATCGATATCCTTCAGGCCTGCGGAAACCGCCCGCTTCTGGTACTGCGCGACGAAGCGCTCCAGTTTTTGTGGTTCAACCAGGGCCGTTTCGTCGGGGATCACGAACTTGAGATGCGCCACCAGGGCCTTCAGATCGTCATTCGTCTGGGCATGCGCGCGCGGACAAGACATGGCCAGCAGCACCACCATTCCCAGTACCAATACCAGTACCCATTGCGGAAAAATAATTTTTTTCTGCCAGTGTTCATGCGACATGCTCGTTCTCCCAAAGAGGTGGCCCTGCTTCCCAGACTTCACCAGGCATTTCCTGCAGGGCATCGAAATAGGCTGCCAGTGAATCAGGCGGATCCTGCATCAAGGCCTTGACCGCAGGATGCTCAACACCAATGCCGCTGGTGTAGAGTGCCAGCAACACGTACTGCGTCTGCCGATCGATATCATCCACGCCGGCGTCGCGCGCACGCTGCTGATAGGTGGCGACGAATTCCACCAACGTGCGTGTGGGCAAGGCATTCGTCTCATCAGGGATCACGAAGCGCAAATGCGTGAGCAGGGCATCGAGATCTCCGGCATCCACCAGCAGCCCGAACTGACGGTCATCCAGCGTCACCAGCGGTGCGTCCAACGGCAAAGCCTGGCTGGGCGGGTGCACCTGCTCGCTCTGATAGAGCGTCCGGGCTTCGCCGAAACGGTCCACGAAAGCCAGGCTGAGCATGCCGCCCGTGAATAGCGCCAGTTGATCCTTGGACAAAGCCTGTATCCAGATCGGCAGGATGCGCGTGTCATACCAGCGCATCATCATGACTTGCCCATCGCTGAGACTCACGTGGTGGAAGTTGCGCAGATGTGCTGCAAAGTCATGCAGGCCGAGCGAGCTCTCATACCAGCTCAGGCAAGGCGCGCCAAAGCCGAGCTGAGAGATCCAGCGCACGAGCCTCAATGCACGCTGCTCATCCAGTCCCGAGAGGGGAAGCAGAAGAGGCGCAATTTCAGGCAAGGCTTCTTCGCGCTTTCCCTCGAACAGCGAGGTATAAGGAACGTGCATGGACTGCAGCTTGAGATGGCTCGCCTCGGCCTGCGCCGTATCGAGCAGAAGGAAGGCTTGGTGGCCGCGTTCACGACATGCCTGCGCCCAATGCAACAGCGCCAACGGATCGTCATGCACATCACTCATGGCATCAGTCCCGGTGTTCTAGTTCGGGAGAACAAGCGCATTGCCCTGCAACCGCCGCACCGCTGCGGCATTCATGTCGTCGCTCTTCCTGGTCTCCTCTTCCTTCTTGGCATCGGTCTTGCCGAAGGTATCGATGGCGCGTGTCTGGAAATACAAGGTGGCAGAGAGAACATGGTCGTGCCAGCTGGTGAGCATGGTGTCATGCACCAGCAGATCGAACAGGGCCATCACTTTGTCCGGCAGCGGGTTCTTGCCATTGGTGGCATTGATCCAGGCATCGGCCAGCGTGAGCTCCCCGGGCGACATCAAAGGACGTGCCGGTTTGTAGGTCGGTTTCTGGCCCGAGGGGTCCACGAAAATGGCCGCATGCTCGTCAACGTACTTCTGCCATTTCATCTTGCGTTGGGGTTCGTCGTCCTGCTGTTTCTGATAGCGGGCCCGCTGCGCAATGACCTCCTGAGCTTCCTTGTCCAGGCGCTCCCAGACGCTGACAAAGGGGCGGTGCACTTCCAGGATGGTGTCTGGCATGTTGCGGGTTTCATCATCCTGAGCCGCGAACAACTCGGCCATCGCCCGGCCATAGCCTTCGCGGTCGGTCGATGCCGTGCGGCGCGCCTCTGCGAACGCCTTCTCCGCACGCTCACGCCGTTCGCGCCGTTGATCCTGGGCGGCGCGCACCGCGTCTGCATGGGTGGTCACGGATTCGCGAAATTCCTTGGACTGGTAGCGTACGGCCAGCCAGGAAATGAAGACGCTCATGTGCTTGAGAAAATCCAGGCCTGGCGCGCGCGGGACGACGGCGCGATAGGCGTTGACCAGCTCCATCATGCGGTAGCTGGATTTGTCGTCGACGATGGGGGCCGCCAGGGAGAACTTTTGAAATGTCTCAGTCTTGTAAATCGCAAGATCCTCCATGCGGTCCATCATGACGCCCGAAATCAGCGCCTCATGGAGCATGTCCCGCAGAGGAACTCGTTGCAATTCCCCACGGAAGTTGAGCGTTCCATCCGGGGAACCACCTGTGACGTCTTCGCTGGTACCCGGATAAAGATATTGTTCTCCGCGAGTTTTTTCCAAGCTGTCGAGGCGTTGATAGAAACGTAGTTCATGAGCCGCCGCGAAATGTACGCAACGCTGTACAGCCGGCGGTATTGCCAAAGCACGATCGCCGTAGTTTTGCTTGATCACACCGACCAGAGGCAGAAAACCGATGAGCTTGTTTTCCTCCATGATCGAAGCGACACTATCCAGCAACCCGACGAACTTGATTTCGATCAGGCTACCGTCGATGGCCAAGTCCTGCTCATTGGCGCGCTTGTAGATACGAGCGAGTTCATTGACGAATGTTCGCGCGATGACACATCCCCGGTCGGCACCAAAGACACTGACCTGCATGCGCTGAACCTTGGGAATCTTGCCCTTGGCATCCGCGTAGGCGGCCTTGAACTGGTCCAAGGCCGCACTGAGCCTCACGTCAACGCCGGTTCCAAAGAGACTGGCACTGGCGGCACTGTCGCGGACCATGGGAATGGAATCGGCCACCACATCGGCCATCAATACCTTGGCGGCAGACCAACTGGCTTTCAAGGGATTTTTCTTGAGGTCATACAGGAAACCTCGCAATGATGCCTTGCCACGCATGACCCAACGATCACCGCTGGCCATGGTCAGCATTCGCCGCGCATTACCGGGCAAGGCCTTGGTTTCCTTGATTACGTCCTTGTAAGCCTTGACCACTGGACGGAAAGACATCTCAGTCAACGAGTCCTTCAATACCTTGCCGCCCAGCTTCATCGGATCAGTAACACCAGTTACTGTCTTTACGGACTTTTCCACACGATCGTAGCCTGCAATCTTGCTCGCCGCAGACAGGGCGACGCCCCCGGCATTCTTCGCAATCTTGGTAGCGGCGCGGACAAGATCACGATTAGCTGCGTCCTTATTGAGAGGCGTCCCTAATCCTGAGTAATAGAAGCTATACCAGAACTGATTGTCTGGCCGACGAACATCTTCGTTATCTCTGTGCGCTTCCCACAGACGGCAGATATTCGAATAACGGGATGTCTGTGGATCATCCATATCTCGATTTCTGCCGAAGCCATCAAAAAAGAATCCGACGTGTATATCAGCTTGGCAAGCAAGTTTCTCTGCCTCTTTCTGCTTGGCCCTCGCGCCTGCCATCTTTATAGCAAGGTCCGGCGGGGAACGATCTTCCTGAGCTATTCTGGAAGGATCTCTTTCTCCGGTAGTACGAGTCATGGTTGCTGCTCCTTGCCACTGACAGAAAAAGTCTTGATTTGATCTACAGCGGCCTCTGGCAGGTTCTTCATTTCTCTGCCGAAATCACCCGATTTTCCCTTTGTGTCTTTTAGAATCTCCTGCACCTGCGGAAATCGGTCAAATCCGGGGTTAACCAATAAATAGAACCTAACAAACTGCACCAAATCCTCGGAGTCCGTAAGACGATATTTTTTCCATGCTTCACTGGCAATCCGTGCCGTCCGTCTGAACAATTCTGCTTCATTCAGTTTTCCTGCCGGATCAATTTTTTTCCCATATTGCTCCAGAAGCGTTCGATGGACGGTTCGATAACTGATCCGCGAAGCTCCCAAGTCACTCCTGAATTCAGGCTCGACATGAGCATCTGGATAAAAATGTAATCCTAATATTCTGGTACCGGCGTTTCCTTCCAACTTGGTCGGAGGAAGATGGATATCTTCTTTAAAACTAATATATTGAATTGGCTTGTAAAGGTCCTTGGAGGCGACGTCTGCGTCATACATCTTCCACTCAACGCTAAATTCCGTGCCTTGCAATTGATAGCAACAGCTAAGTCTGCCCGCACCAGAACCCGGCATCAAATCTCCGCCGCCGCTGGCCTGATTTCCATACTTGTCGGTAATAACAAATCTGGACAGGTTATAAGGCGTGTAATTGAAGGCCTCAATACTCAAGCCGCTATAAGTCGGTTCGGAGGAAAGTCCATCACATCCTACCAACGCCACTACCATCGCAACCGCACTGAACAGGGCGCTGCCAATTTTTTTCATCCCATCTCCTGTTATCTCAATTTCGTGTTCACGCGGTTTCAGCGAAAACCTTCATGATCAATCCGGCCTCCAATTTCCCGCTAGGGGATCTGGCGTATCTCGACAATGGCCGAAGCGGGCAATTGTTTCATCTCCGTCGCGAAAGCGCCTGGCTTTCCCTGTGTCTCTTGCAGGATTTTCTTCACCTGCGGATTTTCGTCAAAGTTCTTGTTTACCAGGAGAGTGAAATACACATACTGCTCCAGGTCTGCATCATCAATCAGGCGATACTTGATCCAGCCCTGCCCCGCCATTCTTGCAGTCCGCCTAAATACTTCAGCCGGGTTAAGCTGTTCGCCAAGATTAATCCGCTGACCGTATTTGGTCACGATTTGATAGTTGATAACGCCATAATTAAAACGCGACCCTCCGAGATCGGACCGAAACTCTGGCTCAATATGACCATCGGGATAAAAATGCAAACCCAGAATCTTGGTGCCAGAGCCACCTACTATCTTCGTCGGCGGAATACTTACGTTGGTAGTCGTCTTAATTTTTTCGATCGGCGCATAGAGATTGTGTGAAGCGATGTCGGCATCATAGGCTTCCCATTCCACTTCGAACTCAGTCCCTTTAAGCACGTAGCAGCATGACAACCGCCCTTCCCCGGAACTCGGGGGCAGATCGCCTCCACCAGAACCCCTATTTCCATATCTATCCTTGATCACAAAGCGGTCCAGGTTATAGGGCGTGTAGTTGAACGCCTCAAGACTCAAGCCACTATAGGTCGGTTCGGAAGAGAATCGATCACATCCCGCCAGCACTACCAGCAGCGCTCCAACAGCAATTTTCATTATTACTACGCTCATGCAGCCGCATCCTCTCTGCCGACAAGCTCTTCCTTATCCCACAAGGGAAGATCAACCGCATAGATCTCATCGGGAAGCGCCTGAATCGCCGCAGCGAAGGCCTCGAACCCGGCAGGCGGAGTTTGCAGCAAGGAGGCGAAGGCAGGGTGCAGCCAGGCGGCACCCGAGGTGTACAAGGCAGGCAAGAGACACTGAAGCTGACGCTCGGCATCGTCTATCCCCGCAGCGCAGAGCTGGTCGACATGTGCCTGCAAGAACGCAGCCAAGCGTCCGCGCGCCACACGAGCGAGCTCCGGGGCAATCAGCGACAGCAGACGATTGATCAGGATATCGACTTGGGAGGACTGCATCAGCTGCGCCAACTGCCGGTCATCGAGTTGCACCAATGATCTGCCCAACGCAGGTTCGGACAGGGGCGCAATACGCTCTGCCTGGCGGTCCTGGAAAAACGTCTGCACACGCGCCGTTCGGTCCAGGCAGGACAGGCTGACCAGCGGTGCGCAGAACTGCGCATGTTGCTGTGGCGTCAGGCAACCCAGCCATTGCGGAAGAATGCGGGTATCGTACCAACGCAACAGCATGGTTTGTCCCTCACTCAGATCCACCGTGTGGAACAGCCGCAGATGGGCTGCCAGCGCATCAAGCGGCAACGGTGATGCCATCCAGGACAGGCACGGATGCTCAAGACCCATCGACCATAGCCATTCACACAGACGCTGCAAGCTGCTGCCCTGGGCGCTATCCAGACCGATCAGCAAGGGGGCGATCTCGGGCAGGACGGCTTCCTGTCGTCCTTCAAACAATGAGGCAAAACGCTGGCCCTGCAAGGGCCGCTGTCGGAACGCGCCTTCCACCGGTGCACTGTCGAGCAGAGCAAAGCGATGAAGCCGAGCTTGCGCAGGCGCTCTGCACCAGTCCAGCAGAGGCTGACAAGGGTTATCGGTCATACCAGTACTCCCGGCGCACCCTGCTTCATCGCGGCCAGAATGCAGTCCTTGCAAACGCTGTTGGGCAAGACAGGCATCGGAACCTCCTGCCGCACCGGCCCCTGGAACAGCTTCTGCGCAGCATGAATGGTGAGCTTCCCCGGACACTGCACCGTAATATTGCCGCCCTCGATGGTGATGTTGGCCCCACCCGCAGTGGACAGCGTGATCTTCTTGGCCGCCGCCCAATCCACACTGGTCTTGGCACTCACCACGCTCACCTGATCGCGCGCCTGTACCGCCAGCGTATCGGCTTGCGCCTGCACATCGATATTCTGTTGCGCGGCGATCATCTGCAAACCCGCTCCACCCTCGCCCGCAGCAACGGCGCCGGCCAGCACGCCCAGGGCCTGCCCGCTGCGCATGCGCAGCTGGTTGCCGCTCACATGCTGGCTGTCGTGACCGGACATCAGGCTCACCGTCTCGCCATTGGCCAGTTGCAGATGCTGGCCCGCGACCACGCCCAGGCCTTCCCTGGCAGCGATACCGATCAGGGCGGAGGTGCTCTGCGGCAGCTTGCCCTCGCCCGTCTGCGTGTTGGCGGCCGCCACGTCCTCGCCGCTCTTGTCGGGCACGCCATCGACCATGCCGGCTGCTGCCGTGCGAATGGCTTCCAGGGGCGCGGCACTGTCGTTGATGACGCTGGCATTGGCCTGCGCCGGGCCGACATGGCCGGCCAGCGCGACGGTCTTGTGGGTCACCGCCGCTTCATTGAACGTCTTGCCCAGCAGCGTGGCCTGCTTCAACAAGGCCATGCCGCCGGCATTGTCACCGGCCGGGTCGCGGCTGGAGGCGCCATGTTGGATCTGGTAGCTGGAGAACAGAATGCCGCTGCCCGCGCGGATCGCTCCATAGGCATCGGTGCGCAGTTCCGCACCGGTACCGCGGAAACTGCCGCGATAGTTGTCCGCCGTGTGGACAAGATGACCGAGGTTGAGTTCGGACGCCGCCTGCGAAGTCTTGAGCTGGATGCGGCCCTGGGCATCGGTATCGTCGAACAGCAACTGGTTGTAGCCGGCCCCGCCAAATTCCTTGGAACGAATGCCCCACTGCGCAGCAGCGTTGCGATGCCCGTCGCCATCCTGACTGCCGCCGTGCCATGTCGGCGCATTGCCGCCGGCCAGATTGCCCTGGCCACTGGGAGAAAGATCGCTGGCACTCATGAAGACCTTGTTGCGCTCCTGCTCGCCACCCTGCGCTGCTTCGCCTCCCGGCGTGGGTGAGGCGGAACCTTCACCCTGGCCGTTGTAGAGCGCGCCCAGGATGACCGGGCGATCGATGTCGTCTTCCAGAAACTGCACCAGCACCTCCTGTCCGATACGCGGCAGGAACTGCATGCCATTGCCGCCACCGGCCGAGCGCTGCGCCACGCGCACCCAGCAGGTTGCAGCGGCATCGTTGTTGCGGCCCTGCCAGTGGAAACGGATGCGGACCCGGCCCAGGCGGTCGCAATGAATCTCATCGCCGCCGTTGGCCGTACTCTGTCCATCGGGACCCACTACGATGGCACTCTGGCTACCCCGGGCGGTGGCCCCCGCGTGGCGATACAGGCCAGTGCCATCTGCCAGCACCGGACGCCATACGACGTCCGCGCGTATCGCCTCGAAAGCGTTGGCGTAACCGAGCTTGCGCGCCTGGGAGATGACTGCGTCGAAACCGGCGCGCTCGCTCATGGCGGCAGCATCAGGATGCTGGCTGCCTTGCGCAATCTGGTGCTGCGACTGGCATGCGACCAGGCATTCTTCCAGCAGTGGGGGCAGTGGACCGAACAGTTCGGCCAAGCCTTCCTGCGCATCTTTGGGTAAATTATTTATACCCACACTCGCGACCGACAATACCGCGTATTCGGGGGACTTTCCGGTTGCTGCGGAAAGGCCCAGCGGGCCTTGGGCCAGCGTGAAGCGAGTGCCCGGACGCAGGGTACGCACGGTGCTGCGCGCCTGCCACAGCTTGTTGCGCGCCTCGCTGGCTTCCAGGTGCAGCCGCGCGTAGCGGTCGGCCTCGGCAGCACTGCGATAGGCGTAGAGTCCGGGGCTATCGTAGCTTTCCAGGCGCGGCGCATCCTGGTGGCCGAACTCATGGCAGGTCGGCATGCTGGTGGCGACCGCCTGCTTGCTCTTGTAGTCATAGGAAAGCAAGGTGAAGGATGCCGGCTGCAAGGTCCGGCGCGCAGCCAGGGCCTGGATGCTGTCCTGTTCCTCGCGGGCAGTACCGGCATGGAAGCGGATGCCCTGCCCGCCCAGCTCGGCAGCACTGCTGGCATCCTCGGGGAAGACGGTGGCCCGGGAAGAATCGGCAAACAATACCAGCCGGTGCCCGGCACTGGCCTCGGCGAATTCCTCGACACGCCAGGACAAGCCCTCGGCCGCCAACAGGCGGCTGACGAAATCGAGATCGCACTCACGGTATTGCACCGTATAGCTACGCGGCGGCAGGTCCTGCAGAAAGGACATCACTTCGTCCGACCACTGCCAGGCCGCATGCGGGGCATAGCCGCCGAACACGTCCTCGACGATCTCGACGACGCTTTTGTCCTGCCACACGCGGCTGTTGCGTGATTGGCTCAGCAACCAGATCCAGTGGACCAGGCGCAGCCGATAACGGGCCAGCCCTCCCTCGCTGCCGAGCTTGGCGGCTTCGTTGACCAGCCCCGAGAAGCTGGCACTGGAACCGTCGGCAAGGCTCACCTGCAAGCTGGCCCGTTGGCCGATCAGCGTGTTGAGCGACAAGCCGGCGTCCAGGCTGAGGGCGATCACCTCGCGCACGCCGACGGCATGCAGACCTTCGGAGGCGGCGAAGGCTTCCACCAGCAGATCGCCGGTAGCGACACGCTCTCCCAGGGAGAGCCGATAGAGACGGGTCGCGCTGGTGAATTGCACCAGCTGGTTGAGCAGCTCAGACATCGGTCACCGATTGTGCAGAATAAGAAACAAGATTGAGCTCAGAATTCTCTGCAGACTGCCCGGGTCGGGCAATCTGCATCAATTGTTCGTATTGGCCACCTTGCAGGCGGGATCGCTGTCCCAGCGTCCCGAGCAGATGCGCCAACGGCAGAATTCACCTTCAACGAAACCCAGCGCATGACAGCGTTGCAGCAGTGAGGCGGTACTCTCGCCGTTCTTGCGCTCCACCACATCGACATTGCGGGCATCCTTCTGCCGGGAGGGCCCCGGATGCGCCTGGGAAGACTTCGCCGGGGTGCCTTGCCCGCTCGCACCATCGCCACCGTTTGCATTGCCGGCGCCCTCGGGGCTGCGTTTCTTCTCGACCTCGCCGGAGCGGGCGACCAGGGCCTTGATCAGATCGACATCGCTGTCGTTGCGATTCTCGGCCTTGGCTGCCTTCCTCTTTTTTTCCTCATGCTGGGCTGTCGACCTGGGGGGCTTCACGGTTTTTTCCGGCTTGGCTTCGAGGGCGTTCTTCAGCGTCGCCGGCGGCGGCTTGACGCCTTCCTCCAGCGCCGAAGTCAACTGGTCCGGGCCACGGGCGGGGTTGGAGTCCGCCGCCGGGTCTGGTGCCGGGGCACTGGTATCGTTGATGACCGCTGTATCGGTCGCGGCCGAAGCGACGCCTGAAGCTGGCCCGGTGTCGGTGGTCGATGCAGGTGCAGCGGCTGCCGGTGGCGGCCTGGATCGGGTTGCAGAGGCTTGCACGGAAGTGCTTCCACCATCATGACCGTGCAGACGCAAGGCTGCCAGCGTGATGCCGCCGGCGACCAGCAACAGCAGCAGCACGATGAACAGCACACGACGCGGCTTGTGTGTACCTGCGCCATTGCCACTGCGATTGCTGCGGGCTTTTTTCTTTCCGTCCGAAATCGAATTGAGGATGCGAACTTCATCCGCAGACGAAGTGTCCGATGCAGGCATCAAGCTTGGTCTTCTGGATCCAGGTTTTTCTTGGTTCGGAGGCTGCAAGGCCGTACTCCTGAGTTATCCAACTTGAAACAAGTTGTTTGATTTTTATTAATTTTCTGTTGACTGCCAGTCCGACTCAATCACTTGCCAATGAGCCGGCTCAATTCCAGAAACGTGTCGGCGTCCGCACCTTCAGTGCCACCCAGCGTCGACCAGAATAAAAAGGGGATTCGTCGTGCTGTTCCTTCTCATTGCCACCTATCTGCTGGTCACCGGCTTCGCGATGTGGCTGCTGCTGTTTCCGTCCGGCAGAGGACTGACGTTACGCTTCCTGCACGCCCGGCTTGCAGGTCTGCGCTCACGATGGGAACGCTGGAACAGAAGAAGCGAGGAAGTGATTGCAGGGACCACATCCAGCGTACGGAGTTCCCTGACAGCGAGTGTCGACTACGTGCGCAATAATTACGTAATTGTGTCAACGATCGCAGTATTGCTGATAGGTCCAGCCATCGTTGCATTTCTGTTAAGCGGCAAGTCGATGCTGCAGGGTTTTGACGACACCCAGCGCGTAACCAATTCTCAAATTGCGGAACTTTTAAAAGGCGAGCAACTCGTACCACCGCCGCCCTTGCCGCCGGACATGTTTACCACTGCGGAAGTGGTCCAGGTCCGTCCGATGCTGGTCAACGCCAGCCGCAACTGGCAACTGCTCAATCCAGAATACGCCCAACGCCTGCTGCTGGTCTTCAAGATCATGAAGGAAAAGCATGGTTACGAGATGGCGCTCATCGAGGGTTACCGCAGTCCGGAGCGCCAGAACATGCTGGCCGGGATGGGGGGCAACGTCACCAATGCAGCCGCGTTCCAGAGCTACCACCAGTACGGCCTTGCGGGCGACTGCGCCTTTGTCCGGAACGGCAAGCTGGTCATCAGCGAAAAGGATCCATGGGCCATGGAAGGCTATCGTCTCTATGGCGAGGTCGCCGAGTCGGTGGGACTGACCTGGGGCGGCCGCTGGAAGCTGATGGATTTCGGTCACACGGAATACCGCATGCCGGGCGTGATGAAGAAATGAAGCTGGAGGCGGCCCCTTGCCCGGCCGCCCGCATAAAGACAGACCATAGAAATACAAGGGGATACACCATGAGCAAGCCGATCATCGTCCTCGGCGACAAGACTTCGCACGGTGGCAGCGTCATCGAAGGTTCCGGTCAGACTCTGGTCGGCAACAAGCCGGTGGCGCGCATCGGCGACAAGGTCAGTTGCCCGCACCACGGCACCACCACCATCGTCAGCGGCGACCCCACCATGGTGGTGGATGGCGCGCCGGTGGCGCGCGATGGCGACAAGACCGCCTGCGGCGCGGTACTCATTGCCGGCCAGGCGACCACGACGCTCTGAGCGAACCCAACCATCATGACAGGGGCAGGGCCGACTACAACAATAAGAATCCAGAAAGCGAACGCTGATGAGCACATGGATAAAGCGGGGTCTGTTGACCGTCGCAGTTTTCTTGATGACCTGGGTGATGTTCATCACCTACTGGTCAGGCGCCAACCACATGCCCGATGGCGGCGATGTCATCGTCTATCTGCTGGTGTTGCCGGCCGTCTTTTTGCTGCTGGTGTGGGGCGTGAGCAAGGCCAGGAGCGCGCTGGTCGCGGCAGCCGCCGCCAAGGCCGCCGCCGCGGCTGCCGCACCTGCCCCGACGGCTGCACCCAGCGAACCGGGACATCCTCCCGAGCGCAGGTGGACGCTGGCCATCGTGGCCACTGCATTGCGCTCACCCTTCGGTGCCGACGCCAGCAGCCTGCTGGAACAGATCAAGTCGCAATCTCTGCGCCTGCCCCTGGATGGCGAATTGGTGAACGATCAGGACATGCCCATCCTCGCCGGGCGCATCGGCGACCTCCAAAGTGAAGAAACACGCGAAATCTTCCAGGCCTGGCATCAGCAACATTTCCCCGGGCAGGATCTGATGCTGATGGGCGATGCCCACTGGCGCAGCCTGACGCTAGCCGCCGATATCGCGCGGGAGCTGGGAGAGCGGCTGCAGTGGCATCCCCTGCTGGAGGAGTATCGCGAGGCTGCGCGTCACCGTCAGGAGGAAGTCGGTTTGCCGCATCTGCATCTGCTGGTCCTGCTGCCCGCCCACTGGGGAAGCGAACACCGCATGCAGGCTGCACGCTGGCTGGGTGAGCAGGTATGCCTGGCCGGCTGGCCGGCCGAGAAGCTCAACGTGCTTCCCGCCGCGGCCGGCGAAAACGCACACCCGCTGCAGCACCTGGACCGATTGGTCGCCACCAGTCGCGATGCGCGCACGCAGCAGCCCTCCCCTTATCTGGCCTCGTCCTACCTGGCCATGGTCATTGCAGCCGAGTGCAACCTGGATCCGGAGATCGTAAAGGCCTGGCAGCAGGACAAGCAATTGCTGCAAGGGTCGCAGAACATCGGCAAAGCGCCGGCAGAAGCCGCCGCCGGTCTGATCCTGGCCGACGCCACCCAGGCGCTGGCCATGGGGACGGCCGATCCGGTCCTGCTGCACCGGGCCAGCGTGGGCCGGCATGAGCAATCGGTCGACCAGGCTCGCCGCGTATCGGGCGAACTGCTGATCCAGCTGGCGCAGGCTGCGCTGCGCGATGCCGCGATTGCCCCCGATCAGTTGGCCCTGCTGGTAAGCGATGGTGACTACCGCGCCAGCCGTACCGATGAAATCATGAAACTGGGCTACGCCGCCCTGCCCGAACTGGACCTGGGGAGCCAATGCGTCAAGCTCGGCGCCACCTGCGGCTCGGCCGGCCAGGCCACGGCGCTGTCGGCGCTGGTACTGGCACACACTGCCACCTCCGAGAGCGGCGAACCGACCCTGTGCGTCTGCAACGAAGACGCGCACCGGCGCGCCGTGGTGGCCCTCAGCCTCGCTCCCGTCATTGCGGCAGGAGCCGCACCGGTTTCCGATCCCGCAGCATCCTCGACATCCACGGCATCTCACGCCCCTGCTTCAGCGACCGTATAACAAGAACTCCACACCAAAGCGCTCACATCATGCAACGACTCTGGCATATCCTCAGCGACACGCGTGTCCTCATCCTCCTGGGCTTCGCCGCCTTGGCGGCCTTTCTCTTCATCGGCGCCGATCAGCTCGAAGTGGCGCTGATCTGGGCCGTTGCCCTGCTCGGCCTGCTGTTGCTGGTCTGGCTGGGGTTCTGGCTCTACAAGCGCTGGAAAGCCCGGCGTGCCGCCGGCAAGCTGGAAAACGTGCTGGAGCAGCAAGCCACCCAGGCCGCCCCCGCCAGCAGCGACGGCGCGCGCCGCGACGACGTGAACGCCCTGCGCCAGCGCATGCTGGAAGCCATCAATACCATCAAGACCTCCAAGCTGGGCCAGAAGTCGGGCGGTGCCGCGCTGTACGAATTGCCCTGGTACATGGTCATCGGCAACCCGGCAGCGGGCAAGAGTACTGCCATCGCCAATTCGGGCCTGCAATTCCCCTTCGCCGACAAGGGGGGCAAGATCGTCCATGGGGTGGGGGGTACACGCAATTGTGACTGGTTCTTCACCACCGATGGCATCCTGCTCGATACCGCCGGGCGCTATTCGGTATACGAAGATGACCGAAATGAATGGTTCAGCTTTCTGGGCCTGCTCAAGCGCTATCGCAAGCAGGCGCCGATCAACGGCATCATCATTGCGGTGAGCATCGCCGAGCTGACCGGCAATCGTCCCGAATTCGCCATCAACCTGGCCAAGAATCTGCGCCAGCGCGTACAGGAACTGACCGAAAAGCTGGAAGTCTTTGCGCCCGTCTATGTGGTCTTCACCAAGGCTGACCTGATCACCGGTTTCAACGAATTCTTCCTCGACACCGAACGCAGTGAACGCGACCGCGTCTGGGGCGCCACCCTCGCCTACGACCGCAAGCGCAGCGGACAGGAGGTCAGCAGCTTCTTTGATGAGCGCTTCGACGAACTGTACGCCGGCCTCAAGGAAATGAGCCTGGTCAACATGTCGGTCAAGCGCGGCGAAAACCTGGCGCCGGGCGTACTGACCTTCCCGCTGGAGTTTTCCTCCATCAAGGGCGTGCTGCGCTCCTTCGTGACTACCCTGTTCGAGGAGAATCCCTTCCAGTTCAAGCCGGTCTTCCGAGGCTTCTACTTCACCAGTGCCTTGCAGGAAGGCGCGACCGTGAGCGCCTCCTCGCAGCGCATCGCCGACCGCTTCGGCCTGACGCTGGAACACAAGCCGCAGCGCGATATCTCCTCCCAGCACGGATTCTTCCTGCACAACCTGTTCAAGCAGGTGATCTTTGCGGACAAGCAGCTGGTGGCGCAGTACACCAGCCGCCACAAGCTCCGCATGCGCTACATCACCTTCTTCGCGGCGGTGACCGTACTGGGGGCGCTGCTGGGTGGATGGAGCTGGTCCTACATGGGCAACCGCCAGTTGGTGGCCAACGTCCAGGCCGACATGGACAAGGCCGTCAAACTGCAGGAAAAGCGCCTGGACCTGCAATCGCGCTTCGAAGCACTGGAGATCCTGCAGGACCGTATCGAACAACTGGACCGCTATCGCTCCAGCCGCCCGATTTCGGTCGGACTCGGGCTCTATCAGGGCGACCTGCTGGAACGCAAGCTGCGCGAGGAATACTTCGCCGGCATCAAGGAAATCATGTTGAAACCGGTGGCCTCCAACATCGAGACCTACCTGATGGAAGTCAACGCCAATTCCGGCAAGCTGGAACCAATGTCCAAGCCGCCCCAAGCCGGCGGCATCACGCCGGTGGCCGACAATGGCGCGCAGGCCGGCAACGCCCTGCGCACCTACAAGGACAGCTCGGCCACCAGTGTGGAAGATGCCTACAACGCCTTGAAGACCTATCTGATGCTGGCCGACAAGTCACGTGCCGAATCGAGTCACCTGAGCGACCAGATCACCCGCTTCTGGCGCGGCTGGCTGGAGACCAACCGGGGCACCATGCCGCGCGAACAGATGATCCGCAGTGCCGAGCGACTCATCAGCTTCTCGCTGGAACAGATCAATGATCCCTCCTGGCCGACCGTGGAAAACAAGCTGACCCTGGTCGACCAGACCCGTGAAAACCTGCGTCGTGTGGTTCGTGGCATGCCGGCGCGCGAGCGCGTATATGCCGACGTGAAGGCACGTGCCGCGACCCGCTTCGCGTCCATGACGGTCGCCCGCATCGTCGGCGACAAGGACAAGGAACTGGTGATGGGCAGCTACGCCATCCCCGGCACCTTCACTCGCGATGCCTGGGAGAAGTTCGTGGAGGATGCCTTCAAGGAGGCCGCCAACAAGGAACTGCAAAGCGCCGACTGGGTGCTCAAGACCTCCACCAAGGACGACCTGACACTGGAGGGTAGCCCCGAGCAGATCCAGAAGGCCCTGGTATCGCAGTACAAGACCGAATACGCGCGTGAGTGGCAGAAATTCCTGCAGGGCGTGAGCATCGTCGAACTGCACAACCTGGACGAGGCCACCAATGCCATGAACCGTCTGGGCGACCCGCTGACCTCACCGCTGAACAAGGTGATCAATACGGTCTACGACGAAACCTCGTGGGACAACCCCTCGCTGGTCGATGCCGGCCTGGCCACCGCCAGCAAGGGCTTCATGGGCTGGTTCAAGGAAACCATCCTGCGTCGCTCGCCGGCCCCGGTACCGGCGCCGACCCAGCTCAATACCGATGGCAGCACCGCTATCCCGATGGGTCCGGTCGGCCGCGAATTCGCCGGCGTGGCGCGCCTGGTGGTGAGCAAGGACAAGGGCAATTCGCTCATGCGCGGCTACATGGAAAATCTCTCCAAGCTGCGTACCCGCTTGAACACCATCAAGAACCAGGGAGACACCGGCCCCGGTGCCAAGCAGCTGATGCAGCAGACGCTGGAAGGCAGCGGCTCGGAACTGTCGGATTCGCTCAAGTTCGTCGATGAGGAGATGCTGCCCGGCCTGAACGACCAGCAGAAGACCACACTGCGGCCGCTGCTGGTGCGGCCGCTGGTACAGGGCTTCAATGCGCTGGTGCGTCCGACCGAAGGCGAGGTCAACAAGATCTGGCGTGCCCAGGTATACGAGCCGTTCCAGAACAATCTGGCGGCCAAGTATCCGTTCTCGCCCAACTCGAAGATCGAGGCCAATAGTGGCGAGATTGGTACCGTGTTTGGCGAGAATGGCGCGATCTCCAAGTTCGTGACCACGGCCATGGGTCCGCTGGTGGTACGCCGGGGCGACACGCTGTCGCCACGCAAGTGGGCCGACATGGGCATCACCCTGTCGCCGACCATCACCACCAGCTTCGCCGACTGGATCAGCACCCCGGGTGGTGCTGGTGCAGGCGGCGGTGGCGGTGCTGCAGATGCGCAGACGGTGTTCCAGATCCAGCCCCAGCCAGCGCCGGGTGCGCTGGAATACACCATCGAGATCGATGGTCAGCAGCTACGCTACCGCAATACCCAAGCCCAGTGGAGCAACTTCGTCTGGCCCAATCCGCAGGGTGCGCCGGGTGCCCGGGTGACTGCCGTCACCTATGACGGCCGTACGGTGGAAGTGGCCAACCAGCCCGGACGCTTCGGTCTGGAACGCCTGATCAACACGGCCCAGCGCAAGCGCAAGGACAACGGGGTCTTCGAGCTGTCGTGGACCAATGACGGGGTGACGGTGGTGGTGAACCTGAAGATCATCAGCAGCGCCGAAGTCTCCGGCAACAGCAATGGTGCCGCACGCGGCACGGCGGCTCTGCGTGGCCTGAAGCTGCCGGAAACCATCGCTGGCGGCGCGCCGCCAGCGCCTGCACCGGCGTCGCCGGTGCAATCGCAAACTCAATCCATGACTACAGGGGCCAAGCAATGAGTGCATCCGGCACCCCCATCAGAATCGGCTATTTCGGCAAGATTCCGGCACGCGGGGATTTCATCAAGGCCACCGACAACGCCGCGCTGATCACGCTGCTGGACAACTGGCTGGCGCAGACCATGGAGCTGCTCTCGCGCGATGCGCGCTGGAAGATCATCTATGACGGCGTCAAGCCCCTGCATTTCGTGGTCATGGGTCCGCGCAGCCGGCGTGCCGTGGCGGGCCACCTGCGTGCCAGCGGCGACCAGTCGCAGCGCCGCTTCCCGTTCATCTCGATGAGTGCCTTCGATATCGAAGACCCGGTGGCCTTCGTCAGCAACAGTCCTCTGATCCTCTCGCGACTGTGGACGCGCCTGGAGTCGCTCACACAGGGGGTACTGAGCGCGCCCGATCCTGGCCAGCCACTGCAGACACTGGCTTCGACCACGCTGGAACTGGACATCAACAGCGCCGGCTACCGCGCCGCCTTCGCTGACTTCCTTGATCTGCAGACGACCGGTTCGCTGCAACAGATGCTGACCGAGGCAGGCTTCGCCGGCAATCTGCGTCAGCTGCTGCTGGCACTGGGCCTGCTGCTGCAACCTGTCATGGCCAGCACCTCCAGCCGTCTCGACAAGAACCTGATCCTGCCACTACCGCGCGACCCGATGTATCGCAGCCTGGTAGCCAGCTTCTGGATGCACCTGATCACGCCCTTCCTCACGCGGGCCGATTTCGAGCTGGTGCTGTTGCTGACCAGAATGGATGAACAACCGGTCATGTTCCTTGGCTTCTCCGGAGCTTCACCGCGCACCCTGCATTCGGTGATGGATGTCCAGGCCGGTGCCGAGCACAACATTCCCTTCGACGATGCCGACTGGGTGGAAGAACACGTGAGCGGTGACTACGGCATCCAGAAACTGTCCAGCTACCTGGCCCATCCAGACCTCTCGCTGACCTCGGCCCTGGCCTCGTTCCGCGAAGCTTTCATCGGAGCCTGAATCTTGAAGACGAACCTTCTTTCCCAAACCCGTCGGCTGGCGCTGTTGAGCATCGCCTCGCTTGCCTGCTCAATCGGCCTGGCGCAGAACGTTGCGCCACCTGTTGCCACTCCCGCGCCGGGCCAGGTCCTGGTCACCGGAACGGTACCGGACGAAGCCAGCAAGGCCGCGGCCCTGGCGCGTCTGCGTGAAGTCTACGGCGCCGATCGTGTAGTCGACCAGATTGCGGTGGGCCAGGTGGTATTACCGGCCAACTGGAACAGTCACGTGCAGAAACTGATTTCGCCCAACCTCAAGGCGGTCAGCCGAGGTCAGCTGAAGATCGACGGCACCAGCGTCAGCATTTCCGGCGAAGTGGCCAATGAAGCACAGCGACAACAAATCGCCAGCGACATGGCCAGCAGCCTGAATTCTTCCTATACCGTCAACAATGGCTTGCGGGTTTCCACCTCGGAACAGGGCTTGCTGGACAATGTACTGGCCAACCGCGTGGTGTCGTTCGAGAGCGGGCAGGCCACCTTGACGCCTGAAGGCAAGCGCATCCTCGATGAGATCGCTGCCACCATGTTGAGACTCAAAGGACGGCATGTGGAGATCATCGGCAATACCGACAATGAAGGTCTGCGCGCCAGCAACATTTCGCTGTCGCTGGCGCGGGCCGATGCGGTCAAAGCCTACCTGAGTGCAAAGGGCGTCGATGAGAGCCTGCTGACTACCTCTGGTCAGGGCCCTGACCGACCGGTCGCCTCCAACAGCACGGCGGAAGGACGCGCCAAGAATCGCCGCATCGAATTCCGCATCGCCAAGTAAGGGCTGGGCGAATCTCGTAAAAGAAAAAAGGAACCGATTTTTGGCGGTTCCTTTTTTCATTTGAGCTGAGGCCGCTACGGGCTCAATCCTGCGGAGGCGGTTGCAATCCCAGCAGTTCCTCGACATGGGACAGCGCGGCATTGTCCTTGATGACAGTCTTGAGCCAGGCATGCAAGGGCATTTCGCCCCACTGCGCTGCCTTGTCCGCCAGGTGGGCGACCGGGCTGTGCGGCTCGGTGCGTCGGAAGAATTCCGCCACCGCACGCAATTGGGCGATGGCTTCGGCACGGGTACGAATGGGCCCTTGATGCTGGACCTGCGCCGCAACTGGGCTTCCGGGCTCGGTAAATTGGGCGGCCAGGGCGGCGGTGTTCTCGTCTGCGACGGCGATTTCCGCGGGCGCCACTGAACGCAGGCCGGTGTCGGCAGCGAAACGCGCGATGGTGTCATGCACCAGCGTGATCGCCTCGCGTGCGGCAGAGAAGCCGGGGCCGTCGACGCCCAAACGCTGGTCCACCGACTTTTCGAATTGTTCCAGGCATTGCAGGCAGTATTGGGTATCGGCGAGCATGGCTTCGTAGAAGGCATGTGAACTGCGTTTGCGGGCCGATTCCATCACTGCCAGCTTGACGCCCTCCTCCGGCTGCCCGCCCTCGTTGGCGATGCGCTCGGCATTGGCGGCGCGCGTGCGTGCGCCGTCGAAGTCGAGCAGGGAGAAGGCGCTGCCACGTCCTTCGGTCAGCGGGATCTCGCGTGACATCTGCACCGAGCGCGACAGCAGCCAGGTGAGGTTGCCGACGCGGCGGTCGTGGTCGCCCTCTTCAGACAGGGGGTAGAGGTGATCCCAGAACTGGTCAAACAGGCCGGCCACCAACAGGAAGCCATCACCCAGCCCGCGCAGCCCGCGCGTCTTGCAGGCGGCTTCGCTGTACCAGACGGCCAGGCGCAGGTCCTTGCTGCGGGTTTCGATGAGCTGGGCGCAGCGTTGCTCGACGAAGATCCAGTCGGCTTCCTTGATGTCGGTGACCCATTCGCCCTGGTCCAGGGTCGGATCGTCGAAGCGACGGGCCTCGGCGATGGCGTCCAGATCGGCGGTGAAGGAGAGGTCTTCGCCGCCGGGGTGATTGTCATTGATGGGCTTGAGCAGCGAGTCCACGGCGGAGGTGGGTGGCTTGACGCCGAGCAAGGATTTCAGGGTAGGCAGTTTCATGGTCGATGCGATCCCGATCAGTTATTTTCTTGTCATGATGATCCCCGCTGGTCCTGCGTTTGCTTGCTGGAACTGGCGGGCCTTGGAGCGGGTTGGACAAGGGTTAGGGGCGGGTGTTCGCGGTGGCAGATGAATAAGCGGGAAATTATGAGCCGATTCTCGATCTCGTATGTGGCTCGTACGCTCCAAGCTGATCAGTGTGAGTGGTGCCGTGTGATATCTGTGCAGCGGCAATAATTGAGAATTTGCGAATGCTGCCGCCACGGGAGGCAGACTTCATATGATTGCGGTACTAATTTCAAGGACATGATCGCTGTAATCTCGTTGGGGAAAGCGATCATTCCATCGACTATTGATCTTCTGGGAATAGCTCATGTGGAATGATGTCTTCAGATAACCACTCCCAAGTCACTTCCCTATCGAATGAGCGTGGCATGGGCGCCCCTGCTTCAACATATTCTTTATCGTCGACCAAATCCGCAATTAACCAATAACCAGTTTGCGGACACGTCACTCCTGACTTGATGCGAATCCGACTGGTATCAACATCAGCTATTTTTTCTGCGGATATACACATGCCAGATATCTTTTCAATTCCGTTCTTCAGGCTGACAAAAAAATCCCACGAGGCTAGATTTCTATCGGTGAACGGAGTGAAGTCGGCGAGATAGAGTTGCAGATAATAATTTGAATTGTAGGTAATCGTATGAAGCAAGCCTCCATCCTCGTCTCGCAAAAACATGGTTGAGTATCCGGGCACAAGACTGCCGTCATTCTTTTGCGCCGGGACCAGATCCAATTGCAGGCCGTCTCGCAAATCCTCAAACAGGGCTCCAGCCAGATGGCGGAAAAGTGCAAATTTCTTGTTGTCCGGCGTGACAAACATCAATACACGATCTGCTGTCCAATAGGCGTAGAAGCGCTTTCCTTCTACTTCAATGTACGAACCCCTTATGGGTAGTGCGAAGTGAGCAATGAGATCCGTGTCACTGCCTCTCCATGCAGTATCAACGTACCGCCACAGTCCGGTAGTCGGTTCAAAATCAATGACGTCGCTGCTGGTGTGGTGCTGGCAAATCAACATAAGTATGAACTTGGGTTGACCTGCTCCCCAAGATTAGTACGGTAATGATGTAGAGTCTGCCCCATACGGA
>NZ_JABFMQ010000028.1:0-53613 GCF_013359625.1 Herbaspirillum sp. C9C3
GTTTGGGCGAATTGCTGCGTTACGAATTTGGGTCAAGACGCCCAGTCTTGACCCAAATTCGCGCCTTGCACTTCATCCCAAACGGGACTCGCTCGCACTCACGCCTATTTATGAAATGGGTTCTACATAAAGCTCCAAGGAGTCAATATGAAGGAAAACGCATGGCTGATGTGAATTCGACCCAGCTGCGCGATGCACTTGCGTGGGTAACCGACGATCAGAAAAAGGCGCAAGAACCCAGCACCAATCCTTTCGTCTGGTTCTGGGAAGCCATGCAAGGGGACTTCAATGAAGAGCGCTCCACTGGCCAGTTGATGACCGATGCAGCCATCTCGATGATTCCCCTGGTCGATCAGGTGTGTGATGTCCGCGACCTGATCGCCAACTGCAACAAGCTCCGCAAGGACACGTCGGACACCTGGGCCTGGGTCGCCTTGGCCCTGACATTGATCGGGCTGTTCCCGACACTGGGTTCGCTGGTCAAAGGCGTACTGAAGATCTTCTTCCACTTTATCCGGCGCATGGGTGGCGACGCTACCATCAAGGCGATCGATGCGGCCATGACGTTGGTCGTCGGCTTTCTGCGCAGGCGTGATGTGCAAAAATACCTGCGCCAGCTCAAAGTGGACGAAGTCTTCAAGTGGTTGGCAAATGAAATCAAGATTGTTCGTGGCAAGGTCAATGTCAGCTCACTGCTCAGAGCCTTTGATCGTGGCATCGGCGCCCTAGAACAGTTGGCCGCCAAGGTCGCCTGGGTGCCCAATATAGGCGCCAAAGCAAAACATTATCTTGAAGAGGTGCACAATATCCGCCGGCTAGCGGACAAGCATCTCGGAGAAGCATTGCGCCCGGTCCAGAATGCCATGGATAGCATCATCATGCGGCTGGAGCGTGAGTCGCTGGAGCGGCAGCGCGGGATCATCAACCTCAATAACATACACTATCGCGGCGCGCTTCCGGAGGCGGAGGCGGTCAAGCTGATGCGGGAGACTGAGCCTCCGCCGTCGTGGCTCAGCAAGGGGAAAGATCAAGAATATCCGGGACTGGTCCCTTCGGAAAGTAAATTATATGTTGATGAGAAAGTTGCCGAAGGATGGCCGGCGCTTCTCCCACACAACGTAAAATCTTTCAACACGTTGATAGCAGATGAAATAAGAGGTCCGGCTCGGCTCTACAGAATCCTATCTCCAAATAGCCGAGCCA
This sequence comes from Herbaspirillum sp. C9C3, assembly GCF_013359625.1. Lineage (NCBI taxonomy): Bacteria > Pseudomonadati > Pseudomonadota > Betaproteobacteria > Burkholderiales > Oxalobacteraceae > Herbaspirillum > Herbaspirillum sp. C9C3. The sequence goes on from NZ_JABFMQ010000028.1 coordinate 1,204, forward strand.
TGAGTGATTGCTGGGTTACAGAAGATGTTTTCAAACAATTGCAGGCGGCAGCCGATCCACGTGCGGCATGGCGCAAGCACCTGGCGGTATGGCCGGACTGGAACGTGAATGGTCAGTTTGTGATCTATGACATCAAGCCTGGTGAGAGCCTGAAAGTTTGGCGAGGGAAGGCATCCACTCAATTCAAGGATAGTCTTACAGATCGACACCTTGAGGGCGGTTGGGAGCAAATCGTATTTAACGTACCCCGTAATGATGCCCGCAACGACACGATGCTTTACTACCCTCGCCATGGTGATGCGTCCCAAAAATTGCAGAATGCTCTGAGCACAGCAGAATATGGCAAGCTGGATGCTGCGCAAAGAGAAAACTACGTCGGCCTGCGAGAATCAATCAATCACCCCAACATCAGCGGCCCCTTTGATACCGGATGGGGCTATTCGGATTTCGGAGGTGCAGGATTGGGAGAAAAAATAGGACTGCCAAGCCTTCCGGGTCAAACCACAAAACTGAATCACTGAGCAAAAATGTCTGACATTCCATTCCAACTTAGTTTGACGCAAAAGAAACACGTCTCTTTGCTGTATCACTTTGCGTCGCTGTCTTACTTGCAAGGATTGCAGGATCGCCTTCGATCACTAATGCAATTCATCGACCCTACGCTGGACAAAGCCAAGCTTCAAGGCCGCGACGCACTGCTGACCAATAGCCGCTGGGGAACACGTGACACATCGGAGAACTGGGCCAATAATGGTTGGTCATTTCTTGCCGACTTCGAACTCTCTGTCGCCAAGCAAATCGCACAGCGTGCATTCGAAGTCTATTCATTTACCGATGCTGATAATTGTGCTCGGGCCTTGGCAGAGTTCTCCCTGGCATGGATGACACCTGAAGAGGAAGATGACTTCCAATCCCGCTTCAATAACATCTATCTCTACGCGGACAATATCGACAGAACATTAACAAAATTCAACGTAGCTGGAGGGTGGAATGATTTTGGTTTGACGCTTTGCCTGGCCGAACACCCCGAGGCACTTAGAGACGCCACCGCATTAAGACTTCGCAGCGATATCATCGCCCGTAGCGGCGCAACGCCGCCGCGTACCGGCGTTTATTTGCCGCTCGACGACCCTCATGGCACTCCCCAGTTTTGCTGGACCGGAAATCCTTCTGGAGAACTCAAAAAGTGCAGTACGTTTAACGATCTTGGACTGGATGCGCTAGCAGGCGTCGGTCGTCAAGCTCTGTGGCTAGATGATCACCGCATGAATCAATTCGTGCAAAGCCACATTCAAGATCCTCGCCTGATGGTAGATCCATACTTCAAGGAAAGTGTAAGTAAACCCAAGCTGGCTCCAAGTTTGGTAGCTCGACAAGCTTTCACGTCACGTCCCTGCGATTGGATTTACGTAGAACAACTTCACGGACAGCCTATCGATTTGTCTGAAGATGTGCCCCTTGATCAGGCAGGAACGGCAGCTCGACTGGAAAGCGGTGCCATCTGTAGCCGTTCAGGATATTACTTCACGCCGTCCAAGATCAATTCCCGCAGATATTTCAACAAAGGAGAAACCATGCCTGATCTCAATAGCGAATATGGCGCGACCATCTGGCAATGGGATGCAGATCAGGATTGAACGCAAGATGCAAAGAAAAGCAGCTTGACCAGGATAAAGACCGAATTCTCTGGCATATCAGCTCATCTTGCTTGCCTCAAGAAGCGAAAAATCCAGGACAAATAGAATGAGCAAGTACCCCATTGAACTCAGACTGCCCCAGAAAAAACACGTCTGTCTGCCTGCTTTACCATTTCGCCTCCCTCGAATATCTGAAAGGCCTTCAAGTACGCCTGCACGAGCTGATGCGATTCGTCGACCCGACGTTGGCCAAGGCCAAGCTTCAAGGCCGCGACGCACTGCTGACCAATAGCCGCTGGGGAACACGTGACACCTCGGAGAACTGGGCCAATAATGGCTGGCCATTTCTTGCCGACTTCGAACTATCTGTCGCCACGCAGATTGCAGAGCGTGCATTCGAAGTCTATTCATTTACCGATGCGTACAATTGTGGGCGCGGCCTGTCGGAGTACTCTCTGAACTGGATGACACCGGAGGAGGAAGATGAATTCCAATCCCGCTTCGATGATCTATACCTGTACGCGCACAATATCGACAGAAAATTAAAGAAATCCGGTATCTCTGGAGGATGGGATGATTTTGATTTGACAGTATGCCTCGCGAAACATCCCGAAGCACTTGGAGACGCGACGGCATTGAGACTTCGAAGCGACATCAACGCCCACAGCGGCACAACACCGCCGCGTACCGGCATCTATTTGCCTCTCGACGACCCTCATGGCACTCCTCAATTTTGCTGGACCGGAAAGCCTTCAGGAACACTCAAGGAGTGCGCCACATTTAACGATCTTGGACTGGAGGTGCTGGCAAGTGTCGGCCGTCAAGCTCTGTGGCTGGACGATTACAACAGGTATCAATTCGTGCAACGTCACCCTCAAGATCCTCGTTTGACGGCAGATCCAGACTTCAAGGACTGTGCAAATAAGCCCAAGCTGGCTGCAAGTCTAATCGCCGAACACGCTTTCACATCACGTCCCTGCGATTGGATTTATGTAGAACAACTTCACGGACAGCCTATCGACTTGTTCGAACATCCGTCCAATGCAGGAGCTTAAACGCTCCCCAGTCCGCAACGTAACGTCGCCACGAGAACGAATACCGATCAGGACTGAATGCGGCAGGACAGGCCCGGTCCCCGTTTGGCCCTGCCTCAACCCGCCGATATGAACATCAAAGACCTGATGGTCAATCTCAACGCGGATGCTGGGCTCAGCTATTGCGACTGCCCCCTCATAAAGCGAATAAACTTCCTCAAGCGGCATCCGCCTGCGCAAACCTCGCCCGCGCCTTGTGCAACTTGCGATAGCTATCAAGCAGGCGCTGATGACGCTCCAGTCCTTCGAGCTTCATGCTGGTCGGCGTCAAGCCAAAGAAGCGCACGCTTCCCGTCACCGATCCGATGGCCGCGTCCATGCGCGCGTTGCCGAACATGCGGCGGAAATTGGTCTCGTAGTCAGCCAGTTCCAACTCATCATCCAGTTTCACTTCCAGCACGACATTCAAGGCCTGGTAGAACAGACCGCGTTCGACCGAATTGTCGTTGTACTGCAAGAAGGCGCCGACCAGGTCATGTGCCTCTTCGAATTGCTGCAAGGCCAGATTGATCAGCAACTTTAGTTCGAGCACCGTCAACTGGCCCCATTCGGTGTTTTCGTCGAAGTCGATACCGATCAGGGTCGCGATATCCGAGTAATCATCCAGCTCGTTGTTCTCCAGGCGATCAAGCAAGGCAGCCAGCGCCTTGTCGTCCAGGCGATGCAGATTCAGGATGTCCTCGCGGAACAGCAGCGCCTTGTTGGTGTTGTCCCAGATCAGGTCCTCCACCGGATAGACCTCGGAATAGCCCGGCACCAGAATGCGGCAAGACGTAGCGCCCAGCTGGTCATACACCGCAACGTAGGCCTCCTTGCCCATCTGCTCCAGAATGCCGAACAAGGTAGCCGCCTCGTCGGCATTGGAATCTTCCCCCTGACTGGAGAAATCCCATTCCACGAATTCATAATCCGACCTGGCACTGAAGAAGCGCCACGACACGATGCCGGAGGAATCGATGAAATGCTCGACGAAATTGTTGGGCTCGGTCACGGCATTGCTCTCGAAGGTCGGCTGCGGCAAATCGTTGAGGCCCTCGAAGCTGCGGCCTTGCAGCAGCTCCGTCAGGCTGCGCTCAAGCGCCACCTCGAAGCTCGGATGTGCGCCGAAGGAAGCAAACACGCCGCCGGTGCGCGGGTTCATCAAGGTCACGCACATCACCGGATAGACTCCGCCCAGCGAAGCATCCTTGACCAGCACCGGGAAGCCCTGCTCTTCCAGCCCCTGGATACCAGCCACGATGCCAGGGTATCTGGCCAGGACTTCTTGCGGCACGTCGGGCAGGCAGATCTCGCCTTCCAGGATTTCGCGCTTGACCGCGCGCTCGAAGATCTCCGAAAGGCATTGCACCTGAGCTTCAGGCAAGGTATTGCCGGCACTCATGCCGTTGCTCACGAAGAGGTTCTCGACCAGATTGGAAGGGAAATACACGACCTCGCCATCCGACTGTCTTACGTAAGGCAGCGAACAGATACCGCGCTGGGCGTTGCCCGAATTGGTGTCGATCAGATGCGACGCGCGCAGCTCGCCGTCCGGGTTGTATATTTCCAGGCAATACGCGTCCAGGATTTCCTTGGGCAGCTTGTCTGCGCGAGCGGGCTTGAACCAGCGCTCGTTGGGGTAATGCACGAAGTCGGCATTGGCAATCTCCTCACCCCAGTAGGAACCGGCGTAGAAATGGTTGTTGCTGATGCGTTCGATGTACTCACCCAGCGCCGAGGCCAGCGCGCTTTCCTTGGTGGCGCCCTTGCCGTTGGTGAAGCACATCGGCGAATGCGCATCGCGGATATGCAGCGACCACACATTGGGAATGATATTGCGCCAGGAAGCGATCTCGATCTTGATGCCCAGTTCGGCCAGCAAGCCCGACATGTTGGCGATGGTCTGCTCCAGAGGCAAATCCTTGCCAAGGATATGCGTGCTCACGCCGGCTTCGGGCTTGAGTGTGAGCAAGGATTGCGCATCGGCGTCCAGGCTTTCCACTTCCTCGATGACGAATTCCGGCCCCTGCTGCACCACCTTCTTGACCGTACAGCGCTCGATCGAACGCAGGATGCCGCGGCGATCTGCCTCCTCGATGTCGGCCGGCAGTTCGACCTGGATCTTGAAGGTCTGCTGGTAGCGGTTTTCCGGATCGACGATGTTGTTCTGGGATAGCCGGATGTTCTCGGTCGAGATATTGCGCGTATTGCAGTACAGCTTCACGAAGTACGCCGCGCACAGGGCCGATGACGCCAGGAAGTAATCAAAGGGGCCAGGTGCCGAGCCGTCTCCTTTGTAGCGGATGGGCTGATCTGCGATGACGGTAAAGTCGTCGAACTTGGCTTCAAGACGCAGCTTGTCGAGGAAGTTGACTTTGATTTCCATGGCGAAATTCCGAGAATGAACCGAAGAGGTGGCTGAAACTGACGTGTTCAGGAGTCCGGCCGCTACAGCGGCCCGGAGAATTGTCGTGACGAGCGCGATATCATTGGCGATGCCGTTGATCGGCGCTATCGGTCGTCCGGCAAAGAGCCTTGATGATAGCTCAGGTGACCTTGCGCCGGCAGCGTGACCGTGTTGAGTGCTTCACAAAGGCCGCAGCTCAGGCTGGGGGAGACGACGTCTCAATGGGCAAAAATGCGGAGCAAAAGAAAAACGGCTCACATCGCTGTGAGCCGCTTCGGTATTGGTGCTGGCTGCAGGACTTGAACCCGCCACCCCCTGATTACAAGTCAGGTGCTCTACCAGATGAGCTAAGCCAGCAAAACTTCAGCCGGCGATTATAGCTTACTTGATGCGGGTCAGTACAGGGCGACCACCCTTTTTCGGCGGTTCCGGATCATCATCGCCTTTATCGCCGCCTTCGGCGGGTTTCTTTTCTGGCTCGGATACTGGCACCGACGACAAGACCGGTGTGACGCTTTCCTGTTCAGCTGCCTGCTGCGCCTCCTCTGCCTTGGCCGGCGCCGGGGCTTCGAACGCCATGCCCTGGCCATTCTCTCGGGCATAGATGGCGATCACGTTTTCGACGGGAACCAGAATATCGCGTGAAACGCCACCAAAACGGGCGCTGAAGTGAATGTTGTCGTTCTCCATCTTCAGACCGCTGGTGGCCTCGAAGCTGATGTTGAGGACGATTTCGCCATTCTTGACGAACTGCATCGGCACGCGCGTGCGGCCGTCGACGACCACGGCGATGTGCGGCGTGTAGCCATTGTCGGTGCACCACTCGTAGATGGCGCGCAGCAGATAAGGCTTGGTGGAGACTTCTGGCATGACTGGTGTGGTGTGCGATGCGCCTGTAAAAACCGCATCTGCCGGCTAGGCCGGGGTGGAAAGCAATCTGAACAACTGGCAGCTGCACCACCGCTCAGGCGGTAGTGCAGCCGGTACGGCTTAACGGCGCATGACCTTTTCGGACGGGGTCAGGGCTTCAATGTAAGCAGGACGCGAGAAAATGCGCTCGGCATACTTCATCAGCGGGGCTGCCGTCTTCGACAGCTCGATGCCATAGTGATCCAGGCGCCACAGCAACGGGGCCAGGGCCACGTCCAGCATGGAGAACTCGTCACCGAGCATGTACTTGTTCTTCAGGAACAACGGTGCCAGCTGGGTCAGGCGGTCACGAATCTCGTGACGGGCCTTTTCCTGATTCTTCTCGGCAGCCTTGGACTTTTCATTTTCCAGGGTGTGCACGTGAACGAACAGTTCCTTCTCGAAGTTGAACAGCATCAGCCGCGCGCGGGCACGCATGAGCGGATCAGCCGGCATCAGCTGCGGATGCGGGAAGCGCTCATCGATGTACTCGTTGATGATGTTCGATTCGTACAGCACCAGATCACGCTCGACCAGGATAGGCACCTGGCCATAGGGATTCATGACCGAAATGTCTTCCGGCTTGTTGAACAGGTCGACGTCGCGGATCTCGAAATCCATGCCCTTTTCGAACAAGACGAGGCGGCAACGTTGCGAAAATGGGCAGGTCGTGCCCGAGTAGAGAACCATCATTTTTTCAGAGCCCTAAAACAAAAGGGGGGCGAGACGCATAACGCTCACCCCGATACGCAATTCCGCAAAAACTGCGCGGATACGTGATTGTACGTTTTTACTTGATGTTCTTCCAATAGGACGCGTTCAAACGCCACGCCAATACCGAGAAGATTCCCAGGAACAACAGCACCCAGACACCCAGACGCTTGCGCGTATTCTGCGCCGGCTCACCCATCCATTGCAAATAGGCAACGAGATCGGCGACATTGTTGTCATACTCCGCCGCGCTCATCTTGCCAGGCTTGACTTGTTCGAAGCCGGCAAACTTGTGGATGGTCTTGTTCGCGTCGTGAGGATCCTTCTCTTCCACGAACTTGGCCTTGCGGATACCTTGCAATTCCCACAACACATGCGGCATGCCAACGTTGGGGAAGAGCATGTTGTTCCAGCCGGTGGGGCGGCTGTCGTCCGTATAATAACTGCGCAGGTAGGTATAAATCCAGTCCGGACCGCTACCGGCCTCCGATGCCTTGGCCCGGGCGATCACCGACAGGTCCGGCGGCGCCGCGCCAAACCAGGCCTTGGCATCCTGCGGCGTCATCGCGATCTTCATCAGGTCGCCGACCTTTTCCCCACTGAACATGAGGTTGTTCTTGATCTGGTCTTCGGTCAGGCCGATGTCGCGCAGACGGTTGTAGCGCATGGCCGAGGCCGAATGACAGTTCAGGCAATAGTTGACGAACAGCTTGGCACCGTTTTGCAGCGAAGAAACATCCTTGGTACGGTCCGGGGCGTGATCCAGCGGGAAGCCCCCTTCGTTGGCGCAGGCCAGCGCCGGCAGCAAGGCCAGCGCGGCAATCACTTTCTTGAGCAATGTCATGTTCTTGTCCTTTGGCAGCTGGCTTAGTGCGGATGGTAGACGACGCGCTCGGGCACCGGCTTGAAGGTACCGGCAGCACTCCACCAGGGCATCAGCAGGAAGAAGCCAAGGTAGATGAAGCTGCACACCTGAGAGACGGTGGTGCCGATGGCCGTCGGCGGTTGCACGCCGAGGTAGCCAAGGATGACAAAGGCGATGCCAAAGACCAGATACACGTACTTGTGCCAGGTCGGGCGATAGCGGATGGACTTGACCTGCGAATGATCCAGCCACGGCAGTCCGCCCAGAATCACCACCGACAGGCCCATCAGGACCACGCCCCAGAACTTGGCATCAAAAATCAGCATGCCGGCGATGATGGCCAGACCGACGACGATGGCAACGATCTTCAGCTTGGCTGTCAGCCGCGACTTGAACACCAGCAGCGCAACGTAGCCGGCCACGCCGGCAATGAGCCAGCCCATGAAATCGGCCGTCGTGGCACGCAGGATCGAGTAGAACGGCGTGAAGTACCAGACCGGAGCGATGTGTGGCGGCGTCTTCAGGGAATCGGCCGGAATGAAGTTGTTGTACTCCAGGAAGTAGCCGCCCATCTCCGGCGCGAAGAATACCACCGCCGAGAACACCAGCAGGAAGATCGAGACCCCAAAGATGTCATGCACCGTGTAGTACGGGTGGAAGGGCACTCCATCCAATGGCACACCGTTCTCATCGGTCTTTTCCTTGATTTCCACGCCGTCCGGGTTGTTGGATCCGACTTCGTGCAAGGCGATGATGTGCGCTGCCACCAGACCGATCAACACCAGCGGAATGGCGATCACGTGGAAGGAGAAGAAGCGGTTCAGCGTGGCGTCCGAAACGACATAGTCGCCGCGAATGAGCAGCGACAGATCCGGACCGATGAAGGGAATGGCGCCAAAAAGGTTCACGATCACCTGTGCGCCCCAGTAGGACATCTGCCCCCAGGGCAACAGGTAACCGAAGAAGGCTTCACCCATCAGGCACAGGAAGATCCCCACGCCGAACAGCCACACCAGTTCGCGCGGCTTGCGGTAGGAGCCATAAAGCAGGCCCCGCACCATGTGAAGATAAACGACGATGAAGAAGGCCGAGGCGCCAGTGGAGTGCATATAGCGCACCAGCCAACCCCAGGGCACATCACGCATGATGTATTCGACCGAGGCGAAGGCCAGGTTGGCGTCCGGCTTGTAGTGCATCACCAGGAAGATGCCGGTGACGATCTGGATCACCAGCACCAGCAGTGCCAGGGAGCCGAAGATGTACCAGAAGTTGAAGTTCTTCGGGGCGTAGTATTCGGAGAGGTGGGCTTTCCAGGTGGCCGTCAGCGGAAAGCGCGAATCGACCCAGTTCAGGGCCTTGGCAGCCACCGGTGCATCATCCGGCAGCTTCTTTTCGTGAAATGCTCCCATGATCAGGCCTCCCCTTTCTCGTCCTTGCCGATGACGAGCTTGTTATCGCCTTCAAACATGTAGCGCGGGACTTGCAGGTTGTCCGGCGCCGGCTTGTTCTTGTACACGCGACCGGCCAGGTCGAAGGTCGAGCCGTGGCAGGGGCACAGGAAACCGCCGTGCCAGTCGTCGGGCAGCGAAGGTTGCGGGCCGGTGTCAAAGCGGGAACTGGGGGAGCAGCCGAGGTGCGGACAGATGCCGACCACGACCAGGATGTCCTTGCGCAGCGAGCGCCACTCATTGAGGGCGTAATCGGGTGTCTCGGAGAAATCGGTACGCTTGGAGTTCGGGTCGGCCACCTCGCTATCGGTCTTCTTGAGGGACTCGATCATTTCGGGGGTGCGCTTGAGAATCCAGACCGGCTTGCCGCGCCATTCAACCGTGCGCATTTCACCGGGAACCAGTGAAGAAATATCCACTTCCACCGGTGCGCCCGCTGCCTTGGCGCGTTCGGAAGGTTGCAGGGTGGAGACGAATGCTCCAGCGGTGGCCAAACCCGCTACACCTCCGGCCGCACAAGTCGCAACAAGCAAACCTCGTCGACTCGCGTCGACCTGATTCTCGTCAGTCATAAAGACCCCAATCTCCAAATGTAAGTTAGCGTGGACCTTCTAAGTGACCCTCATGCAACTTTTTGATTATATATAAGCTGAATAGGGTTTTGTAGCTAACGGCGGGTATCGTACAGGCTTGTGAAAATGAACATTTGACGCAGCGCAACCCCTTGTCAATCTGCTCTCGTTCTCGGTTTTTTTGCAGTGCGGCGTCAGCGCTTGTCCGATTTACTTTTCCTGGCGGGCAGGATATAACCCGTTGTAAGCCCGCCTCATGTTTAAACAGCAACTTTCAAAGGAGAAACCAGGGATGAGCATGCTCAAGGATTTTCGCGCCTTCGCGATCAAGGGAAACGTGGTCGACCTGGCCGTCGGTGTCATCATCGGCGGGGCCTTCGGCAAGATCGTCGGCTCGCTGGTCGAGGATATCATCATGCCCATCGTCGGCAAGATTTTCGGCGGTCTGGATTTCGCCAACTACTACCTGCCGCTCAACGGTCAAGCCTACGGGCTACCGCTGGCCGAAGCCAAGAAGGCCGGCGCGGTCTTCGCCTACGGCAACTTCCTGACCATCTTCATCAACTTCCTGATCCTGGCCTTCATCATCTTCCAGATGGTGCGCGCCATCAACAAGGCGCGTGACCTGGCCTCCAAGCCAGAGGAAGCCGCCCCCGTCGCACCGGCCCCCACTCCGGAAGACGTGCTTCTGCTGCGTGAAATCCGCGATGCGCTCAAAAAGCAGGGCTGACGCGCTTCCTCACTTTTTATGCTTCATCTTTTTGGTTTTTAAACTGAAGCTTGCAGTCAAAACATCGCCATCCGGTCTCAGACCGGATTGTCGATGTCGATGAAGCGATGCTCGATGCTGAAGTGCTTGGCCACATGTTGGCCGAGCGCCTCAATGCCGTAGCGCTCGGTGGCGTGATGGCCGGCGGCGAGATAGACGGTGCCGCTCTCGCGCGCCAGGTGCACGGTCGGTTCCGAAATCTCGCCGCTGATGTAGGCCGTGGCGCCGGCGTCGATGGCCTCGCCCAGCATGCCTTGTGCAGCGCCCGTGCACCAGGCGACCTGAGCGATGGACTGATGCGGGTCACCGATGAGCAGCGGCGTGCGTCCTAGGCGTTTCTCGATGAGCTGCGCCAGGTCGGCGGCAGTCTTGACCGAAGGGGCAAGGCAGCGCCCGATCCAGCCGATGTCGTTTTCACCGAAGCGACCGGTGGCGTCAAAGTCGAGTCGCTTGGCCAGTTGGGCATTGTTGCCCAGCTCGGGATGGCAATCCAGCGGCAGGTGATAGCCGAACAGATTGATGTCATGCGCCAGCAGCAGCTTCAGGCGCCGCTGCTTCTGGCCGATCACGCGCATGTCTTCGCCGCGCCAGAAGTAGCCATGATGGACCAGGATGGCATCGGCCTGCCATTGTACGGCCGCCTCGATCAGGGCCAGGCTGGCCGTCACGCCGCTGACCACGCGGCCGATGGTGGCGCGCCCTTCCACCTGCAAGCCGTTTGGGCAATAATCGCGATATTGCGCCGCGTTGAGCGTCTGCCCCAGATAGACTGCGAATTCATTTCGACTAATGTGGCGGGTCATCTCTTCCTCATCCGATTTCAAATCCAAAACCAAAAATTCTTTTTATGCGACGTTTATGGCTGTTGTTTGCCCAGACCGTGACAGTGGGTCTGGCGCTGTGGTTCATTGTAGCGACCCTGAAGCCGGACTGGCTGTCCGGATCCTTCACTTCGCGTGCGCGCCCTGCCCAGTCCACGATCCAGATGCAGGAAGCCACGCCCGCCGCGCCCGCCCTGGACTCCTATCGTCATGCCGCGCGCCAGGCCATGCCCTCGGTGGTCAATATCTTCACAACGACCGAGGCCCGCCCGCAGAAGAGCCCCTTCCAGAACGACCCGTTCTTCCGCAAGTTCTTCGGCGACCAGTTCGACGAGCAGCAGCAGGATGACAAGCAATCCAGTCTGGGCTCGGGCGTCATCGTCAGCCCGCAAGGCTACATCCTGACCAACAACCACGTGGTGGAAGCGGCCGACAAGATCGAAGTGGCCCTGGCCGATGGCCGCAAGGCCAGTGCCAAAGTGGTCGGCATCGATCCCGAGACCGATCTGGCCGTCATCAAGATTGACCTGCCCAACCTGCCCGCCATCACTCTGGGTCATCCGGAAAACAGTTCGGTGGGCGATGTCGTGCTGGCCATCGGCAATCCGTTTGGCGTGGGCCAGACCGTCACCATGGGCATCATCTCGGCGCTGGGCCGCAATCACCTGGGCATCAACACCTTCGAAAACTTCATCCAGACCGATGCCGCCATCAACCCCGGCAATTCGGGCGGCGCACTGGTCGATACCAACGGCAACCTGCTGGGGATCAACACGGCCATCTATTCTCGTACCGGCGGCAACCTGGGCATCGGCTTTGCGATTCCGATGTCGACGGCCAAGACGGTGATGGAAGCCATCATCAGCCACGGCCAGGTGGTGCGCGGCTGGATCGGTGTCGAGCCGCAGGACATCACCCCTGAACTGGCCGAGAGCTTTGGCCTGGGCAAGAAGACCGGTGCCATCATCGCCGGCGTGCTCAAGGGTGGTCCGGCCGATCGTGCAGGCATGCGTCCGGGTGACATCCTGGTGAGCATCGCCGACAAGCCGGTGGCCGATACGACCGAGATGCTCAACGTCATCGCGCAACTCACGCCCGGCCAGCAGATCACCATGACGGTGCTGCGCAAGTCGCAGGAGACCAAGCTGAACATCACCGTGGGCAAGCGTCCGCCGCCGCCCAAGAACGATGATGCCGACGAAGAATAATCCAGGAGCAAGCCATCCATGCACGTGCGAGACCTGATCCAGTTCCTCGGGGAGCTCTCCGAGAACAACAACCGCGCCTGGTTCGTCATGAACAAGCCGCGCTACGACATCCTGCGCGAGGAATTCCTGGCGCTGACCATCAAGCTCATCGCCGAGATCAGCAAGTTCGATCCGGCCATCGCGGGCTGCAATCCGAAGAAGGCGCTGTTTCGCATCAACCGCGACATGCGCTTCTCACATGACAAGCGGCCCTACAAAACGCACTTCTCCGCCGCCATCACCGCCAGTGGGCTGAAGAAGCCCAGCCAGGGCGGCGGTCCGGCCTACTACTTCCACATCAACGAAGCCGGGCAGCTGCTCATCGCCGGAGGTGAATACCTGCCACCGACGCCGCGCCTGCGCGCCATCCGCAACCGGGTGGTGGAAGATGCAGCAGGCTTCACCAAGATGCGCAAGAACAAGAAGCTTGTGGCGACTTATGGGGATCTGCAGGAGGAAGGCAAGCTGCAACGTCCGCCCAAGGGCTTCGATCCGGACACGCCCAATATCGAATACGTGAAGCTCAAGAGTTTCATCGTCTGGACCGAAGAAGATATCCGCAAGAAGATTCCTGCTGACCTCGGCAAGCAAGTACTGGAAGGATTCAAGGATGCCTATCCTCTGGTGCAATGGCTGCGCGAGATCCCTCTGGTGAGCCTCGAGGAGTGAGGACTCATCCAAGCTGCTTCCACAACGACAAAGCCCGCTCATCATCGAGCGGGCTTTGTTTTACGGGGACAGCCGGGCTTATTCCGAGGATACCGAACTGCTGGGCTCGGCATCCGGCGCGCGTGTGGCGCGCTCGAAGATCGGCGCCACCAACAGGCCCACTTCGTAGAGCAGGATCAGCGGCACGGCCAGCATCAGCTGGCTCATCACGTCCGGCGGGGTGACCACGGCGGCGACGATGAAGGCGGCAACGATCACGTAGGGACGGATCTGCTTGAGCTTGGACAATTGAACCAAGCCCATGCGCACCAGCACGATCACGATCACCGGTACCTCGAAGGTCACGCCGAAGGCGACGAACATGGTCAGGACGAAGTCGACGTAGCTGTCGATATCCGGTGCCACCGAGACCGACTTGGGGGCGAAGTTGTTGATGAACGGGAAGACCACGCCAAAGACGAAGAAGTAGCAGAACGCCACCCCCATGACGAACAGCAGCGAAGACGAGATCACCAGCGGCGCGATTAGACGCTTCTCGTGCGCGTACAGGCCCGGTGCGACGAAGGCCCACAGCTGGTACAGCACCCAGGGGAGCGAGATCAGCACCGCCACCAGCATGGTGACCTTGATGGGAATCAGGAAAGGCGTGATCACGCCGGTGGCGATCATGCGGCTGCCGGCGGGCAGCGCATGGATCATCGGCGCGGCAAGCACGTCAAAGATGTGGGCCGCGAAGGGCATCAGGCACAGGAACACCACCAGCACCACGGCAGCCGCCTTGACGATACGGCTGCGCAATTCGATCAGGTGCGAGATGAAGGTATCTTCGGCCTGGGTGTTTTCTTCAGCCATGGGGTCGGAATTCCGATGAGGTGAGACGCGCTGCGCCAAATTAGAAGAAACCTGCCGACTTGCCCACCCCGACCGGACGGCGATACTTGGCCACCCGGGCCGAGGCCGAGATCACGCGGGTCTTGTGACCGCTCTGGTGCTTGTACCAGGCCGGCACGCCGGTAGTGCGCGAGAGCTTCTTGCGGCGGAAGGCCTTGGCCTTGATCGCATGCAGGGAGGGATCGGGCGTACGGGTCCAGCTATTGCCCGCACTGGCGCTGTCGGAACTGGAAGAATCGTCACCGCCGTTCCAGGCGTCATTGATCGATGCTTCCGTCTCCGACATGCTCTTGTGGATGCTGTTGCTGACATCGCTGGCGGCGTCCTGCACATCCTTCTGCATCTTGCGCAGCTCGTCGAGTTCCATCTCGCGGCTGACCTCCGACTTGACGTCGTTGATGTAGCGCTGGGCGCGACCGAACAGGGTGCCGGCCATGCGCGCTACCTTGGGCAGGCGCTCGGGACCGATCACGACCAGCGCGACCACGCCGATCAAGGCCAGCTTGGTAAGGCCGATATCAATCATGAGTCTGTGTGGGCATTAAGAGGACAACGAGGGCGCGCATGCGCCGGAAGACGGGATACCCGCTTCGAACCGCGACGCGGGCCCATGCGAGCCCGCCAGACAGGGCTGGCGGGCGGCCTGTTCAGCTGCCGGACTTGTCCTTTTCCTTGGCCTGCACGTCGATGGCCGCGTCCTTCTTCTCTTCCTCGGCGCCCTTGACGCCATCCTTGAAGCCCTTGACTGCCTTGCCCAGGTCGGAACCCATGTTGCCGAGCTTCTTGGTGCCGAAGACCAGCATCACGATCACCAGAACAATCAGCCAATGCCAAATACTGAACGAACCCATTCTCTTCTCCTAAGCGGACATCCCTGCCCTGTGTACAAGTGAAACCTGCCAGCCCCCGGGCCGGCGAATCCTTATTGTTGCACGAACCGTACCCGCCAGGGATGCGGACCGCCGATCACGTGCATGTGCAGATGGTACACCTCCTGGCCGCCATCCGGTCCGGTGTTGATGATGGTCTTGAAACCGCCGCTGGGCTTGCCTTCGGCGTCCAGACCATAAGCACAGCCCTGCTCGGCCGCCAGGCGCGGTGCCAGCGCCAGCATCTTGCCCAGCAGGGCGGCATGCTGTTCACCGCAATCGGCCAGGGTCGCCACATGCTGGCGCGGCACGATCAGGAAATGCACCGGTGCAGCCGGATTGATATCGTGGAAGGCGATCAGGTCCTCGTCCTCGTAGATCTTCTTCGAGGGGATCTGGCCCGCCGCAATCTTGCAGAAAATACAATTATCCAACGCCGTACTCCTGGGAAACAAGGGGAATGGAAAAGAACGCCAACCGGTCAGGTCAGTCCTTGCGGGCCGCCTTTTCTTCCAGGCCGGAGAGGCCTTCGCGCCGCGCCAGTTCGTTGAGCACATCCTGCGGGCTCAGCTCGAACTGCGCCAGCAGGACCATGGAATGGAACCACAGGTCGGCGCACTCGTAGAGCACCTTGGACTTGTCGCCCGAGACGCGGGCATCCTTGGCGGCCATCACGGTTTCGGTGGCTTCCTCGCCGATCTTCTTGAGGATGGCGTCATCCCCCTTGGAGAACAGCTTGGCGACGTAGGATTTCTCGGGATTGCCGCCGTTGGCCAGCTTGCGCGACTCGATGACTTCGGCCAGTCGCTTCAGGGTTTCACTCATGATGGGGTCTTGTCACTATCCACGGGCTTGGGGATGGTCTTGCGCACGCGCTTGGGCTTGGCGACCGGTGCGGCCGCTGCGGCGACCGGAGCACCGCCGGCACCCGGCTGCAGATCCTTCAGGACCGGCTCGACCGTGACCCATTCGCCGCTGTCGGCGCTACCCTCGAACTTCTGGAAGAAGCAGGAATGGCGGCCGGTATGGCAGGCAATGCCGGCCACCTGCTCGACCTTGAGCAGCACCACGTCTTCATCGCAGTCCAGGCGGATTTCGTGCACTTTCTGGAAATGACCCGATTCTTCACCTTTGTGCCACAGCTTCTTGCGCGAGCGGCTCCAGTAGACCGCCTGGCCGATCTCCACGGTGCGCGCCAGCGCCTCGCGGTTCATCCAGGCGAACATCAGCACGTCATTGGAGCCGACTTCCTGGGCGATCACCGGCACCAGGCCGACTTCGTCCCATTTGACCTTGTTGAGCCATTTGGCGCTGATGCTCATGCCAGCCTCATGGAAATGTTCTGATCGGCCATGAAGCGCTTGGCTTCCTGCACGGTGTGCTGGCCATAGTGGAAGATGCTGGCGGCCAGCACCGCATCGGCCTTGCCCTTGGTGATGCCGTCGGCCAGGTCCTGCAGGCCACCCACGCCACCCGAAGCAATCACGGGAATGCTGACCGCTTCCGAGACCGCGCGGGTCAGATCGAGATCGAAACCGCTCTTGGTACCGTCACGATCCATGCTGGTCAGCAGGATCTCGCCCGCACCCAGTTGCGCCATCTTGCGTGCCCAGTCGACGGCATCCAGGCCGGTGGCCTTGCGCCCGCCGTGGGTGTAGACCTCCCACCTGCCGTCACCGGCGCGCTTGGCATCGATGGCCACCACGATACATTGCGAGCCGTACTTGTTGGCCGCATCGGCCACCAGTTGCGGATTGGTCACGGCCGAGGTGTTGATGCCCACCTTGTCGGCACCGGCATTGAGCAGGCGGCGCACATCTTCCACCGCGCGCACGCCACCGCCCACCGTCAGGGGGATGAAGACCTGCGAGGCCACGGCTTCGATGATGTCCAGGATCAGGTCGCGGCCATCGGAGGAGGCGGTGATGTCGAGGAAGGTCAGCTCATCGGCGCCCTGCTCGTCATAACGACGGGCGATCTCGACCGGATCGCCGGCATCGCGCAGCTCCAGGAAGTTGACGCCCTTGACCACGCGACCTGCGGTCACGTCCAGGCAAGGGATGATGCGTTTAGCAAGGGCCATGTTATTTGCTGCCGGACAGGCGGTTGGCTTCCAGTTCGCGCGTCAGCTCATCCGCACGATCCTGGCCGCTGCGCAGGTCCAGCGTCCCTTCATAGATGGAACGGCCGCAGATGACGGCTTCGATGCCTTCATCCTCGACCCGGCACAGCGCCTCGACGTCGCCCACGTTGTGGACGCCGCCCGAAGCGATGATGGGAATGGTCACGGCCTGCGCCAGGCGCACCGTAGCCTCGATGTTGACGCCGCCCATCATGCCGTCGCGGCCGATGTCGGTGTAGACGATGGCTTCGCAGCCATAGCCTTCGAACTTCTGCGCCAGGTCCACCACTTCGTGGCCGGACAGCTTGCTCCAGCCATCGGTGGCAACCTTGCCGTCCTTGGCATCCAGACCCACGATGATCTGGCCGGGGAAGGCGCTGCAGGCGTCATGCAGGAAACCGGGATTCTTCACCGCGGCGGTGCCGATGATGATGTAGGAGAGGCCATCGTCCAGATAGCGCTCGATGGTGTCCAGGTCGCGGATGCCGCCACCCAGTTGCACCGGGATTTCCTCGACCTCGTTTTCCTCGGCGAAGCGGGCGACCACCTGCAGAATGGACTTCACGGCCGCCTCGTTCTTGGGCTTGCCGGCGAAGGCGCCGTTCAGGTCCACCAGGTGCAGGCGGCGCGCGCCCTGCTTGAGCCAGTGCAGGGCCATTTCCGCCGGATCTTCGGAGAAAACGGTGGCTTGTTCCATATCACCTTGTTTGAGGCGTACGCAATGACCGTCTTTCAGGTCGATGGCGGGTATGAGCAGCATGGCTAGGGGATGACTAGTCAGTAAAAAAGAAGGGTTGGCGACGCTCTGCGGCGAAGTTCTTGCCGGAAAGGCAAAAAATCAAGGTTTCCAGTGTACGAAATTCCGATACAGCTGCAAACCCGCCGAAGCACTTTTTTCCGGATGGAACTGGGTTGCAAAGATATTATCGCGGGCCACGGCACAGGCGAAGTCACGGCCATAGGGAGTTTGGCCAACGATCTGCGACGTTTCGGCCGGGACGGCGTAATAGCTGTGGACAAAATAGAAGAAGGCATTATCTGCGATCCCTTCCCACAAGGGGTGGGCGCCGGTCTGGTGCACATGGTTCCAGCCCATCTGCGGCACCTTGAACAGCGATCCATCGTCCTGGCGCACGCCTTCGAGCTCGAAGCGCACCACCTTGCCGGGCAGCAGGCCCAGGCCGGGGGTGTCGCCTTCTTCACTCCAGTCGAACAGCATCTGCTCGCCCACGCACACGCCGAACAGCGGCTTGGTGCGGGAGGCTTCGAGCACGGCATCCTGCACGCCGGATTCGCGCAGGCTGCGCATGCAATCGGGCATGGCGCCCTGGCCGGGCAGGACCACGCGGTCGGCGGCGCGGATATCGGCGACCTCGCCGGAGATGCGCACGTCGGCTTCAGGCGCGACATGGCGCAGCGCCTGCGCCACCGAGCGCAGGTTGCCCATGCCGTAATCGACTACAACAATTTTATTCATGGCGACATTGAACGGTGCTCACGCACCGGGAAACCCAGATGATGTTTAGCGATACCCTGCGATTTACAGGCTGCCCTTGGTGGACGGAATCGTACCAGCAGCGCGCGCATCGAGTTCGACGGCCATGCGCAGCGCGCGGCCGAAGGCCTTGAACACGGTCTCGGCCTGGTGGTGGGCATTCACGCCACGCAGGTTGTCCACGTGCAGGGTCACCTGCGCATGGTTGACGAAACCATGGAAGAACTCGCTGGTCAGGTCCACATCGAAGGAACCGATCATCGAGCGGGTAAAGGGAATGTGGTATTCCAGGCCGGGACGGCCGGAGAAGTCGATCACCACGCGCGAGAGGGCTTCATCCAGCGGCACGTAGGCATGGCCGTAGCGGCGGATGCCCTTCTTGTCGCCGATGGCCTTGGCAAACGCCATGCCCAGGGTGATGCCCACGTCTTCCACCGTATGGTGCGCGTCGATATGCAGGTCGCCCTTGGCGTGGATGTCCAGGTCGATCAGGCCGTGGCGGGCGATCTGGTCCAGCATGTGATCCAGGAAGGGGACGCCGGTATCCAGCTTCTGCTGGCCGGTGCCATCCAGGTTGATCGCAACGCGGATCTGCGTCTCGTTGGTGTTGCGGACGACTTCCGCGGTTCTCGGTGTAGACATGGTTGGGGTCAGACGGTGTTCTATCGTTGGGTAATGCTTGATGCCGGCTTGCCTGTGCGGGAGCCTGAATCCTTCAGTGCTCTCGCAGTGCTTCTTTCAGGGCCGTCAGAAAAATGCGGTTTTCTTCATCTGAACTGACGGTAATACGCAAACAGTTTCGCAGCAATACGTGCATTCTACCGGCATTTTTGACAAGTACCCTGCGCGCCAGCAATGCAGCGCTGACTTTATCGGCATCCGGGACGCGGATCAGGATGAAATTGGCCGCCGAGGCAAACACCTCCACCCCTTCCAGCGCCGCCAGCCGCGCTGCCAGTGCGCCGCGCGCCTCACGCAGTTGTGCCGCCTGCGCCTCCAGCACCGGCAGGTGCTCCAGCACCAACAGCGCCGCCGCCTCGGTCAGCACGTTGACGTTGTAGGGCGGGCGCACCTTGTCCAATTCACGCAACAGGGCCGGGGCCGCCGACAGGTAGCCCAGGCGGATGCCTGCCAGGCCCAGCTTGGAGACGGTGCGCATGACGATCAGGTTGTTGTGCTGCGGCAATGCGGGCATCAGCGTCGAGGCGGCAAAGGGTTGATAGGCTTCGTCCACCACCACCAGGCCGTAGGGCGCGGCGGCTTCGATGATGCGCAACACCTCGGCCATCGGATAGAGCGTGCCGGTCGGATTGTTGGGATAGCCCAGCCAGGTGATGACGGGCTTGTGTTGCTCGATGGCGGCCAGCATGGCCGGCAAGTCCAGTGTCAGGTCCGCGCGTAGCGGCACGCCTACGTAGTCCAGGCCAGCCATCTTGGCCGAGATGCCGTACATGACGAAACCCGGCTCCGGCGCAAGGACGGTACGCCCCGGCATGGCACAGGCCACGCAGAGCATGGTGATGAGCTCATCCGAGCCATTGCCCAGCAGGACGTCATATCCCTCCGGCACACCCAGCTGTGCGCAGATCGCCGCCTTCAGGCGCGTATAGGACGGCACCGGATAACGGTTCAACGCCAGTGCCGCCAGTCGCTGCGCCAGTTCGTCACGCAAGGCCGGCGGCAGCAGGTAGGGATTTTCCATGGCATCGAGCTTGACCATCCCTTCGGCCGAGGGCACGTGATAGGACTGCCAACCGCGCACCAGCGGGCGGATCACGTTGGCCACCAGGTCGTCCACGGTCTCAGGCTTGGAGGGATTCATCATCTAGGCTCGCAGGCGCCGGCGCATCGAGAGCGTCGAGACGCTGGCGGATCAGTTCGCAATAATCGGGATTGAGTTCAAAGCCGGTGAAGTGGCGCCCGCAACGGCGTGCTGCCACGGCCGTGGTGCCGCTGCCCATGAAGGGATCGAGCACCACGCCGCCGGGCGGGCATGATGCCTTGACCATGCGTTCCACCACTTCCAGCGGCTTTTGGGTGGGATGGTCAGCGCGCTCCTTGTGCTCGCGGTGCAATCGCGAGACGCTCCACACATCCTTGGGGTTGTAGCCCATTTCCAGCCACTTGGCCCCGACGAAGATGGAGCGTGAACGCGCCTTCTTGGTCTGGGCATCGTAGGGAATGCGGATGGCATCGAGATCAAAGAAATAATCCTTGGCCCGCGCGAAGAAACCGATGGTGTCATGCACCGACGAATAACGCCGGGTGCTGCCGCCCATGGAGGGCACGCGACGATCCCAGATGATCTCGTTGATCATGGTCATGCGCTGCTTCAACATCACGAAGATCTCCGGCGAATTGCGCCAGGTCAGGAAGATGTAGAGGCTGCCATTGGGCTTCAGCTTGGGCAGCGCGGCATCGACCCACTGCTCGGTCCAGGCCAGGTAAGCGGCGGTATCGAGCTTGTCGGAATCATTGCCGTAATCCTTGCCCAGTCCGTAGGGAGGATCGGCGATCATCAGATCGACGCTGCCATCGGGAACCCGCGCCAGGCCGGCAGCGACCGAGAGCGCATCCTCGCAAAATACGCGGTCCAGCCAGCCGGCGCCTGCAAGGGAGTCGGTGGCGGAGGTCATCATCTCACTTCTTGAGCCGCAATTCGGCCGAGCGGGCGTGGGCCTGCAGACCCTCGCCATAAGCCAGTTCAGCGGCAATCCTGCCCAGCGTCTGCGCGCCCTCTTCCGACACGCGGATGATGCTGGAACGCTTCTGGAAGTCATACACGCCCAGCGGCGAGGAGAAACGCGCCGTGCGCGAAGTCGGCAGCACGTGATTGGGACCGGCGCAATAATCACCCAGCGATTCGGACGAGAAACGGCCCAGGAACATGGCCCCGGCGTGACGGATCTGGTCGGCCCACTGCTGCGGTTCCTGCGCGGAAATCTCCAGGTGCTCGGCGGCGATCATGTTGGCGATCTCGCAGGCTTCCTCCATGTCGCGCACCTTGACCAGGGCGCCACGGTCGGTCAGGGAAGTACGGATCACGTCCTTGCGCGGCATATCTTCCAGCAGGCGATTGATCGAGGCTTCGACTTTGGCGATGTAGTCCGCATCCGGGCACAGCAGGATGGATTGCGCCAGTTCATCGTGCTCGGCTTGCGAGAACAGGTCCATGGCGATCCAGTCCGGATCGGTGGCACCGTCACAGATGACCAGAATCTCGGAGGGACCGGCGATCATGTCGATGCCCACCACGCCGAACACGCGGCGCTTGGCAGCAGCGACGTAGGCATTGCCCGGACCGACGATCTTGTCCACCTGCGGGATGGTGGCGGTGCCATAGGCCAGCGCGCCCACGGCTTGCGCACCACCGATGGTGAAGACGCGATCCACGCCGGCAATGGCGGCGGCGGCCAGCACCAGTTCATTCTTTACGCCATCCGGAGTCGGCACCACCATGATGACTTCCTGCACACCGGCCACCTTGGCCGGAATCGCATTCATCAGCACCGATGACGGATAAGCTGCCTTGCCGCCCGGCACGTAGATACCCACGCGATCCAGCGGCGTGACCTTCTGGCCCAGTTCGGTACCATCGGCTTCGCGATAGAGGAAACCATCGGAGCCGCATTCCTTCTTCTGGCGCTCATGATAGGCGCGCACGCGGTCGGCGGCGGTCTGCAGCGCATGGCGGCGTGCCTCGGGCAACCCGGCCAGTGCAGCTTGCAGCGCATCCTTGCCGATCTCCAGAGCGGCCACGGAAATGGCCTGCAGGCGGTCGAAACGCTGGGTATATTCCAGCACGGCGGCGTCACCGCGCGCCTTCACGTCGGCCAGGATGGTGGCCGCAGCGCGGTCGATGGCTTCGTCCTCGCTGGCTTCGAAGGCCAGCACGGCCGACAGCTTGTCACGGAAGCCGGCATCGGCGGAATCGAGTTTTCGGATGGCAATGCTCATGGTCTCACCTGCTCTGCGAGGATGTCTGGGGTCGTGGGAATTACTTGGCCTTGGAAGCCTTCTCGAAGGCATCGAGAATCGGCTGCAGGCGCTCGCGCTTCAACTTCAGCGCGGCCTGGTTCACCACCAGGCGCGAGGAGATGTCGATGATGTGCTCGACTTCCACCAGCTTGTTGGCGCGCAGCGTACCGCCAGTGCTGACCAGATCGACGATGGCATCCGACAGGCCCACCAGCGGGCCCAGTTCCATCGAGCCATACAGCTTGATCAGGTCGACGTGCACACCCTTGGCAGCGAAGTGCTCGCGCGCGGTATTGACGTACTTGGTGACCACGCGCAGACGCGCACCCTGGCGCACCGCGCTGGCGTAATCGAACCCTTCCTGCACCGCCACGGACAGGCGGCACTTGGCGATGTTCAGGTCGATGGGCTGGTACAGGCCTTCGCCACCATGTTCCATCAGCACGTCCTTGCCGGCCACGCCGAAATCGGCCGCGCCGTATTGCACGTAGGTCGGCACGTCCGAAGCGCGCACGATGATCACGCGCACGTCGGGGTCATTGGTCGGCAGGATCAGCTTGCGCGAGGATTCCGGATCCTCGGCCACGGTGATGCCGGCGGCTTTGAGCAGCGGCAGGGTCTCTTCGAAAATACGGCCCTTGGAGAGCGCCAGCGTCAGTTGTTGGGTCATGATGGTGTACTTTTTGTGGAATCCGTCAAACTTGCTTGATGCGCTCGATATCGGCGCCGATGGCCGACAGCTTGGCTTCCATGCGGTCATAGCCGCGGTCGAGGTGATAAATGCGCTCCACCACCGTCTCGCCCTGCGCCGCCAGGCCGGCGATGACCAGCGAGGCCGAGGCGCGCAGGTCGGTCGCCATCACGGGGGCCCCGAGGAATTTCTCGACCCCGGTGACGATGGCGGTATTGCCTTCCACATCGATGGCCGCGCCCAGGCGATTCAATTCCTGCACGTGCATGAAACGGTTCTCGAAGATGGTCTCGGTAACGTGGCTGGTGCCTTCGGCCAGGCAGTTCAAGGCCATGAACTGCGCCTGCATGTCGGTCGGGAAGCCCGGATATTCAGTCGTACGGAAGCTCACCGCCTTGGGACGGCGCGCCATCTGGATACGGATCCAGTCCTCGCCCGAAGTGAGGATGGCACCGGCTTCGCGCAGCTTGTCCAGCGCAGCATCGAGCAGGCCGGCACGGGTACGGTGCAGGGTAACGTCGCCACCGGTGGCCGCAACGGCGCACAGGAAGGTGCCGGTCTCGATGCGGTCGGCGATGACCTCATGCTCGGCACCGTGCAGCTTATCCACACCCTGGATCACCAGGCGATCCGTGCCGATGCCCTCGATCTTCGCGCCCATCTTCACCAACAGATTGGCCAGGTCACCCACTTCAGGTTCGCGCGCAGCGTTTTCCAGCACGGTCTCGCCATCGGCCAGGGCGGCAGCCATCAAGAGGTTCTCGGTGCCGGTCACGGTGATCATGTCGGTGACGATGCGCGCCCCTTTCAGGCGCTTGGCCTTGGCATGGATGTATCCGGCCTCGATATGAATTTCCGCGCCCATCGCCTGCAGTCCCTTGATGTGCTGGTCGACCGGACGTGAACCAATGGCACAACCGCCGGGCAGCGACACCTTGGCCTGGCCAAAGCGCGCCAGCAAGGGGCCCAGCACCAGGATCGAGGCACGCATGGTCTTGACCAGCTCATAGGGCGCTTCGGGGCGGGTGATGTCATTGCCGTTCAAGACCAGCCGCTCGCCGTTCTCGCGTACGCGCAAGCCCATCTGCGTCATCAGCCTGGTGATGGTGGAGACATCCTGCAGGTGGGGCACATTGGAAAGCACCAGGTCGCCATCGGTCAGCAGGCCCGCGCACAAGATAGGCAGCGCGGCATTCTTGGCACCGGAAATGGTGAGGTCACCGGAGAGGCGCTTGCCGCCACGGATCAAAAGCTTGTCCATCGTGTTGCCTTATTTCTGGAATTCTTCGGGAGTCAGGGTCTTCATCGACAGCGCGTGAATTTCTTCGCGCATGCGGTCACCCAGCGCGGCATAGACCAGCTGGTGACGCTGGATCAGGCGCTTGCCGGCAAACGCCTCGGCGACGATAACGGCGGTGAAGTGCTGGCCATCGCCCTCCACTTCGAGGTGCTGGCACTCCAGGCCGGCGGCGATGTAGCTTTTGACGAGTTCAGGTGTGGGTAGCATGTTGAGGCTCTTCACGGGAATGAGGGAGATGGCGGGGCGCAGGGTGTTCAATGCGAACCTGCCCGCAGCTTGTAGCCGCTCTTGAGCATGCGCACGGCCAGGGTAGACAGCGCCACGAAGAACACGGCGACGATACCGAGGCTGGTCATGGGGGGAATGTCGGACTGGCCGAAGAAGCCATAACGAAAGCCGTCGATCATATAAAAAAACGGGTTGAAATGCGATACCGCCTGCCAGAACGGAGGCAGCGAGTGTATCGAATAGAACACGCCGGCCAGGAAGGTCAGCGGCACGATCAGGAAATTCTGGAACGCCGCCAGCTGGTCGAACTTCTCGGCCCAGATGCCCGCGATCAGCCCCATGGTGCCCAGGATGCCCGCTCCCAGCAGGGCGAACATCAGGATCCACAGCGGCGCCACGAAGTCCAGGTGGCCGAACCAGACGGTGACCACGAACACGCCCGCGCCCACCATCAGACCGCGCACCACGGCCGCCAGTACGTAGCCGCCAAACAGTTCCCAGTGCGACAGCGGCGTCAGCAATACGAACACCAGGTTGCCGGTGATCTTGGACTGGATCAGCGAAGAAGAGCTATTGGCAAAGGCATTCTGCAACACGCTCATCATCACCAGGCCCGGTACCAGGAAACCGGTGTAGTTCACGCCCGGATAAACCTGTACGCGATCCTGCAGTACGTGGCCGAAGATCAGCAGGTACAGCAGGGCCGTGACGATGGGCGCGGTGATGGTCTGGGTGGCCACCTTCCAGAAACGCAGGATTTCCTTGTAGAACAGGGTACGGAAACCAATCATTTTTCATCTCCCATGATCTGGATGAAGACGTCTTCCAGGTCGGCCTGCTGCAACTGCAGATCGTCGATCTCCGCGCCCGAGGCGCGCAGCGTGGCCAGGATGGGTTCGACTTCCTTGTAGTCCGTCACGCGCAGCGTGAATTTATTGCCCGACAACAGCTCTTCCGGATGGGTGACCAATGCCTTCAAGCCATCGGGCAGGCTGCCGCGCTTCAAGCGCAACAGCATCTGCGAACCGGAGATGCGGCGAATCAGGGCCTCGGTCGAATCCAGCGCCACCACACGGCCGAACTTCAACATGGCGATGCGATTGCACAAGGCCTGGGCTTCTTCCAGATAGTGCGTGGTCAGCACGATGGTATGCCCTTCGCGGTTCAGGCGTCCGATGAACTGCCACAGGGTCTGGCGCAATTCCACATCCACCCCGGCGGTCGGTTCGTCCAGCACGATCACGGGTGGCTTGTGCACCAGCGCCTGGGCCACCAGCACGCGCCGCTTCATGCCGCCGGACAGCGCGCGCATGTTGGTATCGGCCTTGTTGGTGAGGTCGAGGTTTTCCATGACCTCGTCGATCCACTTGTCGTTGTTGGTCAGGCCGAAATAGCCGGACTGCATGCGCAAGGTCTCGCGCACGGTGAAGAAGGGATCGAAGACCAGCTCCTGCGGCACCACGCCCAGGTTCATGCGGGCGCCGCGATAGTCGCTCACCACGTCATGCCCGTGAATGGTGACCGAGCCCGAATCGGCCCGGTTCAAGCCGGCAATGATGGAAATGAGCGTGGTCTTGCCGGCCCCGTTGGGACCGAGCAGACCGAAGAATTCACCTTCTTCGATCGCCAGGGATACGCCACCCAGCGCCTGCAGGGACTGGTAGCGCTTCTTGATGTCTGTGATTTGGAGAGCGGCCATTGCCTCGCCCGTTCAATACGTTACTTGCCAGAAAGAAATAAGGAGCCAGGAGTTCCACCGGGGAATCCGCTGTCCACCTCGCCCTGGCTGCGCCATGCTCTCCGCTGGGGAGGCAGGCTGTCGCAGCCATCTTGTCGTTGTGCCATGAAAAATAGCGCAGTGTTTCGGTGTTGCCGTCGGCATTGCCGACAGGCAGGAGATTGCCTGGGCGGAAAGCTTATCCGCGGCCAAGGCTGCCGACGCGCCTGCAAAACCTTCGATTATAGGGGAATTCGATATTCGGGGCCGCCCCGGACGGGCTTCCCGGCGTCCGGGAGCCCGGACGACTGGGGAGAGCGCGATCAGTGATGTCGATCAGTCGCGGAAGTCGGCGCGCTGGCGCCTTGCAGCAAGGCGGTCACACCGTAGAGGTCGGCCAGGCTTTGCAAATTGGCGGGCAAGACCCCGAACTCCAGTGCCGCACCACGACCGGCTGCAGCGCGCCGCCAGGCCAGCAGGGTCGCTACCGCCGAGGAATCGACCACGACCACCTCGCTGACGTCGATGCTGGCCTGGCCGGCGGCGATGGCCGACAGGCCCTGGCGCAACACCGAGCTGGCATTGGTGAAGGTCAACGAGGCGCCGGGCTTGAACATGATGCGCTCTTTCGGATCAGGGGTCAGTGGTCGAGGGTCGGTCAGCAGTGACGGAGATTACTTCTTGCCGCGCGCGGCCAGTTGCTGGTTCTTGTCCGTCAGGGCCTTGATCAGCCCGTCGATGCCGCCCTTGTTGATCTCGCTGGAGAAGGTACCGCGATAGGCTTCCACCAGCCAGGCGCCCAGCACGTTGACGTCATACAGCTTCCAGCCGTCGGCCTTCTTTTCCAGGCGATAGCTCAGCTGGATCGGCTCGCCACCGCGCGAGGAGATGACCTGCGAGTTCACTTCCACTTCGGTATCGGTCGGCGCAGCGCGCAGCGGCTTGAATTCGATCTTCTGGTCGCGCACCTGCGACAGCGCGCCGGCATAGGTGAACACCAGCAGGCTACGGAACTGGGTGATCAGCTGCTTTTGCTGCTCAGGCGTCGCCTGGCGCCAGTAGCGGCCGGCGGCCAGTTGGGTCATGCGCTCGAAATCCACGTAGGGCAGGATCTTCTGCTCCACCAGCTGCATGATGCGGGCGTTGTTGCCGGCCTGGATGTCCTTGTCGTTCCTGGCAGTATCCAGAACTTCGGAACTGATGCGCTTGACCAGCGCATCCGGGGCCTCCTGGGCCGATGCGGCGCCGGAGAAGGACAGCGCCGGAACGGCAAAGGCGGCGATGGCGAAAAGTTTGGTAAGCATCTTCATAAGTCGGTTTTCCATTCGAGTCGGCAGAAGGCGCCGGGGCTGCCCGGTGGCGTCGCGCTGTACGGCGCGCCGACGGCAGCTGGCGTTGTCCTTCGAAACCCGCCCGGGAGCGGGGTTCCCGCGCCGTCACAGTTCGGCACGGATGTTACAGATTGCCCTGAGGGGAGATCGCACGGAAAGCGCAGATTGGGCAGTTCGGCCACATTTCAAGACCAAAGCGCCCCTGCAGGCGCCCCGGAGGTTACACCCGCGAGGCGATCCGGGCCATCAGGGCTTGATGGTTTCTTCCTTCTGCTCACTGCCACCGGAGGCACCGTTGATCTGGCTCTGGCGGCGTTGCAGGTAGGCATCGCGCACGAAGTCATACTTGTCCAGTGCGGCATCTTCCAGCAGGGTCGAGGCATCCAGCAGTTGGGCGCGACGGTCGACGATGCGGACCACCGCACCGACATTGCGCCAGCGGGTCGGACGCTTGTAGGTCCACAGGTCGCCGTACAGGTCCACCGGCATGCCGGCGGTGTCGCGCAGCGTGGACGGGCCGAAGAACGGCAGCACCACGTAGGGACCGGAGCCGACGCCCCATTTGCCCAGGGTCTGGCCGAAATCGGACTTCTCACGCGGCAGACGCGCTTCGGTCGCCACGTCCAGCACGCCACCCAGACCAAAGGTCGTGTTGATGGCCACACGCATGAAGGTCGAGACCCCCTGCTCGATGCGGCCCTGCAGCAGCTGGTTGATGGACGACCAAACATCGCCGATGTTGCCGAAGAAGTTGCCCACGCCGCGCTGGACCGGCGTCGGCACCACGGTGTCGTAGGCTTGCGCAGCCGGCTTCAGGGCCACCTTATCGACCGTGTCGTTGAAGCTGAACATGGTGCGGTTGAAGCCTTCCAGCGGGTCCTTGGGATTGTTGCTGGTGCTGGCACAGCCGGTCAGGGCGGCGGCAGCAAGGGCGAAGGCGCCGAGGCGGCCTGCATAAGCGGTGCTGATGGTTTTTTTATTCATTTGATTCATTTGGAATCATCCTTTCCCTCTGCCGCCTTGCTGTACAGGAACTGACCGATCAGGTTTTCCAGCACGATCGCGGATTGTGTCATCTTAATCGTATCGCCCGCAGCCAGGTTAGCAGTATCGCCGCCCGGCTCGATGCCGATGTATTGTTCACCCAACAGGCCAGAGGTCAGGATCTTGGCCGAGCTGTCCTTGGGGAATTTGTAGCCCTCGTCCATGTTCAGCGTGACCACGGCACGGAAGGTCTGGTCATCGAAACGGATCGAGTCCACCCGGCCCACCACCACGCCGGCACTCTTGACGGCCGCACGCGACTTGAGGCCGCCGATGTTGTCAAAATTGGCCTTGAGGGCATAGGTCTTCTGGCCAAAGGACATCGAGCTCATGTTGCCCACCTTGAGCGCCAGGAACGCCAGTGCCGCCACACCGGCCAGCACGAAGATTCCCACCCAGGCATCCAGAGATTTACGTTGCATATTCAACCCTTTTTCTACCCTTTTATTCACATCATTGCGCCCTCACCGGGCGCCAGTCCAAGTACTGTGGCCGCTCAGCTGAACATCAGTGCAGTCAGCAGGAAATCCAGGCCCAGTACGGTGAGCGAGGCGATCACCACGGTCCGGGTGGTGGCGCGGGCCACGCCTTCGGGCGTAGGCTGGGCTTCATATCCCTGGAACAATGCCACGAAGGTCACGGCCACGCCGAAGACGATGCTCTTCAACACGCCATTGGCGATATCGTTCCACACATCCACCCCGCCCTGCATCTGCGACCAGAACGCGCCCTCATCCACACCGATGAGCAGCACGCCGACCACATAGCCCCCCAGCACACCGACGGCGCTGAAGATGGCCGCCAGCACCGGCATGGCGATCACGCCGGCCCAGAAACGGGGCGCCACCACGCGTTGCAGCGGGTTCACGGCCATCATTTCCATGGCCGACAACTGTTCACCGGCCTTCATCAGACCGATTTCGGCGGTCAGCGAGGTCCCGGCGCGCCCGGCGAAGAGCAGGGCCGTGACCACCGGGCCCAGCTCACGGGTCAGCGACAAGGCCACCAGCAGACCCAAGGCCTGCTCCGAGCCATATTTATTGAGCGTGTAATACCCCTGCAGACCCAGCACGAACCCCACGAACAGGCCCGACACCGTAATGATCACCAGCGAATAGTTGCCGATGAAGTGGATCTGGTCGGTAATCAAGCGCGGACGGCGCAGCAGGCCCAGCGAGGCCCCCAGCATGTTGATGAACATGCGCGCGGCAAAACCCACACCGACTGCGAACTCGCGCACGCTGCGGCCCAGACCGCCGAGCAGACGGACGATCATGCGCCACCTCCCAGGCCCAGGTCCTCGGCCAGCGAACGGCCCGGATAATGGAAGGGCACCGGACCATCGGCCTCGGCGTGGACAAATTGCTTCACATAGGGATCGGTGGATTCACGCATCTGTTGCGGCGTTCCCTGGGCCACGATCTTGCCGGCCGACAGGAAATACACATAGTCGGCAATGGCAAAGGATTCATTGACATCGTGCGACACCAGGATCGAGGTCGACCCCAGGGCATCGTTGAGGCGGCGAATCAGGTTGGCCGTCACGCCCATGGAAATCGGATCGAGCCCGGCGAAGGGTTCGTCGTACATGATCAGCGCCGGGTCCAGAGCGATGGCCCGTGCCAGCGCCACACGGCGCGCCATGCCGCCGGAGATCTCGGCCGGCTTGAGGGCGGCGGCATTGCGCAGGCCCACGGCATTCAACTTCATGAGAACCAGGTCGCGGATGAGCGTTTCATCCAGGTCGGTATGCTCGCGCAACGGGAAGGCCACGTTGTCGAACACCGTCATGTCGGTAAAGAGCGCGCCGTTCTGGAACAGCATGCCCATCTTGCGGCGCAGCACATACAACTGCCGGGTCGCCAGCGAGGGCACGTTCTCGCCATCCACTTCCACCCTGCCCTGCTGAGGCTGCAACTGCCCGCCGATCAGGCGCAGGATGGTGGTCTTGCCGGATCCGGAACCGCCCATCACCGCCACCACCTTGCCGCGCGGGAAGTCCATCTGCAAACCGGTCAGGATGGGCCGGTCGCCATAACGGAAATGCAGATCGCGGATTTCGACGATGTTGGGCACGGGAGGCAAGGGGATTCTTTGAGGATTTGGGAAAACCGACATTGTAGAGCAAATTTTACAAATCGCTTTCAAGAAGGCAATACAGCCTGTAAATCACGGGCGCTGAAAACGCCTGTTCTTTACAAGTTACTGGCATGTTCACTACAAATAGGTACACTTTCCGACAACCAACTAGATGACGGATGAGTCATTTAAATATTGCACCGGCAAAAAAATTCTTATTGCGTGGTACATCTGCAACGGAATGGTGCATTGCTGACAATTTCCGAGATGCGAATCAAGACTCGCATGTTACCAGTGATGGCCGGATACCACAGCGCGTACGTGCGCTTCGATGCTGCGTTGCAAAGCTGGGGCTTGGGGCGTGGGGCTTGCTACAATGTCGGTTTTGCTTTCGGAAGAATCTGTCATGAGCCTCAAATGCGGCATCGTGGGTCTGCCCAACGTCGGTAAATCCACTCTTTTCAATGCGCTGACCAAGGCGGGCATCGCCGCCGAGAACTATCCGTTCTGCACCATCGAGCCCAACGTCGGCATCGTGGAAGTGCCTGATCCGCGCCTGAAGGCGCTGGCGGAGATCGTCAAGCCCGAGCGCATCCTGCCGGCCACGGTGGAATTCGTGGACATTGCGGGCCTGGTGGCGGGTGCCTCCAAGGGTGAAGGTTTGGGCAACCAGTTCCTGTCGCACATTCGCGAGACCGATGCCATTGTCAACGTGGTGCGTTGCTTTGAAGACCCGAACGTGATCCACGTAGCCGGTCGCGTGAGCCCGCTGGACGATATCGCCGTGATCCAGACCGAACTGGCGCTGGCCGACATGGGCACGGTCGAGAAGGCCATCCACCGCGAACAGAAGAAGGCCCGTTCCGGCGACAAGGATGCGGCCAAGCTGGTGGCGCTGCTGGAGCGCATCATGCCGGCGCTGGACGAAGCCAAGCCGGTGCGCGCGCTGGGTCTGGATGCCGAAGAGATGCTGCTGATCAAGCCCTTGTGCCTGATCACGGCCAAGCCGGCGATGTATGTGGCCAACGTGTCCGACAGCGGTTTCACCGACAACCCGCTGCTGGACCAGCTGACCGCCTACGCCCAGGAACAGAACGCCCCCATCGTGGCCATCTGCGCGGCCATCGAAGCCGAGATCGCCGATCTCGACGACGCCGACAAGGCCGACTTCCTGGCCGACATGGGCATGGAAGAGCCGGGCCTGGACCGTCTGATCCGTGCGGCCTTCAAGCTGCTGGGCCTGCAGACCTACTTCACGGCGGGCGTCAAGGAAGTACGCGCCTGGACGGTGCCGGTGGGTGCTACCGGTCCGCAGGCGGCGGGCGTGATCCACACCGACTTCGAGCGCGGCTTCATCCGTGCGCAGACGATTGCCTTTGAGGACTTCATTGCCTTCAAGGGGGAGACCGGTGCCAAGGAAGCGGGCAAGATGCGCGCGGAAGGCAAGGAGTATGTGGTCAAGGATGGGGATGTGATGAATTTCTTGTTCAATGTCTGATTCAACTTGGCTGTTTCAAGCAATTTCATCACGTTGCAGAAATCGCCAAGAACTTAAATCCTCGTGAATACGGGGATTTTTTTTGCTGCCTTGGGTCAGGGAGCGTCCGCATTGGCGGCACGGGTGAAGCTCGCCAACAACACTTACAGGCGCCGGAGAATGACTCGCATACGGCGCCTTCCGTAAGGCTCAGTCGGGGTTTGCGCGGATGCAGAGGTCATACTGCTTGGACAGATGGGCATTGGCTTCGGCAACGAATGCCTCGGGCACGCTTTCTACAATGGACGATCGCCCCTGCTCCAGGGTAAATATGCCGAAATGGTCTGTTGAATCATTCATGAAATCGTAGATCAATAGATAATCCGTGTCCGCCGTATCCTTGTAGCGGCAAACGTTTCTCAAAAACGGAAGACTCACCAAGAGGGTATAGACGCTGTAGGAGAAATCAAGGCTGCTGAATTGCCAGATGCCGGTTGCGGAATCGTAGTTCGACATGGTCAGGCCATAGCACTGCGATGATGCGCACCAGCCTTCAAGCGATTCCTTGACCGTTCGATCTCCGCGCTCAACTTCGCTGTATTCATTGACAAGGGCCTGCGTGATCTGCGGGTCGTAGTTGCCCTTGGTGTTCAGCCATTCGACCCAATCGTCGAAATCCGACGGTCGGCCGCCGTCGCTTTCCAGGTAATCGGCATACGCCTGCGGGCTCAACTTGACACGCATATAAAATGAAGGTGTATCGGACATGGTCTTCCTTTAGAAAATGAGTGGACTACTTCATGGCTGATGCCGACACGCACAGGCATCTCAGTTGCAAGAGTGTTGATTTGCCCACAGCGTTAACCCTCTGCATTGAGGGGTCGCTGGCCTCGGCACGGATGTAACGGCAAACCGTGTTGCGGGAAATATCGGACCTGCCGGCGATTTCTCGAACGGAAATGCAGTCTCTGAAGTACCAACATCGAATAATTCCAGGTAGGGCCACGTCTATCACTCCGCTCTCC
The DNA here is from genome assembly GCF_013359625.1 of Herbaspirillum sp. C9C3. Lineage (NCBI taxonomy): Bacteria > Pseudomonadati > Pseudomonadota > Betaproteobacteria > Burkholderiales > Oxalobacteraceae > Herbaspirillum > Herbaspirillum sp. C9C3. Next base: position 34,579 of record NZ_JABFMQ010000028.1, read on the forward strand.
AGCGCGCCGTCATGAGCAGGATTGTGGTCTGAACATGGGGCAACTTGGAATGCAAATTTTCGGAGAAAGTGGGTCTGTTTTAAAACAAATAAACAGAGCCTTGTATAGCGCCCCCAAGATGCCGGCGGTCAATGAATGCCGAGTCTGGGCTGCGATCAAGCGCATGTGGATGATGGCTTCCCAGGAAGAAATTCTCTAAATTATTTCTGCCTCTCGCAGGCAAGCGCGGTAGACAATTCAACCAAAAGTGGTTCTCCGAACAGAAGAATCACTTTCTCACCTCCTCCCACTACTCAACTGCGGCGTCAAAAACGACTGCCTGAAATACTCCCGCACCGCCTCCATCGCCGGCGTAAATTTCACCCCCTTGCGCCAGGCCAGCCCCACATTCATGGCCGGCACGTGATCCATCAACAACACGGTCTCGATACGCAACCCCTCCAGCGACCACGGCCGATACACCAGGTCCGACAAAATCGCCACCCCCGACCCATTGGCCACCATGCTGCGCACCGCCTCGATGGAACTGGTGCGCATGATGATGTTGGGCTTGCGTCCGCTCTGGTTCCAGTAGCGCAGCGCGGTCTTGTCGGCCTCGTCCACCGTCAGCAGGATGAAGGGCTCATGGACCACCTCGGAGAGATTTACCACCGAGCGCTCCCCCAGCGGATGGCGCGCCGGTAGCCACAGCCGGCGCACCGAACCAAACAGCGTCTCGTAAGCGATCTCGCGATGGCGCAGGTTGGAAGTCAGCACCACCGCCATGTCGATGTCGCCCTCCACCAGACTCTGCTCGATCTCGGCACGCTCCTTCTCATGCACATGCAGCTTGATCCCCGGATAGGACTGCGACAACCGCTGCAAATGGTGCGGCAAGAAATATCCCAGCACCGTATAACTGGCCGCCACCCGCAAGCTGCCACTGGCGGTGTTGTCCGGTAAGGGGCTCTTCATCGCATCGTCCACGCTGCGCAGAATCGAATACGCATGATTCAAAAAATGCCGCCCGCTGTCGGTGAGGATCATCCCCTGCGGTGAGCGAATGAACAGCGGGGCGCCCAGCATGGCCTCCAGTTCCTGGATGGCGCTGGTGACCGAGGATTGCGAAATGTGCAGATGAATTGCCGCCTGCGAAATCTGTCCCACTTCCGCAGTAGCAACGAAATAACGAATCTGCCGGAGGGTGATGGCCATGTTTGATGCCCTTCATAAGCTATCGGATTTTTCGATATCAAGCCCTCTGATAATACATCTGTCCAATACCGTGGCCGATTTCTATACTCATTTTCACGCGCTGATTCCGGCAGCGCAGGAGACCACGAGATGAGAACAATCGATCTGAATTCGGACATGGGCGAAGGCTTCGGCCCCTGGACCATCGGCGATGGCGTCGATGCGGCCATCATGCCCCTGATCAGTTCAGCCAACATCGCCACAGGCTTCCATGCGGGCGATCCCAATACCATGCGGCGCACGGTGGAACAGGCGCGGCAAAACGGCGTGGCCATCGGTGCGCATCCGGGCTTCCGTGATCTGGTCGGCTTCGGCCGCCGTCACCTCAACGCCCCGGCCACCGAGCTGGTCAACGACATGCTCTACCAGCTCGGCGCCCTGCGCGAATTCGCCCGCCTCAACGGCATGACCTTGCAACACATCAAACCGCACGGCGCGCTCTACATGCACCTGGCCCGGGATGAAGAGGCCGCACGCGTCTTCGTGCAGACCCTGCGCCAGTTGGACCCGAACTTGCTTCTGTTCTGCATGCACGGCTCGGCCGTCTGGCGCGTGGCCCGGGAACTAGGACAATCCGTGGTCTGCGAGTTCTACGCCGACCGCGATTACGACAACAGCGGCTCCATCGTCTTCACCCGCCGGGTCGGTGCGCTCGATCCTGCGCAGGTGGCGGCCAAGGTGCTGCGGGCCTGCCGCGAAGGCGTGGTGCGCACGGTCGAAGGGCGCGATATTCCCATCGCCTTCGAATCCGTCTGTATCCACAGCGATACACCCGGTGCCCTCGCACTGGTGCAGGCCACGCGCAGGAGCCTCGAAGTCGCCGAAATAGCCATCGCCGCACCGCGCTGATCCATACCATTCATCACACGAAGGAGAAAAGTCATGGCAGTCCAAGAAGTGCACTCCCCTTTGCCCGGCACCTTCTATCGCCGGTCCAGCCCTGAGGCCCCACCCTATGCACAGGAAGGCGACCTCATCGAGGCCGGTGCCGTGATCGGCCTGATCGAAGTGATGAAACAATTTACGGAATTGCAGGCCGAGCACGGTGGCACGCTGCTGGCCTTCCACGTCGAGAACGGCGATCCGGTCGAACCCGGCCAGCTGGTCGCCGTGATCGAGACGGCAGGCTGAGGCGGCACCATGAGCACGTCCATCACCAAACTCCTGATCGCCAATCGCGGCGAGATCGCCGTGCGCATCCTGCGGGCCGCGCGAGCGCTGGGTATCCCGACCGTGGCCGCCTGCAGCGACGCCGATACCGATTCGATGGCCGCGCGCATGGCCGATGAAGTCCAGATCATCGGACCAGCCCGCGCCGACCGCAGTTATCTCAACGCAGATGCACTGCTGCAGGCCGCTCGCGCGACCGGTGCCAATGCCATCCATCCCGGCTATGGCTTTCTCTCCGAGAACGCCGCCTTCGCGCAAGCGGTCAGCGAGGCCGGGTTGATCTTCGTGGGACCGGATGCCGATACCATCCGCCGCATGGGCGACAAGGCCGAAGCGCGGCGTACTGCGGCCTCTGCCGGCGTGCCGGTGGTGCCGGGATCGCCGGGTGAACTCGATGATCTCCCCGCCGCCCTGGCCTGTGCAGAACAGGTCGGCTATCCCCTGCTGATCAAGGCCTCGGCTGGCGGCGGTGGTCGCGGCATCCGCATGGCGCGCGATGCTGCCGAACTGACGCGGGAATTCCCCATCGCACAAAGCGAAGCGCAGGCCGCGTTTGGATCAGGCGCGGTGTACCTGGAACGCTTCATCCGCAGCGCGCGCCACATCGAAGTGCAGATCCTGGGCGATGGCCAGCGCGCCGTACACCTGTTCGAACGCGAATGCTCGCTGCAACGGCGCCGCCAGAAGGTCTTCGAAGAAGCGCCCTCGCCCGCGCTCACGTCCGCACAGCGCCAAGCCCTCTGCGAGAGCGCGGTACGGCTGGCCGAACAGTTGCACTATCGCGGCGCCGGCACGCTGGAATATCTCTTCGATGACGAGAGCGGCGAGTTCTTCTTCATCGAGATGAATACGCGCATCCAGGTCGAGCATCCCGTCACCGAAATGATCACCGGCATCGATCTGGTGCAGGCCATGCTGCGCATCGCGGGCGGCGAGCCGCTCGGCTTGCGGCAATCCGACATCCGCATGCTGGGCGCAGCAGTGGAAATGCGCATCAACGCCGAAGACCCGGAACGCAATTTCTTCCCCTGCCCAGGCACCGTGACGGACCTGCACTGGCCGCAAGGCGAAGGCATCCGCGTGGAGAGCCATCTCTACGACGGCTATCGCATCCCGCCGTATTACGATTCGCTGCTGGCCAAACTGGTGGTGCATGGCAAGGACAGGGCGCAGGCCATCGAACGCGCCCAGGCGGCAGTCGCCGCCACGCGGATCAGCGGGATGGCCACCACCTTGCCACTGCATCAGTGGCTGCTGGCCGATGCGCGCGTGCAGGCGGCGCGCTTCAATACCGGCGCGCTGGAAACCTGGCTGGCCGAACGCGCAGCCGAGCGCACCGCGCAACTTCTGGAGGCCTGAGATGAACAGCCCACAATCCCAGCGCTGCGCGCCCATCCGCTACAGTATCGCCGGTGACGAACACCTCTTTGCGGAAGTGTCGGAATCGATGTCGCTGGAAGCCTTCTTCCGCGCCATGGCCATCACCCGCGCCGTGGAGCGGCTGGCGCTGCCCGGCGTACTGGATGTCTGCCTGGCCAATGCCTCCTTCCAGATCCGCTTCAATCCTGACCTGATCCATCCGCTGACCCTGCTGGAACAGGTCAAGGCGCTGGAAGCCAGCACTACCGCCGAGCGCCGCATCCAGACCCGCATCATCGAGGTGCCGGTGCTGTATGACGATCCCTGGACCAATGAAACCCAGGCGCGCTTCCGTGACCGCCACCAGGACCCGTCCTCCACCGACCTGCAATACGCGGCGCGCATCAATGGCTATGACGAGGTACAAGCCTTCATCGCGGCCCACAGCGGCACGCCCTGGTTCGTCTCCATGGTGGGTTTCGTGGCGGGGCTGCCCTTCATGTACCAGATGGTCGGGCAGGACAAGCAGTTGCAGGTGCCCAAGTACCTGCGTCCCCGTACCGACACGCCCAGGCTGACCCTCGGCCACGGCGGCTGCTTCGGCTGCATCTACTCGGTGCGCGGCGCTGGCGGTTACCAGATGTTCGGCGTCACGCCCGCGCCCATCTACGATCCGGCGCAGGGCCTGCCCTATCTGCAGGACTCGATGGTGTTCTTCCGTGCCGGTGACATCGTGCAGTTCAAGCCCATCGACCGTGCCGGGTATGACGCCGCCGTCGCGGCGGTCGAGGCCGGCCGCTTCGACCTGCGCATCCGCCCGGCCAGTTTCGATCTCGATGCCTTCCAGGCCGATCCGGCGGTCTGCATCCACGCTCTCAAGGAGGCTCTCCATGACGATTAAGGTGAAACAGCCCGGCCTGGCCACCACGGTGCAGGATGGCGGCCGCGAAGGTTACTACCACCTGGGCATCCCGCCCTCCGGTGCACTGGACCAGTACGCCCTGCGCAGCGCCAACCTGCTGGTGGGTAACCCCGCCACCAGCTCGGCCCTGGAATGCAGCCTCTTGGGGCCGCAACTGGAGTTCCAGTGCGATGCGCTGGTCGCCGTCACCGGCGCGCGCATGCAGCCGCGCCTCGATGGCAGCGACCGGCCACTCGATACCGCCTTCAAGGTGCGCAGCGGCCAGGTGCTCAGCTTCGACTACCCCAAGGCCGGCGCGCGCAGCTATCTCGCCATCGCCGGTGGCATCGACGTGCCGCTGGTACTGGAAAGCCGCGCCACCTATGCCCTGGGCGCACTCGGTGGATGGCATGGCCGCAAGCTGGCCAGGGACGACGAACTGCCGCTGGGGCGCGCGTCCGCACAGGCCGTCGAAGGGCGTGCCCTGCCGCTGTCGCTGGTGCCGGTGTTCGACCGCGAAGCCACGCTGCGCGTGGTGCCGGGGCTGTATATACATCGCCTCACCGATGACGCCGTGGAGCGTTTCTTTGCCGATACCTGGACCGTGGCCTCGGAAGCGGACCGCATCGGCTACCGCTTCAAGGGCGGCCAGCCCATGCAGTTCCGGCCGCGTGAACAGCCCTTCGGCGCCGGCTCGGATCCGTCCAACATCGTCGATGCCTGCTATCCCATCGGTTCGATCCAGATCCCTGGTGGCGTGGAGCCCATCGTGCTGTTGCGCGATGCCGTTTCCGGCGGCGGTTACGCCACCATCGGCACCGTCATCAGCGCCGACCTCGACCTGATCGGACAACTGCAACCCAACCACAAGGCGCAGTTCGTGCGCGTGACACTGGAGCAGGCGCTGGAGGCCCGGCGCCAGTACCAGCAGCGCTTCCAGCGCCTGGGCAGTCTCCTGACCGACTGAGACCGGCACAGCCGCGCATCCCTCCGTTTGATTCCCGCCCCGGGCCGACGTGCAGTCGCCGCCCCGGGATGGGAGCGACTTTGCCAGCGAGTTTTGCATACGCAATTCCGTTGGTATTTCGCTTCGGTTTTTTCGCTTTCGTTTTTCGCTCTCGCCTCTCATCCGCCTCATTGAATATCGCTTCAACGTCTCAGGAGAAACTGACATGGCCGGCTTATCACAAACGCAGAACAAGGAAATCGACCTCTCCACCTACAGTGTTCCCGCCACTGCGCGCATGGGCAAACTCTCGCTGACGATGGCCTGGTGGGCCGTCTGTAGCGCCATCTTCTACATCGTCGTGGGAGCTTCGCTGGCGCTGACCTATGGCGCCCGCAACGCTCTGATCGGCATGGTGCTCTCGGTCATCAGCTACGGGCTCATCAATGCCTGCATCAGCCGCTATGCCATGCGCACCGGCCTGTCGGTGGCCTTGTTTTCGCGCATCCTGTTCGGACGGCTGGGCGCCTCGCTGGCCACGCTGATCTTCTTTTCCACCGCGATCTATTACGCCGTCTTCGAGGGCTCGGTGATCGCGGTGGCCCTGCATCATCTCTATCCGTCGCTGCTCTATCCGGTGGCCGCGCTCATCGTGGTGCTCTACAGCGTGCCGCTGGTCTTCGGCAGCGTGCAGCACTGGCTGGACAAGTTCAACGGCGTGCTGCTGCCGTTCTACCTGCTGGGCCTGCTGATGGCGCTGGTGCTGGCGGTGAGCCAGTACGGCTACCAGCCGCAGTGGCTGGACTTCGGCCCGGCCGCACCGCCGGCCGATGGCTGGTGGAGCTGCTTCACGTACTACATGGGCGTGTGGGTACTGATGATGTTCACCTTCGACTATGCCCGCTTCGGCAAGCCGGGAGATGCGACGTATCACGGCCGCTTCAATTTCGGCATGCCCTTCTACCTGGTCACCATCCTGCTCAATGGCGCAGCCGGCATCTACCTGGCCAGCAGCATTCCGCAAGATGGTCCGCTGTCTGAAGTGTCGGTGGTGATGGCCATTCTCAAGCTCATGGGATTCTGGGGATTGCTCTTCGTCTGGGTCACGCAGACGCGCATCAACACCGCCAACTACTATCTCGCCACGGTCAACATGCAGGCCTTCTTCGGCAACCTGCTGGGCCTGCACGCGTCGCGCCTGGTATGGGCGGTGGTGGTGGGTATCGTGGTGTATGCGCTGATGCTGGCCGACGTGTTTTCCTATCTGCTCAAGGCGCTGGCCTATCAGGGTGTGTTCGTGGTGGCATGGGTCGGGGTGGCACTGGCGCACATTCTCACCGCGGGCGACCATGGCACCGCTACCGATGGCGCAGCGGGTATCAACCGAGTCGGGCTGGGTGCCTGGTTCTGCGGTGTCGTGCTGGGTTTCGTGCTGATGGAGATGGCGGGCTTCTGGCTGTCACTGTCGGCGCCGCTGACCTTCGTGGCGTCGATGGGAGTGTATGCCTTGTTGCAACAGCGGGGCAGAGCAGACAAGACCTTGCAGACTGCCGACTGATCTGATGCAACCGACTTGCCAGGGCGCCATGGGGCGCCCGTTTTTCATGTGCGGTCTCGCATGACTGCGGCCTACCGGAAAGCAAAAACTTTCGAGATCCGCAACGCATTATCGCCAACTTTCCCGAATTGCCCCATGGTCCGTCTTATCTCGCCAAAGCGATCTTGCTAGCCTCGGTCGCTTTGACAAGGATCAGGAGTTCGGCATGGCAATCATCGGTTTCATCGTCATGGGCGACCGCACCTCGCACGGCGGGCTAGGGCCTGTTCACATTCAATCTGTGAGTGCGAGAGGTCGCCAAGCGCGTGGCGACCATCATCAGCAGTCGCTTCCCGACGATCATGGATAACGGCCAGCCGGTAGTCTATGACCAGGACGTCACCGACTGCGGCGCAATCCTCTACTCGCGGCACAACAATCACGCTGGCTGGGGCTCGCCAGACGACGACAGAAGCACCAACGCGCCACCGGAACAACACGTTCCCCGCCAGGCACCGCGCTTCCAGGAGCACTTCGTCCTGCGCAGCAACACCACTGGAGAATTGCTGGCAGGCGTTCCCTATCTGATCAAAACAGGTGATGGCCGGATAGTGGAAGGCGAGACCGATGCCGAAGGCCGCACCGATGTGGTCTGGACTGATTCGCCCCTGCCGCTGCAAGTGATTGCGCGTCCCAAACCGATGGGCGGCGCTGATCCCTACCATGTGCAGGATCAGCGTTGCGAGGATCTCTGATGGGAGAAGGTATCTCGCCATCCTCGCGCCCGGTGGGGCGATCAGGAACACACGAGGGGCCGAGAGGCCGCGTGCTGACGCTCGACAATCCCATGGATCGTAGCTATCTGTGTGCGGTGATGTGCATGTGCAATCAGGGGACCAAGCTCAGGGATAGCCTCGGGCGCGATCTGAAGCAGCGCTGCACCACCGCCAGCATCTGGAATGACGAAGAGCGCAACCAGCTGGTCTGGCGCTACAAGGCCGAAGTCGGCTACAGCATGGCCAGCAATCCTCCCGCTCCACTCATGAGCCGGGATCAGCCAAACCGTCCCAGCCGGTTTCCGCTTGGACGGGCCATGGCCGATGGGCTGCTCAAATGGCAGTTGGATGGCAAGCCGCAGAAGGGGCTGTTGAGGATTCCGGACTGCATCATTCTTGCGACTACAGGCGAAGAGTTGGCCGCCATGCAGGCCTCGGGGAAGATTGATTGGAAGCGGTTGATGCCGGTGCAGGCGAATATTGAAGCGGTGGTAGAGATCAAGTTTGAAGGCGATACACTGGGCAGAGAACAAATGAACGACTATCAAAGGATCGCAGGGGACCCGGATAGGTTTCGCTTGCTCACGATCACAGAGTGCGATTGCCAACGAGATACATCTGCGCCTGTCCAAGATCCCGTTCGCGCGCCGGTCACCACACCAATGGAACAGGAACGCAAGGCAAAAGATCACTGGTATAGCCGGACACCACCTCTCCCCGCTCCCATACCACCCCCACAACCGGTCAAGCCGCGCTACGGCCCCGTCGCATCGCAAGACGAAGGTATGCCGCTTGCCGACTATCTCAAAGGTGCCGCAGTGGTCGGCGGCACGATTCTGGTGGGTGCCATTGCCATTGCTGCCCTTCCTCTTGAAGCCGCCGGCGCTGCCGCTGCGGCGTTGGTCGTACTGGTAGCCGGTACAAGAACGGCCAATGCGAATCAAAAAGACGAAAAGGAGAAACACTGATGAAACATGCGTTGGAGAAAATTGAAGCCCTGCTTCCGGATTTTCAATATGTGGATGATGACCGGATCATCACAAGCGTCGGCCTGACCGCCTCTCTTTATTTCTGGGGCGGCCATACACCGGAGAAACGCCAAGCAATCATTGAATTGTTCGAGGCGTACGAAGAAGCCTACGGGAGCGAATTGAAGTGGAGTTGCGATCCCGAGAGCTGGCAGACCAGAAAACTTGCCGACAAAAAGTTTCCCAAGCTACGTGACTATGCCGCCAAACTCGATGAAGATGACTGCATCGAGTGGTACCTTTCTTCCGGGGAGCATCGCGAGCAAGCCACGGAATATGCGATCTTCTGCCTGACCGAACGAGGCTGGCACAAGGGCCGCATATCAGAACTTTACTTCCAGCTGCCACGCAGTCATGCTTTCGATCTCCATCATCGAAAGACACTTGACAGCTTGCTCTTGCGCGGGATCGAAACGCTCAATCCCTTCCATGGCCGAGTGGGACTGGCCGCCGTCCTGCCCGAGCAAACTATTCCCTACGAGCCGGAAGCTTTTGATCTGGCGACACGCTACCGCACGCTCTACATTCCCGGTGCCGGTGACTTCATGCGTGCGCCCTTTGGCCCGAAGAGCGTCGACTGGATCACGATCGTAGGTGATGTCCTGGCCGAGCGTTGCGGTGGGATCAACGCCTATGCGGATCATTGTCGCCAGCTTGGCATCACCTCCATTCGTCACGGAAATTCACTGGTACTGCGCGCAGGAGAGACGCCGGAAATCGGACCAGTCGACGATGCAATATCGGAGGCCTATGCCAGAGTCAATGCAGCACTGCGCCCCTTGCGTGACGGAGCCTACAATTCCATGGGCAGCGCATCCAATTGGGGCGAGCTACGCTTCAATCGTTTCACCTCTGATCTTTGGATTCGCCGCTTTGATCAAAGCGATGCGTGGCCGCCTGTCTTCCCCCTTGATCCAGCGTCCCTGCTTGCAGGGAGCACTCCAAAAAAGAAAATCAGATTGAAAACAGGCCAGCCCAGCCCCTGCCATGGCCGCTTCTACCGCCCCGGCACAGAAAAATTCGGCGTGATCCTGATGCCCGGCGACATCGCCCCCTACTGGCTGAACCTGGGACCGCATGGCGAATTCCTCGAACGCGAGGCCATCACCTGGGAACTGCTCGCTGAACTCTGACTATCAATGAGGGAACCCCTTGTTGCTGCGAAACGCGAAGTGGCAACATCACCAGCGCGCCATCACGCTGGAAAGAAAACATGAAATGAGATCGCTCATGAACGTACCGGTTGCCTGATTGACCCGCGCTCAATGCCGCGCCACCCCCAAATAACTCTCAACAATCTTCCTGTCCGCCGCCAACACCCCCGCCGGTCCCTCGCAGACCATCTCCCCCATCTCCAGCACATACCCGTAATCGGCCACCTGCAAGGCCGCCCGCGCATTCTGCTCGACCAACAAGGTGGCCACGCCGGTGCTGCGCAACTGGCTGATGATGGACAGGATTTCCTTGGTGATCAATGGTGCCAGCCCCAGGCTGGGTTCATCCAGCATCAGCACCTGCGGCTTGGCCATCAAGGCGCGCCCCACCGCCAGCATCTGGCGCTCGCCACCGGAGAGCGTGCCGGCCGCCTGCTTGCGCCGCTCCTTCAAGCGCGGAAACAAGGCATAGACAAATTCCTGCTGATCCAGATATCCCGACTCCCCATTGCGCCGCCGCTTGTACGCCCCCAGCAGCAGATTGTCTTCCACGGTCATGGACGTAAACAATTCACGCTTTTCCGGCACCAGCGACAGGCCACGTGCGACGCGCTCTTCCACTTCCATCTGGCTTACGTCCTCGCCCTGGAAGGCAATCCGCCCACTGGCAGCGGCCCCGCCGGGCAAGGCGCCCATCATGGCATTGAGCAGGGTCGACTTGCCCGCGCCATTGGGGCCGATGACGGTGACGATCTGTCCGGCCCGCAGCGTCAGCGCCGCCCCGGTCAGCGCCGGCACCTTGCCATAACGCGCCGAGAGTGCACTGACTTCCAGCAACACCGGCGCGGTCGTAGCGCGCACCTCCGGTGCCACGCTGGCGGGGTTCATCATGGTCGCTGCAGTCATCATTGGGCTCCTCCGAGATAAGCTTCCAGCACCGCCGGGTGCACCTGGATCTGCGCCGGCGTGCCCTCGGCAATCTTGGTGCCGAATTCCATGACCACGATGTGGTCGGTCAACTGCATCACGAAGTCCATGTCGTGCTCCACCAGCAGCACCGCCATGCCCTCGCCACGCAGCTTGTCCAGCAAGGCGGCCAGCGCTTGCTTCTCCTTGAGCCGCAAACCGGCCGCTGGTTCATCGAGCAACAGCAACGCCGGATCACAGCACAGCGCACGGGCAATCTCCAGGATGCGCTGCTGGCCCAGCGCCAGGCTGCCCGCAGGCCGGTCGATCAGTTCACCCAGACCCACGCGTTCCAGCTGACGTCGCGCCTCGCTCAGAATGCGCGCCTCCTCCTTGCGATTGGCCCGCGCCAGACTGGCCAGGATGCCGCGCTGGGGTGCGAACTGGCCACGGCGAAAGGCTCCCATGGCAGCGTTCTCGAGCACGCTCATGCCCGGCACCAGCCGCACATGCTGGAAGGTGCGCGCAATGCCTCGGCTGGAAATCTCGCGCGAGGACAATCCCGCCAGCGACTGTCCGCGATAATTGAGTTTGCCACTGGTGATCGAGAGCACACCGGTGACCAGATTGAAGGTGGTCGACTTGCCCGCACCGTTCGGTCCGATCAGGCCAACGATTTCTCCGGCCTTCACCGAGAAGCTCACATCATTGACCGCCACCAGTCCACCGAACTGCTTGCGCGCGGCCTCCACCTCCAGGATCACGTCACCCCGCCCCGGCTTGGGAATCTGCGCCAGCGGCGCGGCGTCGGCCGGCAACCGGTGCGGCAGGCGACGCCCGAAGCGCGCCTGCAGACGCGGCCACAAGCCCTCATTGGCGAACTGCAGGAAGATCACCAGTGCGATGCCGAAGACGATGGCTTCGAAATTTCCGCCTGTGCCCAACACACCCGGCAACCACTCCTGCAGGAAGTTGCTCAACACTGCCAGCAGCCCCGCACCAAGAATGGCCCCCCACACATGGCCGGCCCCGCCGACCACGACCATGAGCAGATAGTCGATGCCGTATTTCAAGCCAAAGGGCGTGGGATTGACCGCCTGTTGCAGATGCGCGTAGAGCCATCCGGAAATGCCTGCCAGCACCGCCGCATAGACGAAGATGACAATCTTCAGCCGCGCCGTATCCACCCCCATTGCTTCCGGCATCACGGTACCGAACTTGAGCGCCCGCACCGCCCGGCCCGCGCGTGAATCGAGAAAGTTGACCACCGACACCAGCGCCAGGATCAGCACCACCCAGATCAGCAGATACATCGATGCGCCGTTGCCGAAGGTGAACTGGCCCACGGCAATGGGCGGGATGCCGTTGATGCCGTCATGCTTGCCCAGCATCTCCAGGTTGCCGAACAGGTAGTACAGCGACAGGCCCCAGGCAATCGTCGACAGAGGCAGGTAATGCCCTGAGATGCGCATGGTGAGCATGCCGATCAGGAAGGCCGACAGCGCGGTCAGGCCGATGCCGGCCAGCAGCCCGATCCAGGGCGAGAGTCCGAACTGTGTGGTGAGATAGGCCGTGGTGTAGGCACCGATGCCGACGAAGGCCGCCTGTCCGAACGAGATCAGCCCGGCCACGCCAGTGAGCAAGACCAGTCCCAGTGCAACGATGGCATACAGGCCGACGTAGGACATCAGCGTCACCCAGAAGGGTGGCAGGCCCAGTAGCGGCAACACCAGCACGATGGCGAAGAACAGCGCCGGCCACGCGGCGCGATGCGATGTGAATGCGGTCATGACGGGGTCCTCAGGCTTCTTCGTCGATGTGGTGGCTGGTCAGCGAACGCCACAGCAGGATGGGGATGATGACCGTGAAGACGATCAGCTCCTTGAAGGCACTGGCCCAGAAGGACGAAAAACTCTCGATCAGTCCGACCGATACCGAGCCCAGCGCCGCAATCGGATAACTCGCCAGCCCGCCGAAGATGGCGCCGACAAAGCCCTTGAGCGCGATGATGAAACCGGACTCGTAGTTGACGATGGTAAAGGGCGCAATCAGGATGCCACACAGCGCCCCGATGCCCGCCGACATCGCAAAGGACAAGCGGCCCGCCTGGTTGATGCCCACCCCCACCAGTCGCGCACCGAGACGATTGACGGCGGTGGCGCGCAGGGCCTTGCCGGTCAAGGTGCGTTCGAAGAAGACGTAGATCACGGCGATCAGCGCGGCCACCGTCACCAGCACGATCACGCTCTGGCCGGAGACCGGGCTGTCCCCCAGACTGAACTGCATCTCGGTGAAGGGTCGGGTGTTGGTCCCCTCGGGACCGAACATCAGCAAGCCCAGACCGACCATGGCCAGGTGCACGCCCAGCGAGACGATCAGCAAGACCAGCACGCTGGAATGCGCCAGCGGCTGGTAGGCCACGCGATAGATCATCGGTCCCATCGGCACCACGATCAGGAGCGTGAGCAGGATCTGCCAAGGCATGGCCAGCGCCTGCATATCCAGGTAATGCGTGATGCCGCAGAGCACCAGCGGCAGTCCGATCTGGGTGGCCAGCAGCAGTGGCAGGCGGCGCAGCAAGCGACTACGCGTGGCCGCCAGGCGCAACGCGGTGCCAGCCTCGACCGCCAGCGTCACCGTCCCCAGCGCCAGCAGCAGCAATGCGGTACCGGGGGCCTGGCCGTTCTGGATGGCGGCCAGCGTCAAGGCGCCGAAGGCGACGAACTCGCCCTGCGGCAGGAAAATTACCCGTGTCACTGAAAACACCAGCACCAGCGCCAGCGACAGCAGCGCATAGATGGCGCCGGTCGTGATGCCGTCCTGGATCAGCACGGTCAGAATGCTCGAATCCACTTGTCTCCTCCTGTTGTGGCCGGCCGCCGCAGATCGGGCTGCGACTGGCCGGAGTGGCCCGGTTCTTGTCAGAGATGAACCTTTGGGGCTGCTATCTTGTGTGTGGCGCGGATTACCGGACAGGACATGAAGCTTTTTGCAAAAAACCGGGAGGCTCAGGCCGCCGGTCTCTTGGCTACCAGGGTCAGAATGTCGTAGGACGCCACCAGTTCACCTTCCTGGTTGCTCACCTCCACATCCCAGGCCACCACGCCCTGGCCCTGACCATTGGCGTCCTTCTTGTTGCGGTCGATCTTGCGCTTGCAGGTCAGGCGCGCCGAGAGGGTGTCGCCGATGCCCACCGGTTTGACGAAGCGCAGCGTGTCCAGCCCGTAGTTGGCCAGCACCGGACCGGGTGCCGGCGAGACAAACAGCCCGGCCGCCGCCGACAGCACGAAGTAACCATGCGCAATGCGTTTGCCGAAGGGCGACTGGCGTGCCGCGACGTCGTCAAAGTGCATGTAGAAATGGTCGCCCGAAAGGCAGCCGAAATTGACGATGTCGGCTTCGGTGACGGTGCGGCGATGGGTGGTGAGCGAATCGCCGATCTGCAGATCTTCGAAGTAGTGGCGGAAGGGGTGAATGCCCGACTCGCGCACCTGCGCACCACGCACGTGTTCGCCGGCGACGGCCGCCAGCATGGTGGGCGAACCCTGTACGGCACTGCGTTGCAGGTAGTGCTTCACGGCGCGCGAACCACCCAGTTCCTCGCCGCCTCCGGCGCGTCCGGGACCGCCATGCTTGAGCTGCGGCAAGGGCGAACCGTGGCCGGTGGATTCCGGTGCAGCTTCGCGATCGAGGATCAGCAGGCGACCGTGCCACGCTGCCGCCACCGGGATGGCCCGTGCCGCCACGGCAGGACTGCGCGTGACCAGGCTGGCCACCAGACTGCCGCGTCCGCGTGCGGCCAGCGCCAGGGCTTCGTCCAGATCGTCATAGGACATGAGCGTACTGACCGGACCGAAGGCTTCCACTTCATGCACCGGGCTGCCTGCGGAGGTATCGCGCGCCAGCAGCAGGGTCGGGGCGAAGAACGCACCCTCGCGCACGCCCTCGCCTTGCGGCTGGAAGTGGCTGCCGGCGCCCAGGATCACTTCTGCACTTTGTTTGAGCAAGGCCACGCGCTCTTCCACATCGCGCTGTTGCGCATGCGAAGCGAGCGGCCCCATGCGCACCGACTCCAGCGCGGGGTCACCGATCACGGTTTTCGACAGGCGCGCGGCGAGTTTTTCCGAAATTGCACCCAAGTGCTGGCGCGGCACGATGGCACGGCGGATCGCGGTGCATTTCTGGCCGGCCTTGGTGGTCATCTCGCGCGCCACTTCCTTGACGAAGAGATCGAATTCTTCATCGTCGACGTTGACGTCGGGACCGAGGATGGCGCAGTTCAGCGAATCGGCTTCGGCATTGAAGGGGATGGAGTTGGCAATCAGATTGGGATGGGCGCGCAGCCGGGCCGCCGTGTCGGCCGAGCCGGTGAAGGTCACCACATCCTGCGCCTGCAGGCGATCGAGCAGATCACCGGTGCTGCCGATGACCAGTTGCAGGCTGCCTTCGGGCAGCAGGCCCGACTGCTGGATCAGGCGCACGGCTGCTTCGGCCAGATAGCTGGTGGCGGTGGCCGGCTTGACGATGCAGGGCATGCCGGCCAGGAAGGTCGGGGCGAATTTTTCCAGCATGCCCCAGACCGGGAAGTTGAAGGCATTGATGTGTACCGCCACGCCGCCGCGCGGCACCAGGATGTGGGTACCGGCAAAGCGTCCCTGCTTGCCCAGCGACATGGCCGGGCCTTCATGGACCAGGTTGGAGGACGGGAATTCATTGGTGCCGATGCTGGCATAGGTAAACAGCGTGCCGCTGCCGCCTTCGATGTCGATCCAGCTGTCGGTGCGGGTGGCGCCGGTGTGGGCCGAGATGGCGTACAGGGTTTCCTTGTGCTCGACCAGATACTTGGCCAGCGCCTTGAGGATCGCCGCACGTTGCTGGAAGTCCAGGCGCATCAGCGCAGGCAGGCCCTGACGGCGGGCATGGTCCAGCGCTTCGCCGAAATCGATGGATTCCTGATGGGTACTGGCCACGGGCTGGCCATTGACCGCGCTGTGCAGCGCCTGGGACGGGCTTTGGCCGAACCAGCGACCGGCGATGAAACTCTGTAGCAAAGGGGGACGGGTGGTCATCGAAGACTCCTGTGAGCGGGTAGGACGACACGCTGCGGACGAGGACGCACCCGCAGCGTGTTGGAAAATGGGATCAGGCCGGGGCCACGCCGATCAGGGCTGATACTGCCAGGCGCCATCCACGATCTTGACCATCACCGAAGCACGCTGGTCCAGCCCCAGATGATCGGTGGCGGTCATGTTGTAGACGCCATGCACGCCGGTGACTTCCTTGGTGGCTTCCAGTGCATCACGCAGGGCCGCTCGGAATTCCGGCGTGCCCGGCTTGGCGCGCTTCAGGGCCACCGGAATGGCCGACTGCAGCAGCACGCCGGCATCCCAGGCATAGCCGCCGAAGAGCGAGACACTGTGCTTGCCGTGTTCCGCTTCGTATTTCGCGGTGTAGTCCAGGGCCACCTTGCGGATGGGGTTGGAGGCCGGCAGTTGCGCCGCCACCAGCACCGGGCCGGCCGGCAGCAGAGTGCCGTCGAGCATCTTGCCGCCCACGCGCAGGAAGTCGGCATTGGCCACGCCGTGCGTCTGGTAGATCTGGCCCTTGAAGCCACGCTCCTTCAACGCACGTTGCGGCACCACCGCCGGTGTGCCCGAAGCGGCGATGAGGATGGCATCCGGCTTGGCCGCCACCAGCTTCAGGGCTTGCGCGGTGGCCGAGGTATCGTTGGGCGCGAAGCGCTCATTGGCCACCAGCTCGAGCTTCTTGAGACCGGCCGCTTTCTTGAATTCCTCGTACCAGCCTTCGCCATAGGCGTTGGAATAACCGATGAAGGCGATGCGCTGATAGCCGCGCGCCACCATGTCACGGGCAATCGCCAGCGACATCATGATGTCGTTCTGCGGGGTCTTGAAGACCCACTTCTTCTTGGCATCCATGGGCTCGACGATGCGCGCGGCGGCAGCCAGGGAGATCATCGGGGTCTGCGCTTCGGCGGCGACTTCGATCATCGAGATCGAGTTCGGGCTCACCGATGAACCGATGATCACGTCCACATTGTTTTCGGAGACGAAGCGGCGCGCGTTCTTGACCGCCTGCGTGGTATCGGAGGCATCGTCGAGGACGATGTAGTTGATCTTCTGCCCGCCCATCGTGGTGGGCAGCAGTGCGATGGTGTTCTTTTCGGGAATGCCCAGCGAGGCAGCCGGGCCGGTGGTCGATACGGTGACGCCGACGTTGATGTCAGCATGTGCGGCGAGGGCGCAGCCGGCCAGGGCCAGCGCCAGCAAAGGGCGAGCAAACTGCATGGAGGTCTCCTTGATGATTTTGTCATTGTGGTGCTGCGTGCCTGCAATGACGCTACCGATCAAGGGCTCACGTCATCGTTTCTTCTTTCCGGCGCCGTCCAGGCTCACGGCGCCGATTCCGCCAAACAACAGATCCGACACGACCACGGCCATGCGCTCATGGGTCAGTTCACCATCCGGTTTCAACCACATGAACATCCAGTTGATCATGCCGAACAACAGCATGGCCAGCGGCTTGGCCATGCGGCTACGGTCCAGTTCCGGGCGCACCGCGCACATGGCGTCGGCCACCGCCTTGACCACCTTGCGCTCGCCGTTGAGGATGCGCTTCTGGTCACCCGGCTCCAGGAAACGCACGTCCTCGGTCAGCACCCGATGCTCGTTCTGCGCATCGCGGTATTCCTCCACGAAGCGCTGGATCAGCAGGCGCAGTCGTGGTTCCGGCAACAGATCCTGCTGCGCGACTTCCTCCACCAGCGCACACAGGCGATCGATGTGGTCCTCGCAGATGTGCATGAGCAACTGGTGCTTGTCGGCAAAGTAGTGATACAGCGATGCCTTGGACAGCCCGCACGCCAGCGCCACCTCATTCATCGATGTGCCCACGAAACCATTGCGCGCGAACAAGGCAGCCGCCTGTTCGATGATGGTCTCGCGCTGGTTGTCGTATCCCGCTGCTCGCTTGCGTGCCATAAATGCGTCCTCGTCGATATTTCCGCAAAGTCATGATTGTGCCGTAAATCAAAACTCTTACGAAACATCTATCGGAGACATCCCGCTCTGCAAGCCTCCCTGCCCTGTCCGAAACCCGATACCTCCCGAAGCGGTCAGAAAAAATCTTTAAAACATTATTGACCAACCGGTCGGTCGAAATTATTATTCCTCAAAAAACAGCGCCAGGCAAATGGTTTTTTCCAGCGTTTCAACAAGGAAAGCCAGGCAATCGCCACAGCGCTGCCACCACAAGGAGCCGCTGCGCCCGAGGCGACACGCTGGCAAAGGAGACGCTGTGCCCTGTTACTCGATCGAAGGCGTGATCCCGGTGGTCGATCCGACCGCCTATGTGCATCCGACGGCGGTGCTGATCGGCGACGTCATCGTCGGCCCGGACTGCTATGTCGGTCCGGCCGCCTGTCTGCGCGGCGACTTCGGCCGCATCGTGCTCAAGCGTGGGGCCAACGTGCAGGACACCTGCGTGGTCCACGGCTTCCCCGGGCATGACACGGTAGTGGGCGAGAACGGCCACATCGGTCACGGCGCGGTGCTGCACAGCTGCACCGTCGAGCGCGACGCGCTGGTCGGCATGAATGCCGTGGTGATGGATGACGCGGTGGTGGGAGAACAGGCCATCGTGGCGGCCAGCGCCTTCGTACGCGCCGGCATGCAGATTGCCCGGCGTACGCTGGTGGCCGGCCTGCCGGCCAAGGTGGTACGCGCATTGACGGATGAAGAGATGGCCTGGAAACAGGCCGGTACCGAGACCTATCACGACCTCACCAGGCGCAGTCTGAAGAGCCTGCGGGAGGTCAGCCCCTTGCAGCACATCGAAGAGAACCGGCCGAGCCTGGCCGCCCCCTTCGTCGAGCCGCTGATCGCGACCAGGCGGGCCTAGGGCCTGTTCACATTCAATCTGTGAGATGCGTTGCCCCCAGAAGGCGTGGTGGCAACCCTCCGGGAGAGGCCGCCAAGCGTCGCCTGCCGTTGTTGCAGCTCCTTG
>NZ_JABFMQ010000029.1:0-46656 GCF_013359625.1 Herbaspirillum sp. C9C3
ACCACGCCTTCTGGGGGCAACGCATCTCACAGATTGAATGTGAACAGGCCCTAGTGATAGTCGCAGTAATCCACCAGCACCGCGTCCTTCCCCTCGAAAGCGAAAATCAACCGCCAATTGCCATTGACGGTGATCGCCCATTGCCCCTTCAGAGCCCCTTTGAGTGGATGCAGCGCCCATGCAGGCGCTGAGAAATCTTCCGGCCGGATGGCCTGTTCCAGCGCAGCCAGCTGCAACCGCAGCCTGCCCGCATGGGCGGCCTGAATGCCTGCCTTGCTGCCCGTCTCAAAGAAACGTTGCAGCCCTTTGTGTCGGGAACTCTTGATCATGGCGATCGATGTATCTTGTAGCGATACAACTTACAAGACTGGCGTTGCGTGTTCCGGGGCACTGGCTTTTTGCCACAAATATTTGGCAAATCGTCGACACCCACTGCGCCCCATCCTTGCCTGCCGAAAAGCCCCGCTCCACCGCTATCGCAGCCGCATCCAGCCTGTATAATGCACAGCCATCCCGGCTGGGAGGTCTGTATTTTTCTTCACTTTCCGCTGCATTGAACTACTGGATTTATGCAAAAAGCGCGCAAACCGATCGAAATCAAAATTTCCACTGTAGTTGCTATTTCAGCAATCCTGCATGAAACCGATCCGACTTCGCTGGAAAAAGCCCTGAAGGAGATGACTGGCGGCGTCGCCGATTTCTTCGAAGACGAATTCGCGGTGCTCGATATCGGCACCCTGGAGGCGACCGCCGCGGCGGCCATTGACTGGACTGCCGTGGTGGCGCTGTTCAAGCGCTTCCGCTTGAATACGGTGGCCGTGCGCAACGCGCCGGAAGAGTTGCACGGCGGCATCGTTGCCCATGGCCTGGCCATCGACAACTCAGCCGTGGCCGGTGCCGGTGCAGCCAACGCCCGTGCCCATGAAGCGGCCGCGCAGGAAGCCGCGCCGCCGCCCGCACCGGTGACCGCTGCCGCGCCGGCTGCGCCCTCTCAGCCCGCTGCGGTGGCCAACACCATCGTCATCGATACCCCGGTACGCGCCGGCCAGCGCATCTACGCGCGCGGAGCCGACCTGGTGGTGCTGGCCGTGGTCAACAATGGCGCCGAGCTCATCGCCGATGGCTGCATCCACGTCTACGCGCCGCTGCGCGGGCGGGCGCTGGCCGGTGCGTCGGGCAATACGGCTGCGCGCATCTTCGCCGCTTCACTGGAAGCGGAACTGGTTTCCATTGCGGGGGTCTATCGAACCTTCGAGAACGGTCATGCACCGGAGCTGGCCGGCAAGCAGGTGCAGGTGCGCCTGCAGGGCGAACGGATCGACGTGCTGCCGATGTCGGCCGCGTAAGGCGACGGTGTAAATCATATAAACGAATCCAGCCGGAACCGCCGGCGTACTGTTCTTCTTAAGGAGTTTTTCGTGGCAAAAATCATCGTTGTGACTTCGGGTAAGGGCGGCGTCGGCAAAACGACGTCCAGCGCCAGTTTCGCATCGGGCCTGGCCATGCGCGGCCACAAGACGGCCGTGATCGACTTCGACGTCGGTCTGCGCAACCTGGACCTGATCATGGGCTGCGAACGCCGGGTGGTCTACGACCTGATCAACGTGATCAACAAGGAAGCCACGCTGAACCAGGCCCTGATCAAGGACAAGCACTGCGACAACCTGTTCATCCTGCCGGCCTCGCAGACCCGCGACAAGGACGCCCTGACCGAAGAAGGCGTGGAGCGCGTGCTGACCGACCTGGCCAAGATGGACTTCGACTACATCATCTGCGACTCCCCCGCCGGGATCGAGCACGGTGCGGTGATGGCGCTGACCTTCGCCGACGAAGCCATCGTGGTCTCCAACCCGGAAGTGTCCTCGGTGCGCGACTCGGACCGCATCCTCGGCATCATCCAGGCCAAGTCGCGCCGCGCCTCCTCGGGCGGCGAGCCGGTCAAGGAGCACCTGCTCATCACCCGCTACGCGCCCAAGCGCGTGGAAGACGGCGAGATGCTGTCCTATACCGACGTGCAGGAAATCCTGCGCATCCCCTTGATCGGTATCATCCCCGAATCGGAAACCGTGCTGCAGGCTTCCAACCAGGGCTCCCCGGCCATCCACATGAAGGATAGCGACGTAGCCCAGGCCTATCAGGACGTGGTGTCGCGCTTCCTCGGCGAGACCGTCGAGCTGCGTTTCACCAACTATGAAAAGCCGGGCCTCCTGCAGCGCATCTTCGGAGGTAAGTGACATGTCCCTGCTTTCTTTCCTGTTCCCCAGCAAGCCCAAAAGTGCGGTGGCGGCGAAGGAGCGGCTGCAGATCATCATCGCCCGCGAACGTTCCAACGGTCGCCAGGGTCCAGACTTCCTGCCGGCGCTGCACAAGGAACTCATCGAGGTGATTTCCAAGTACACCAAGGTCGACGCCGACGACATCAAGATCTCGCTGGACCGCCAGGGCAACCTGGAAGTGCTGGACGTGAACGTGGTGCTGCCCGACAGCGACGTACCGGCTGCCTGAGCAGGCAGGTGCGCCATCCATGCTGGAAAAGGGCAGCCGCGGCTGCCCTTTTTGCCAATGCGGTCCACCCATCCGGGGCGCTGCGCGTTGACTGCCTTTGACTGCTGCCCCGAACTGATGCGATGAAAATCGGAATTCTTTCCAGAGACGCCGATACCGTGACCCTGGTCACGCAACTGGCCGATCGCCATGACTGCCAGGTCTACAGCGGCGTGGAGGGCTTCGCAGCCGCCTGTGCCGAGCGCGCCAATCTGGTCGTGCTGGACCTGGACGACCTGCAGCGCCATCAACATGCGGTGACCATGCTGGTCCAGCAGCACCGCCCTCCGGCGGCGTCCAAGGCGCGGCCGGTGGTGTTGCTGCTGTGTACGCCGGCCCACCAGCACTGGCTGCGCAATCTGCGCATGGCCGGAGCCGACGACTTCCTGGTCAAGCCGGTGGAGCGCCAGGAACTGGCCCTGCGGCTGGATCTGCTGTTGCTGGCTGCGCAACCCTATGAAGCCCCGCCCAGCGTGGTCGAAGCCGGTGGCTTCATGGTCGACCTGGCGCGCCTGCGCATCACCCATCCCGAGCGCCCCGGCCTGGACGCCACGCTCACCCGCAAGGAAGTCGAACTGGCACTGCTGTTCATGCAGCACCTGGGCCGCCCGCTGTCGCGCGCCTTCCTGCGCGAACGCATCTGGGGCGCCGAGCCGGATACGCCGACCCGCACCATCGATACCCACGTCTCGCGCATCCGCACCAAACTCAAGCTGCATCCCGGCAACGGCTACCAGCTGGCTACCGTCTATGGCTACGGCTACCAACTGGAACGCCTGGAAGGGATGGAAGAACCGCACCCGTCGGCATAGGCCCCGGCAGGAAAAGCTCGGCCCAAGCTGTTGCCGCCGTGCACAGCCATCTGTGCCAAGCCTGATCCATGTCAGGGACATATACCGATTATCAGGACACGCCCCAACCCCTCAATGGGCAAAGAGTATAATTATTCCCAAAACCGGGGCCGAATCTGTCTGATTGTGTACGAATTGCATGACATCCTACGTTTTTCATTCAGTTTCGCAGCCATAGAAGTGTATTTTCCCAGCTCATCGGCACTGCTGCCTTACTAGTCGATTCTTTCATGAATTTGCTCGCCGTCGGACTCAACCACACTACCGCGCCGGTCTCGCTGCGCGAAAAAGTGGCTTTCCCTGCTGACCAGATCGGTCAGGCAGTGGCGTCCGCACGCGCATGGTTTGGCGGGCATGACAAGATCGTGGCCTCGGGCGAGGCGGCCATCCTTTCCACCTGCAACCGTACCGAGCTCTATGCCGCAGCGGCTGCCGGCCCGGATGGTGTGGAATTCGCCATCGACCGTACCGCGCAGTTCCTGGCCGAGTACCACCAGATTGCCTACGCCGACCTGCGTCCGTATCTCTACTCGCTGCCGCAGGACAATGCCGTGCGCCATGCCTTCCGCGTCGCCTCCGGGCTGGATTCGATGGTGCTGGGCGAACCGCAGATCCTGGGCCAGATGAAAGATGCGGTGCGCCAGGCTGACGCCGCCGGTGGTCTGGGCACTTACCTGCATCAGCTGTTCCAGCGTACCTTCGCGGTAGCCAAGGAAGTGCGCAGTACCACCGAGATCGGCGCACATAGCGTCTCCATGGCGGCAGCGGCGGTGCGCCTGTCGCAACGCATCTTCGACTCGATCTCCGGCCAGAACGTGCTCTTCATCGGCGCGGGCGAGATGATCGAGCTGTGCGCCACGCACTTTGCGGCCCAGAATCCCAAGACCCTGACGGTGGCCAACCGCACCATGGAGCGCGGTGAAACTCTGGCCCATCGGTTCAGCGGCCGCGCCATCCGCCTGGCCGACCTGCCGGCACAACTGGCCAGCTTCGACATCGTGGTCTCCTGTACCGCCTCGCAGCTGCCCATCATCGGCCTGGGCCTGGTGGAACGGGCCGTCAAGGCACGCCGCCACAAGCCCATCTTCATGGTCGACCTGGCCGTGCCGCGCGATATCGAGGCCGAAGTCGGCCGCCTGGATGACGTCTTCCTCTACACGGTGGACGACCTGGCCTCGGTGGTCCAGAGCGGCGTGGAAAACCGCCAGGCGGCGGTGGCCCAGGCCGAAGCCATCATCGAAACCCGGGTGCAATCCTTCATGCACTGGATCGACAGCCGCGCCATGGTGCCGCTGATCCAGGACCTGCACGAAACCGGCGAGGCCCTGCGCCTGGCCGAACTGGAGCGCGCACGCCGCATGCTGGCCAAGGGCGAGGATGTGGAAGCGGTGCTCGACGCCCTCTCCAAGGGCCTGACCGCCAAGTTCCTGCACGGCCCGCAACAGGCCCTGCATCACGCCCAGGGCGAACAGCGCAGCCAGCTGGTCTCGCTGCTGCCGCAACTGTTCCGCTCCAAGCGTTAGCGCCTTCCGCCCGGCTGGCCGCTGTCTGCGGCTGGCACCCTCGCGCCGTCGCCGACGGCTGCCGTCGTCCCCCTCATTGCTGACCGATACTGACTTCCCGACCTCATGAAACCCTCAATGCTCGCCAAACTCGACCAGCTCGCCGAACGGCTGGAAGAGCTCAACAGCCTGCTGGCCCAGGAAGATGCCACGTCCAGCATGGACAACTTCCGCAAGATGACCCGCGAACACGCCGAACTGGGCCCGCTGGTGGCGCTGTACCACGACTATGTGCAGGCCAGTGAAGATATCCGCACCGCTGGCGAGCTGCTGTCGGACCCCGATATGAAGGCTTTCGCGCAGGAAGAAATCGATGCCGCCAAGGCGCGCATGGAGGCGCTGGAGCTGGATCTGCAGAAGATGCTGCTGCCCAAGGATCCCAATGATGAACGAAACATCTTCCTGGAAATCCGCGCCGGAACGGGAGGTGACGAATCTGCCCTGTTTGCCGGCGACCTGCTGCGCATGTACACCCGCTATGCCGAACGCCAGCGCTGGCAGGTGGAAATCGTCTCGGCCTCCGAATCGGAACTGGGCGGTTACAAGGAAGTGATTGCCCGCATCGCCGGCTTCGGGGCCTATTCACGCCTGAAGTTCGAATCCGGCGGCCACCGCGTGCAGCGCGTGCCGGCCACCGAGACCCAGGGTCGCATCCACACCTCCGCCTGCACGGTGGCGGTCATGCCCGAGGCCGACGAAGTCGAAGATGTGGACATCAACCCGGCCGACCTGCGCATCGATACCTATCGTGCCTCCGGTGCCGGCGGGCAACACATCAACAAGACCGATTCGGCCGTACGCATCACCCACTTGCCTACCGGCATCGTGGTGGAATGCCAGGACGACCGCAGCCAGCACAAGAACAAGGCGCAGGCCATGAAGGTGCTGGCCGCCCGGATCAAGGATGTGCAATTGCGCGAGCAGCAATCCAAGGAGGCCGCCACCCGCAAGTCGCTGATCGGCTCGGGCGACCGCAGCGAGCGCATCCGCACCTACAACTTCCCGCAGGGGCGCATGACCGACCACCGCATCAACCTGACGCTCTACAAGCTCGATTTCATCATGGATGGCGATCTGGATGAGCTGACCAACGCCCTCATCACCGAGCATCAGGCCGAACTGCTGGCGCAACTCGGCGACGACTAGGGCCTGCGCTCAAAATTGCCTGCGCGGGTAGCATGCACGCAGGCAAGGACTTCTCTACAATCGCGTCATGGCGAAAAAGCCGGTCAGGTTTCCGCCTGGCTTTGCGCTCCGAAGGTCCCGATGCCGTATCCCCATTAATGAATCACTGAATCCTCAACCATGAAATCATCCAAAGCGGTTTTCCTGCTGGTAGCGCTGGTCTGCGCCGCCCTGCTGGGCGTTGCCATGTACCTGCAGATCGTCGAAGAAATGCAGCCCTGCCCGCTGTGCGTGATCCAGCGCTACATGTTCGTGCTGGTGGGCGCCTTCGCCCTGCTCGGTGCCCTGATGCCGGAAGCGGCCCGCCGCGGCAGCGCCGGTCTGGGCCTGCTGGCCGCACTGGGCGGCGCCGGCACGGCGATCTGGCATCTGTACGTGAAGGCGCATCCGGGAGTCTCCTGCACCACCGATCCGCTGGAAACGGCACTCAACCAGTTGCCCACCGTCAAGCTGTGGCCGCAGATGTTCACCGCCGACGGCTTCTGCTCGGCGCCCTGGCCACCGGTGTGGGGCTTGCAGATTCCGACCTGGTCGCTGATCTGGTTCGGCGTGCTGGCGCTGGTGCTGGCCGTGCAACTGTTCAAGCGCGCACCGCGCACCACGATCTGGAAGTGATGGAGCCGCTCTCCAGCTATGCCGGCTGCACCCTGGCCACCGTACTGAAGACGGCGCCGCTGGATCCGCTGGAGAACCGCATCCTGCTGTGCCACGCGCTGCGCATGACGCGTGTGCAGCTGATCACCCAATCCGAGCGCCGTCTCACCGCCGACGAGTCGGTGCTGCTCACGGCCCTCTACACCCGCCGCCTGCGCGGCGAGCCGATTGCCTACATTGTCGGCCAACGTGAATTCTATGGACTGGATTTGCGCGTCACGCCAGATGTGCTGATCCCCCGCCCCGATACCGAGCTGCTGGTGGAACTGGCGATGGAACGATTGCCGCAGGATGGCGCGCTGCTGGACATGGGCACCGGTTCGGGCGCGATTGCCATCGCCATCGCCCATACGCGGCCCGATGCGGTGGTGACGGCACTGGACGCGAGTGCCGCCGCCCTGGCCATCGCGCGCGAGAACGCCACGGCCAACCAAGTCCGCGTGACGTTGCTGGAAAGCGACTGGTACGCCGCGCTGCCCCGCGATCAGCGCTTTGCGGTGATTGCCTCCAACCCGCCGTATATTGTCGCAGGCGATGTTCATCTCTCGCGCGGTGACCTGCGTTTTGAACCGGTTGATGCGCTGACCGACCACGGCGATGGCTTGAGCGATCTGCGCAGCATCATCGATGGCGCGCCGACGCATCTGCTGCCCGGTGGCTGGCTGCTGATGGAGCATGGCTATGATCAGGCTGCCGCAGTGCGCGGACTGCTCTGCGGCACCGGCTTCGCCGAAGTGCAGAGCTGGCGGGATCTGGCCGGTATCGAACGGGTCAGCGGTGGCCGCCTGGCCTGATCCGCTGACCGTTCCCGACCTCACCACAACTTTCTCAAGCGGCCCGCTTGCCGCCTCCTTGCGGCGAATGCGGCTGCTCAGACGATCCCTCTTCCAGCTGTGCCAGCAAGGCGGCCTGTTTCTGCAGGGCCGCTTTCAGATGGCGTTCCTTGACGTGACCGTAGCCGCGAATGTCTTCCGGAATCCGGGCCACGGCAATCACCTGCTCCAGGTTCTCGGGCGTGAGCCGCGCCAGCAGGCGTGAGAGCGTGGCACGATAGTCGGTGATCAGGGCCCGCTCCTGCTTGCGTTCGTCGGTGTAGCCGAAGGGATCGAAGGCCGTGCCGCGCAAGAAGCGTAATTTCGCCAGTACGCCAAAGGCCGGCATCATCCAGCTGCCGAAAGCCTGCTTGCGCAGATGCCCCTTGTCATCGCGCCTGGCCAGCAGCGGCGGCGCAAGATGGAAGCGCAGCTTGTAATCGCCCTCGAACATGCCGGCGATCTTGGCGCGGAAGGCGGGCTCGCTGTAGAGGCGCGCAACTTCGTACTCATCCTTGTAGGCCATGAGCTTGAAGAGACCGGTCGCTACTGCGCGGCTCAGTTTGAGGCCGCGTCCGGCCTCACCCAGCGCGGCCTCGCGTGCACGCACTTCTTCCACGGCATCACGATAGCTGCGCGCATAGGCGGCATTCTGGTAGTCGGTCAGGAAGGCCACGCGACGTTCCACCAGTTCCTCCAGACTCGGCGTGCGCTTGAATTCGATCACCTGCGCCGTCATGCCGTTGCGGCCCGCAGCGGCCAGCACGAAGTCGACGTCGTGCGCGGCCACGCGGCCCCAGGCGAAGGCCTGCTGGTTGAACTCCACCTGCAACGCATTGAGCTCGATGGCGCGCAACAGCGCCGCTTCGGACAAGGGCACCCAGCCCTTTTGCCAGGCATAGCCGAGCATGAACATGTTGGTCGCGATGGCATCGCCCATGAGCGCCGTGGCGATGCGGCCCGCATCGATCAGGGACAGATTGTCACGACCACAGGCTCTGGCGATCTCGCCTTCGCTGGAGGCGGTGGGGAATTGCCAGTCCGGATTGCGCACGAAGGCAGCAGTCGGCATCTGCGTCGAATTGACCGCTGCATGGGTACGTCCCTCACCCATCCGAGAGAGCGCATCGCGCCCGGCGGTGACGATGACGTCGCAGCCAATCACCAGATCGGCCATGCCGGTGCCCACGCGGGTGGACTGGATGTGGTCCGGGTCTTCGGCCACGCGCACGTGCGACATCACCGGCCCGCCCTTCTGGGCCAGTCCGCTCATGTCCAGCACGGAACAGGCACGGCCTTCGACATGGGCGGCCATGGCGATGATCTGGCCGATGGTGATCACGCCCGTGCCGCCCACGCCGGTGACCACAATGCCGTAAGGCTGGGCCAGACCCGGCAGCACCGGCTCGGGCAGCGTCGGCAAGGCCGGACCGGATTGTGCCTTGGCGCGCGCGGGCTTCTTCAACTGGCCGCCTTCCACCGTCACGAAGCTGGGGCAGAAACCGTTTACGCAGGAATAGTCCTTGTTGCAGGACGACTGATTGATCTGGCGCTTGCGGCCGAACTCGGTTTCCAGCGGCTCCACTGAAAGGCAGTTGGACTGCACGCTGCAATCGCCGCAACCTTCGCACACTGCCTCATTGATGACGGCACGCCTGGCCGGGTCGGGATAGGCATTGCGTTTGCGACGACGGCGCTTCTCCGATGCGCAGGTCTGGTCATAGATCATGGCCGACACACCCGGCTGCTCGCGCAGTTCGCGCTGTACCGCATCGAGTTCGCTACGGTGACGGATGGTCACGCCCTCGGCCCATTGGGTGCCGGCCGGATACTTGTCGGGCTCGTCGGTGACCACGATGATGGGCCGAACGTTTTCGGCCGCCAGCTGGCGCGAGATCATGGCCGGATCGAGCGGACCATCGAACTCCTGGCCACCGGTCATGGCCACCGCATCGTTATAGAGGATCTTGTAGGTGATGTTGACCTTGGCCGCAACCGAGGCGCGCACCGCCAGCAGACCGGAATGGAAATAGGTGCCATCCCCCAGGTTGGCGAAGACGTGTTTCTCCGTCGTGAACGGCGCCTGCCCGACCCAGGTCACGCCCTCGCCGCCCATGTGGGTGAAAAGCTGAGTCTCGCGGTCCATCCAGGTGACCATGTAGTGGCATCCGATACCGGCCAGGCCACGGCTGCCCTCGGGCAGTTTGGTGGAGGTATTGTGCGGGCAGCCCGAGCAGAAATGCGGTATGCGGTCCTTGTCGGGATCGGGCTTGCTGCTGATATTGAGGGCGGCTTCCTTGGCTTCGAGATAGGCCACGCGGGTGCGCACGCGCTGCTCCACCGGATGACCGGCGAAATAGCGCGAGATGCGCGTGGCAATCGCGCGTGCGATCTGCGCCGGATTGAGTTCATAGGTGGCCGGCAGCAGCCAGTTGCCATGGCCCTCGCGCTGCGAACCGCTCCACTCGCCGGTGTCATCGAATTTGCCGACCACACGCGGACGGACATCGTCGCGCCAGTTGTAGAGTTCTTCCTTTAACTGGTATTCAAGAATCTGACGCTTCTCCTCGACCACCAAAATCTCATCCAGACCCTGCGCGAATTCACGCACACCTTCGGCTTCCAGCGGCCAGGTCATGCCGACCTTGTAGAGGCGAATACCGATGTCGGCCGCGACCTGTTCATCGATGCCCAGATCTTCCAGCGCCTGTCGCGTATCGAGATAGGACTTGCCGGCGGTGATGATGCCGATGCGCGCACGCGGGCTGTCCCAGATGATGCGGTTCAACTTGTTCACGCGCGCATAGGCCAGCGCGGCATACCACTTGTAGTTGATCATCCGCGCTTCCTGGCCCAGCACGGTGTCGGGCACGCGGATATTGAGGCCATCGGGCGGAAGTTCGAAGTCCGGTAACTGGATCTTCACGCGCTCCGGATCGATCATCACCGACATGCCCGATTCGACCAGGTCGGTCACGCATTTCATCGCCACCCACAAGCCGGTATAGCGGCTCATGGCCCAGCCATGCAGGCCGTAGTCGAGATACTCCTGCACCGAGGACGGATAGAGCACCGGAATGCCGCAAGCCTTGAGGATATGCTCGCTCTGATGTGCAGCGGTGGAGGACTTGGCGGCGTGGTCATCGCCGGCAATCACCAGCACACCACCATGCTTTGACGTGCCGGCCATGTTGGCGTGCTTGAAGACGTCACCGCAGCGATCCACCCCCGGGCCCTTGCCATACCACAGCGAGAACACGCCATCGTATTGCGCACCCTTGAAGAGATTGACCTGCTGCGTGCCCCACACGCTGGTGGCGGCCAGGTCTTCGTTCATGCCGGGATGGAACCTGATCTGCCTGGCTTGCAGGTATTTGCGCGCCTTCTCGGCGGTCTGGTCCACCGAACCCAAGGGGGAACCGCGATAGCCGGTGATGAAGCCGGCGGTATTCAGTCCGGCGCGTTCATCGTATTGCCGCTGCAGCATCGGCAGGCGGATCAGCGCCTGGATACCGGTCATGAAGACGCGGCCGCGCTCCAGCGCATATTTGTCATCCAGGGATACATCGTCCAGCAGCAGGCGTTGCCCGGCGGGTAGGGGTGCGTTCATGTGGTCTCCGTGCCAAAAATCTTGTTTTTGCCTTGCACATGCCCCCGTCAGTGACGCGCCATGCAGTGTCGCCGCAGGACTACGCCGGTCTGTCGGGAATCGGGAACACCTCGGTCTTGTGGATCGGGTGTCTTCAAGTTGTAGTGTCAAGTTAGCACAAGGGTGACCGGCCCGCTACGCGCGCCGCAGCAGGGTTTCCGGGCCGTTTTGGCATGCAGGAAACACTTTCCGCAAGTCCTGCGGCGTTTGGCAGGATGCAGAGAAGAAAATGCCGGAAAGCTGAAAACAACAATATTTCCGGCTGAAAAAAAAGGGCGGCAAGCGGCCCAAGTGTTACAAGCAAGACGCGAATGTAACAGCCCGTAAAAGCCATTGGAACGGCCCGGTGGCTGGCGTTTAATAGACCTCACTTGAACAGCGATTGATTGGTATCCGTTACTGTGCAAGGTTCCTCCCCTCTAGTGTTGAAAGCACCACTAGCTCGCGGATCCGGCCTCCCCTGTCGGATCCGCTTTTTTTATGTGTGATTGTTCCGGCCACGAAAAAGCCGGGCGCATGGCCCGGCTGTGCTGGAGGTGTGCTGCACTGTCGTCGTCAGCGGTTGGGGGCGAAGCTGGTCTCGCCCGGCAACAGCGTATTGGCCGGCAAAGCTTCCTGCTGCTTGAGCCTTTCATAGAGCGGCGTGAAGTCCGGCGCGGTATCGTTGAAGAGCTGCTCGAAATCCTTGATGACGAAATAGGTCTCCTGATAGGTATCGATCTTGTAGAGCGTGCGCATGATGCGCTCCACTTCAAACGGCACGCGGCGCGGCTGGTCGCTGGAGAGGCAATACTCGACCTCGCCCCCCGAGGACAGGATGCCGGCGCCATAGATGCGCAAACCCTCCTTGCTCTGGATCAGACCGAACTCGATGGTGTACCAGTACAGGCGCGCCAGGTAGGCCAGGCCGTCGAGCTTGAGGGCCTTCAAGCCGCCCTTGCCGTATTCCTGCAGGTGATTGGCGAAGACGGGATTGAACAGCAGCGGCACGTGACCGAAGAAATCATGAAACAGGTCGGGCTCGACGATGTAATCGAACTCGTGCTCTTCACGCAGCCACACCGTGACCGGGAAGCGGCGATTGGCCAGGTGCTCGAAGAAGGTGTGATCCGGCACCAGACCGGGCACAGCCACCAGTTGCCAGCCAGTGGCCTTGTAGAGCGCTTCGGTAGTGCGATCAAAGCGCGGGATGCCTTGCGAGACATCGAGGGCCTTGAGGCTGTCGATGAAGACATCACAGGCGCGGCCGGGAATGAGCCGGGCCTGGCGTTCATAGAGACGACGCCACAGCGCATGCTGGGCCGGCGTGTAGCTGTCCCAGTTCTGGGCCACGACGTAGTTGGCGTCGGCCTGGCTGTAGTCGCCGCGCAAGGCGCCGCTATCGGACTTGGTGGCGACGGTGGCGAAGAAATCATCGGTGTTGGGATTGGTGCTCATGGCATACCCGTTATCAAAGTGAGGCGCATATTATGCGCTCCCTGCACGGGATGGTCATGTGCGCTTGCGCAAGAAGCGCGTCAGGCAGAAGGCGGTGGCGCGCCGTCGCCTTTCTTCTTCGCGCCGATACCGGTAACGCGCGCCCCCCATTTCAACAGGGCCTTGAAGTTGGCCTTGACGATGTAGTCCAGCATGGCGACCTGCTCTTCCAGCGC
Source organism: Herbaspirillum sp. C9C3 (assembly GCF_013359625.1). Lineage (NCBI taxonomy): Bacteria > Pseudomonadati > Pseudomonadota > Betaproteobacteria > Burkholderiales > Oxalobacteraceae > Herbaspirillum > Herbaspirillum sp. C9C3. The sequence goes on from NZ_JABFMQ010000029.1 coordinate 12,910, forward strand.
TTCCTGAAACACGGTGGCCGAATTGGCGGGCTTGATCTTGAGATAGGCATCGGCCTCGCCATAGTCGCGGTGGATTTCCATGCCGGCCTTCTTGGCGATGTGCATCATCACCTTGTTCGACGAGAGACAGTGCATGTACAGCGTATCGACGTCGGCATTGCGACAGTGCATCGACGCCCGCATGAACAGGCGCGTGCCCACACCGAGCCCGCGCGCGGCCGCCGTTACCGACACCCCGAACTCGGCCACCACCGGCTTGATGGTGGCACCGCTGATGCGCGTACTCTCCTTGGGCGCAAAGGCCAGGTGGCCCACACCCAGAAGACGCAGGCGGCGATCATACACACCGAAGACGGTATCGCGTTCGAAGTTGATGCCTTCCACGTAGCGCGTGACCATCTCGTCGGAAAGCTTGGAACCGAAACGCAGCAGGCGGTCCTTCTCTTCCAGCGCGAGGAAGTGGCGCAGCAAGTGGCGACGCGCGCGCGGCGAGAGTTCCTTGACGAAGACATTGGGCTTGTCCGGCTTCTCCTCATGCGCTTGCGGTGGCGCCCCATGCCGGCCACGCAGGCGCTGCAGAAACCGGGACAGGGGATGGCTCATGGTGCAGTCTCCCTCAAGGCTGTGCCGGACGATGCTGCTCGACATAAGCCGCCACCTGCGCCGTACGCGCCGCCAGGATGGCATCGGCAATGCGCTGCGGCTGGGTCTGCTGCTGCGCGATGGCACCGGCATCGATGGTGCTGGCGGCTTGCAACGCGCCTTCCAGATAGGCCGCCTGCGGGAAGGGCTGCAACTCAAGTCCGGTGCGGCCACGATGATCGCATTCCGACGCGCGCAGCATGTCGAGGAAGCGCTGCGGTTTGCGGAAGGCGTCACAGCGGGCGAAGAACTTGACCAGGGTATCGGGACGCATCTCGAAGCAGCGTCCCACATTGCCATGTTCGCGTGCGGTCATGAGTGCCAGATCGCGGCACTCGCCGGGGACTTTCAGGCGCGCACAGACCTGCTCGACAAGCCGCTCGCTGCGCGCTTCATGACCATGATGGCGCGGCCAGATCTCGGGCGGCGTGGTGCCTTTGCCGAGGTCGTGCAACAGCGCGGCAAAACGGATCGGCAATGAAAAATCCTGCGCGGCGGCCCAGTCGACCACCAGCATCACATGCACACCGGTATCGATTTCCGGATGCCACTTCTCCGGTTGCGGCACACCCCACAAGGCATCGAGTTCGGGCAGGATGCGCTGCAAGGCACCGCAGACGCGCAAGACCTCGAACATGCGCGACGGCTTGTGCTCCATCAATCCACGCGACAGTTCCTGCCAGACGCGTTCCGGCACCAGCGCATCGACTTCGCCCTCATCGACCATGCGCTGCATGAGCGCATTGGTTTGCGGCGCCACCGTGAAATCGGCGAAGCGCGCCGCAAAGCGCGCCACACGCAGGATGCGCACCGGGTCTTCGACGAAGGCGTCAGAGACATGGCGAAATACGCGCGCCTCAAGGTCGGCACGACCGTGATACGGATCGACCAGGGTACCATCCTCATCCTGCGCAATCGCATTGATGGTGAGGTCACGGCGCGCAAGATCATCTTCCAGCGTCACATCGGGCGCGGCGTGGAAATCAAAGCCCTTGTAACCGGGCGCGGTCTTGCGCTCGGTGCGGGCCAGGGCATATTCCTCGTGGGTCTCGGGATGGAGGAACACCGGGAAGTCCTTGCCCACCGGGCGGAAACCCAGTGCAAGCAACTGCTGCGGCGTGGCGCCCACGACCACGTGGTCGCGGTCCTTCACCGGCAGGCCCAGCAAGCCGTCGCGCACTGCGCCGCCGACGGTGTAGGTCTTCATCGGCTGCGCCTCACTGGTGATCCGGAAGAATTTCCTTCTCGGCCAGCGCCTCGGCGATCCAGCGCGCCACCGCCGGGTGCTCGCGCACGCGGTCGGCATAGGCTTGCAGGGCCGGTGCCAGCGGCACCTGGTAGCTGACGAAGCGCATCACCACCGGCGCATAGAAGGCGTCGGCAATGGAGAAGTCACCGAAGAGGAATTGATGATGACCGAATTGCGAGAGGCACTCTTCCCAGATCTCGCATACCCGCGCGATATCAGCCTGCGCCTCGGCGGTACGTCCCTTGCCCGGATGGCGGCCACGAATATCCATGCTCATGGCAGTACGCAGGCCGGTGAAACCGGAGTGCATCTCGGCACAGATGCTGCGCGCGATGGCGCGCGCGTCGGTGCGCGCCGGCCACAGGTGGCGGTCGGGGAATTGCTCGGCCAGGTATTCGCAGATCGAGAGCGAATCCCAGATCGCGATGTCGCCATCGAGCAGCACCGGCACGCGGCCCGAGCCGGTGTAGCGGGCGATTTCGTTGGCGGTCTCGGGCTGGTCCAGCAGCACGCGCACTTCCTTGAAGGGGATGTCGAAGGCCACGGCAGCAACCCAGGGGCGCATCGACCAGGACGAATAATTCTTGTTGGCGATCACCAACGTGGGCATGTGGCGTCCGGCTTTTTGCAGCGTTTCGGACAGGACAGGATCCAGTTCTGTATCTTGCATGAGGGCTCGTTTCTCGAAGATCAAAGGCGCAGCGACTGAACCATTCAGCGCCGCGCGGTGCTACGGAAGAAGTCGAATTGCTGTTGCGGGCTGCGCGGCAGGAGATAGCCGGGGACGATATCTTCCAGCGCGCGTGGCGTGAGCTGCAGTTCGGGGGCAACAGGTCCGTGCAGGACGTTGTCCACCTTCATCGAGGCCACATTGTCGCGGCTCATCAGTTTGCCCGGCAGGTGTTCCAGCGCGAAGGCCTGCAGCCAGCCGGCCGCATCGGGCAAGCCGATCACCGGGCGCGGATGACCGCTGTACCAGCCCGACAGGCGCACCAGCTCGCGCAGCGTATATTGCTTGGGTCCGCCCAGTTCAAACACCTTGCCGCCCAGCCGCGGCAGCGCCAGCGCATTGACGAAGGCCTGTGCCACATCGCCCACGTAGACCGGCTGGAAGCGCGCATCAGGACTGCCCAGCGGGATCACCGGGAACATGCGGTTCAACCTGGCGAACATGTTGATGAAATTGTCGCCCTCGCCAAACACCACCGAGGGACGGAAGATCGCCACGTCCAGCGCGGGCGAGGCCAGGGCCTCCTGCTCGCCGGCCGCCTTGGAACGCAGATACATCGACGGCGCTTGGGCATCGGCGCACAGTGCGCTCATGTGCAGGTAGCGCGCCACGCCCTGCTGCGCGCAAGCGGCGACGATACGGCGTGGCAGCACCACGTGCTGGCGCTCGAAATCCGGACCGTAGGACGCACCGCCCCGGGCCGGGCGCGACTGCAGGATGCCGACCAGGTTGATGACCACATCGGCCTCGGCCACCAGGCGCGCCAGCACGGCATCGTCATGGATATCGGCCTGGACCACGCTGACCACGGGCGAGACCAGCAGATGCTTGGCGCGCTCGTAGCGGCGCGTGGGTACCATGACGCGATAGCCGGTGGTGCTGCCCAGCAGTTCGATCAAGCGGGTGCCGATGAAGCCGGAACCACCGATGACGAGGATCTTCTTGACTGCCATTTATCACTCTCCGATTTCCAGGAACCGCTGGCGGCCACCTCCGCCGGGGACGTCGGCCGGCGCGATGGGATCAGGGCAGGTCGGTGGCGACGTTGGCATTGGGTGCCACCGTTCCCAGGCGCTGCTTCAGGGATTGCGGGCGGTTCTCGAACATGGCCGCATAGTAGGTCGCATTGGACATCACGTTCTTGACATAGCCCCGGGTTTCATTGAAAGGAATGATCTCGGCAAAGATGGCCCCTTCCACCGGACGCGGCAAGGTCGCGCGCCAGCTGCGCGGACGACCGGGGCCGGCATTGTAGCCGGCGGTGGCCAGGATCTCCGAACCTTCCAGGTTGTTGAGCACCATGTCCAGATAGCTGGTGCCCAGCAGCAGGTTGGTGTTGATGTCGTTGACCTGATCGGCGGTGAACTCGGTCATGCCGATCTTCTTGGCGACGAACCTGGCGGTGGCGGGCATGAGCTGCATGAGGCCGGAGGCCCCCACGTGCGAACGGGCCGACTTGATGAAGCGCGACTCCTGTCGGATCAGTCCATAGACCCAGGCGTTTTCCATCCCCAACGGGCGCGTGGCCGCATTCATCTCGGGCAGGTGCGGGGCCGGGAAACGCTGGGTGAAATCGAACTCGCTCCTGGTGCGATCGGACGTATTGACCATGCGGTCCAGCACGTCGTTCTGGCGCGCGTATTCGGCCGCGGCCAGCAACTGGCGGTCATTCATGTTGCGCAGTTCCCAGTTCCATTCGCGGATGGCTTCGAAACGCAGGTTCAACTGATAGAACTTGAGCGAACGCTTGAAGCCGGCATTCTGCGAATACAGCGCCACCTCGCCCGCGCCCGGCGGCGTCGGGCCCGGCGGGATGGTAATCTGCTGGCCCAGTTCCTCCTGCGCCAGCTGACCATAGAAACTGAAGTTGGGCGCGATCGATTCGAACAGGCGGCGGGCTGCCTCGTTCTGGCCTTCGGCCTTGAGCGCCCGGCCCAGCCAGTAGACCCAGGTGGTATCGCTGCGCAGCGGGGCCGGCATGGCTTCGATGGTCTTGCGCACGGTCTTCCAGTCGCCGTCGCGCAGGGCCATGCGCACCTTCCATTGCATCGCGTCCTGGGTCAGGGGCGCATCCTTGGCTTTGCGCCAGTACTCCGAGGCTTCCGGCGCCAGCTTGTAGGAGGCCGACAGGGCGATCTGCGCCCAGCCCTGCGCGACTTCCTGCGGGCTCAGGGTGCGCGCGGCATCGCTGAGGTAGGTGGCAGCCTGGGACGGATTGCTCCTGGCGATGCGGCCCAGGGCAATGATGTAGAGCTGGTGGTTGGCGGCGCCCCGGCCAGGCCCCTTGGCCAGCATCAGTGCCGGGCGTTCCATCACCCGGGTCACGCTGACATCGCCATTGTCGACCAGCACGGCCGCGCGGCGGGCCACGGTGGCATTGCCATTCTCGGCGGCCTGGCGGATCTGGAACCAGACGTCGGCATCGCTGAACTGGCCATTCTGCGCCAGCGTGGCGATGAGGTCGCTGCAACCCTGGCCGTAGTCCTTGGGATTGGTCAGCAGAGCCCGCGCCTCCTCGGCGACGTTGGCACCCTTGAGCGCGCGCGAGTTCAGGGCGAAGCACTTGACCTGGGTATCGTCGTTGAGCACGAACAGGGGATACTGCTCATCGAAAACGGTCCAGTTGCCGGTCTTGCCCAGGGCCAGCAACCAGTCGTTGCGCAGGCGATCGACGATGGCCTGGCCATCCCAGCGAGCCAGGAAATCGCGGATCTCCTGTTCGCTGGCGCTGTAGTCGCGCACACGGGGCTTGAGGCGATAGTAGTCGACATAGGATGCCAGCTCGTAGCCCGAGAGCCGTGAGGCCAGGTCTTGCGCCAGCGCGGCATTGTCGCTGGCGGCGGCCTGGCGCAGGGCCAGGAAGAGATCGTCAGGGGAGGCGTCCGGCGCCACACGCTTCTGGGCGTGGGCATCAGGCGCAACACCAAGCATGGCAGCGCTGGCCAGCGCCAGGGGGAGCGCCAGGGAGGCGGCCAGCGCACGCAGGCGCTGGTTGAACGGATGATTCTTCGGACGCATACTCATGCAGGCTTCTTCTTGCAGATTGGTGAAACAGAAAATGAACCCAAGCATAGCACGCGACACGCCGCCTCCACAGACGCAAGAGGAGGCTACCGCCCTTCACAAACAACGGCTGCGCGCCGAACTGCTGGCGCGCCGCAAGGCACTGCCCGAGGAGGACAAGGCCGCCGCCGATGCGCTCATCGGGCAGCGCGTGCTGCACTGGTGCGCCGCACAGGCGATCCACAGCCTGGCGGTCTACCAACCGATCCGGCGTGAACCGGATCTGTCTGCGGCCTATAACGCACTGGCCGCGCGCGGCGTGCACCTGTGCCTGCCGGTGGTGGTGGACAAGCAGGCGGCGCTGGAATTTCGTGCCTGGCAGCCAGGCGACATGCTGGAAAAGGACGGAATGGGCACGCTTGTGCCGCCGCCCGGGACCGCGGTCGTGCGGCCGCAGGCCTTGCTGATTCCTTGCGTGGGATTCAATGAAAAGAATTACCGGCTAGGCTACGGCGGCGGTTTCTATGACCGCACCCTGGCGGGCGAGTCGCCGCCACTGTCCGTGGGCGTCTGCTATCACTTCGGGCGGGCGGACTTTGCCGCACAAGCGCATGACATGCCGCTGGATGCCTTGCTCACCGACGGCGCGGTCGATGCCAAGTCACTCCCATGAACGCGTCCTTGATCAACTTGACGTAAGACATCACACCTCGCCTGCACATTCGACCCGGTCAAGCGCCTTTCCGGCTGCTTGACTGAATTTCCTTTCATATCGCCTTTTTACCACGGCTTAACCGCATCGCAACACGGAAGCTGCTTGACAGTGGGCAGTCCGAATGAGAGCATTTTGATGTTAGACGTCTGATGACCAACAACTTGACCGCAAGTCAGACTACCTGAGACGTCCAACGACCGCATTTGCCGCCAGAGCAAAGCCCATTCGATCCGGAGACCCGCCATGCCCATTTCATCCCGCCTCACTCAGCGGCCTGCCGCGCTGCGCCGTCCGCGTCCTTGTCCGAGACGATGGCCGTGATCCGCGCCTGAGCATCACCCACAGACTCACTACAGACTCACCAGCATTTCCCGCCACGTCCGCTGCGGACGCGGTGGCAAGCCGAGGTGCGCCCTGCCCTGCGGGTGCGGCCCACCAAACGGGGCGGCGACGCCGCCCTTCACCGCGCCCGGTCAGCCGGGCGCATGACAGTCCAACGAGGAACCCATGAAAAGAAACACTTCCCGGATCGCCGCTACCCTGCTGCTGGCCGCCACGCCGCTGGCTGCGCTGGCCCAGAGCAGCGTGACCATTTACGGTGTGGTCGACAACGCCCTGGTCTACAGCAGCAGCCAGAACGGCGCGCACAACGTCTACATGCGCTCGGGCAATCTCTCGGCCAGCAAGATCGGTTTCAAGGGCAGCGAAGACCTGGGTGGCGGCCTGCAAGCCTTCTTCCAGCTGGAGAACGGTTTTGATGCCGATACCGGAGCCATGAGCTCGGCCAATACCCTGTTCAATCGCCAGTCCTTCGTGGGCCTCTCCAGCAAGAGCGCCGGCGCGCTGACCATCGGCCGCCAGTACACGCCCTATTACCTCTATGTCGGCGCCATCGGGTCGACCACCGTGCTGACCGGGGCCACAGGCGCGCATCCGGGGGACGTCGATGCGTTGGACACCTCGGTACGCAGCAGCAATGCCATCAGCTACAGCTCGCCGGTCATCGGTGGTGCGCAGGTGAGTGCCCTCTACGGCATGGGCGAGACCGCAGGATCCACCGCCACCGGCAATGCCTGGAGCATGGCGCTGAAATACAACGTCAATGCCTGGAATTTCGCCGTGGGCTTCCAGCACCTGAACCGCGGCACCGGCAGCGCCACCTGGGGCTCCTCCACGGCCACCGCCAACATTCCCAACTCGGCCATCAACGCTGGTTACCAGACCGCCAACAGCGCGCAGATGGTCGCCGCCGCCGCGCGCTACACCATCGACAAGCTGATGCTGGGGGCCGGCTACAGCGTGGCGCAATACAAACCCGGCAGCGGCTCCCTGTTCACGCAGGCCGTGAAGTTCCAGACGGCGGGGGCCTTCTCGACCTATCAATTGAGCCCGGCCCTGACCCTGGCGGCTGGCTACAGCTATACCTTTGCCAACAAGGGCAATGGCATCAGCACCGCCGCCAACTATCATCAGCTGGCCCTGCAGGAGACCTATGCGTTCTCGCCGCGCACTGCCCTGTACTTCCTGCAGGCCTATCAGCTGGCCGGCGGCAGCACTTTGGCGTCCAACGGCAGCATCATCCACGCCCTGGCAGCCGTGGGCGATTCGCAGAACAGCACGGCGTCTTCCGGCAAGAGCCAGACGGTGGTGATGGCAGGCATTCGCCACTCGTTCTGAGCGCGACCCGCCCTCGGAAAATGGCGATATGAACGAAAAAACCGGACTTGGCGTCCGGTTTTTTCATAGGGGCGTGCAGTTGCTTATTTCACCAACGTTTTCCAGATGGCCTCGGTCGGCCCCGCCTGGTTCAGTGAATAGAAATGCAAACCGGGCGCACCGCCTGCCAGCAAACGCTGGCACAGCTGCGTCACCACATCTTGGCCGAAGGCGCGGATCGATTCGGTATCGTCGCCATAGCTGGCCAGCTTGAGTCGGATCCAGCGTGGAATCTCGGTGCCGCACATGTCCGAGAAACGCATCAGCTGGGTGTAGTTGGTGATGGGCATGATGCCCGCGATCACCGGCACGCTCGCACCCAGTTTGGCGGCCTCGTCCACGAAGCGGAAATAGGCATCGGCATTGTAGAAATACTGGGTGATGGCCGAATTGGCGCCGGCCTTGACCTTGCGCACGAAATTCTGCACGTCGTCCTGCGGCGAGCGCGCCTGCGGGTGCATCTCCGGGTAGGCGGCCACCTCGATGTGGAACCAGTCGCCGGTCTCGGCGCGGACGAACTCGACCAGTTCGTTGGCATGGCGGAACTCGCTGGAGGCCTGGTCCATGGCGCCATAGCCGCTGGGCAGGTCGCCGCGCAGGGCGACCAGGCGCTTGATGCCGTGGGCGCGATAGTCCTCCAGGATGGCGCGCAGGCTGGCGCGCGAGCTGCCGATGCAGGACAGGTGCGGCGCGGCGTCATGGCCTTCAGCGATGATTTCCAGCACGGTGTCGCGCGTGCCTTGTTGCGTCGAACCGCCCGCACCGAAGGTCACCGAGAAATACTTCGGTGCCAGCGCGGCCAGCCGGGCGCGGGTGGCGCGCAGCTTTTCGGTGCCTTCGGCGGTCTTGGGCGGGAAAAATTCGATACTGAAATTATGTGTACTCATTGATTCGAACCCGATTTCAGCAACAGTGTGGACAGGGCCCAGGACACGATGCTGTAGAGCAGTGCGCCGCCCACGGCGGACCAGAAGCCGGCCACGTGGAAGCCACCGACCAGTTGCGCCACGACCCAGAACATGAGGCCATTGATGACCAGGATGAACAGGCCCAGGGTGAGCATGGTCACCGGCAGGGTCAGCACGACCAGCACCGGACGCACGATGGTATTGACGAACCCAAGGATGAGCGCGGCCAGCAGGGCCGAGCCGAAGCTGTCGACCTGCACCGAGTGCATCAGGTAAGGAACGGCCAGCAAGGCCAGGGCATTGATGAGCCAGGTCAGCAGCAGGCGCATGGATAAACCTTTCGACCCCGTCAGGGAGTCATGAAGATACCCGTGAAGCTTGCATCACCGACAGCAGCGATGCAAGGGTCCGCAGGCGGGAGACGATGCTGGCACTGCCAGGCCGGCCCGCGATGGAGCCAGCCCGGGCAGGGATCAGTAGCGGTAGTGCTCGGGCTTGTAGGGGCCGTCGACCTTCACGCCGATGTAGGCAGCCTGTTCGGCAGTGAGCTCGCTCAGTTGCGCATTGAGCTTCTTCAACTGCAGGCGGGCGACCTTCTCGTCCAGATGCTTGGGCAGCGTGTAGACGCCGACCGGGTAGTCCTTGGTGTTGACGAACAGTTCGATCTGGGCAATGGTCTGGTTGGCGAAGGACGAGCTCATCACGTAGGACGGGTGACCGGTGGCGCAACCCAGGTTGACCAGGCGGCCTTCGGCCAGCAGGATGAGGCGCTTGCCGTCCGGGAAGATCACGTGGTCGACCTGCGGCTTGATGTTTTCCCAGGTGTACTGCTTCAGGGCGGCGACCTCGATTTCATTGTCGAAGTGGCCGATGTTGCAGACGATGGCCTGGTCCTTCATCTTCTTCATGTGCTCATGGGTGATCACATGGTAGTTGCCGGTGGCGGTCACGAAGATGTCGCCGTGTTCGGCGGCGTAGTCCATGGTGACCACGCGGTAGCCTTCCATGGCGGCCTGCAGGGCGCAGATCGGGTCGATCTCGGTGACCCACACCTGGGCCGACAGGGCACGCAGCGCCTGGGCCGAGCCCTTGCCGACGTCACCGTAACCGGCCACGATGGCGACCTTGCCGGCGATCATCACGTCGGTGGCACGCTTGATGCCGTCCACCAGCGATTCGCGGCAACCGTAGAGGTTGTCGAACTTGGACTTGGTGACCGAGTCGTTGACGTTGATGGCCGGGAAGGCCAGCTTGCCTTCCTTGAACATCTGATACAGACGGTGCACGCCGGTGGTGGTCTCTTCGGTGACGCCCTTGATTTCCTTGATGCGCTTGGAATACCACTGCGGGTCCTTGGCCAGGGTGCGCTTGATGGCGTTGAACAGGCACACGGCTTCTTCCGAATCCGGCTTGTCCAGCACCGAGATGTCGGCTTCGGCACGGGTGCCCAGGTGCAGCAGCACGGTGGCGTCGCCGCCGTCGTCGAGGATCATGTTGGAATAGCCACCGTCGGCCCATTCGAAGATGCGGTGGGTGTATTCCCAGTATTCATCCAGGGTTTCGCCCTTGACGGCGAACACCGGGGTGCCGTTGGCGGCGATGGCGGCGGCAGCGTGATCCTGGGTCGAGTAGATGTTGCAGGAAGCCCAACGCACCTTGGCGCCCAGTGCCTCCAGGGTCTGGATCAGCACGGCGGTCTGGATGGTCATGTGCAGCGAACCGGTGATGCGTGCGCCCTTCAGGGGCTGGGATGCGGCGAATTCCTCGCGGATTGCCATCAGGCCCGGCATTTCGGTTTCGGCGATCTTGATTTCCTTGTGACCCCAGTCGGCCAGCTTGATGTCGGCGACGATGTAGTCTTGCTGATTGGTTTGAGTAGTCATGGCAATGGCGCTGTTCACGCCCTCCTTTCATGAAAAAGCCAGAAAAAAAGTAACGTGAGCGCGGTTGCCAGGCGACATGCGCCTGTTCATCGCTTCAAGCCTGGCAGGGGATGTCCCTGTCGCAACGCTCCTTGCAGCGGTGAGGCATTGTGAGATTTGACTTTCCAGACGCAATGCCGACATCGGAAAAATGGCGCGAATCTTCATTCGCGAGGAACAGCATTGTAGCGCGGGGCCGCCGTTAGTCAATCCTTGGAACAGGCGGGTGAATTGATCTTCACCCGCCCGTTTTCCGGCTTCATTCGCGCCTCACCCGGCCCGCGCCGGGTAGGCTTTCTTACAGACCAGCCGAAGCGCGCAGGGCAGCCACCTTGTCGGTGCGCTCCCAGGTGAATTCCGGCTCTTCACGGCCGAAGTGGCCGTAGGCGGCAGTCTTGGCGTAGATCGGACGCAGCAGGTCCAGCATCTGCACGATGCCCTTGGGGCGCAGGTCGAAGTGTTCCTGCACCAGTTGCGCCAGCTTTTCATCGCTGATCTTGCCGGTACCGAAGGTGGTCACCATCACCGAGGTCGGTTTGGCGATGCCGATGGCATAGGACACCTGGATCTGGCAACGCTCGGCCAGGCCGGCGGCGACGATGTTCTTGGCCACGTAGCGGCCGGCGTAGGCGGCCGAACGGTCGACCTTGGACGGGTCCTTGCCGGAGAAGGCGCCACCACCATGGGGTGCGGCACCGCCGTAGGTATCGACGATGATCTTGCGGCCGGTCAGGCCGCAGTCGCCTTGCGGGCCACCGATGACGAAGCGGCCGGTCGGGTTGATCAGGTAGCGGGTGTTCTTGAGCCACTCGGCCGGGAGTACCGGCTTGATGATTTCCTCGATGGCGGCTTCGTGAATGTCCTTCTGCTCCATCTCGGGCGCATGCTGGGTCGACAGCACGACGGTGTCGATGGCCACCGGCTTGCCATCCACGTACTTCAGCGTGACCTGCGACTTGGCGTCCGGACGCAGCCAGGGCAGGCGGCCATCCTTGCGCAGCTGCGACTGGCGCTCGACGATGCGGTGCGCATAATAGATCGCCGCCGGCATCAGTTCCGGGGTTTCGTTGCAGGCGTAGCCGAACATCAGGCCCTGGTCGCCGGCACCTTGCTCCAGGTCAACGCCGCGACCTTCGTCGACGCCCTGGGCGATGTCGGGGGATTGCTTGTCGTAGGCGACCAGCACGGCGCAGCTCTTGTAGTCAATGCCAAAGTCGGCGTTGTCGTAGCCGATGCGCTTGATGGTTTCGCGGGCCACATCGATGTAGTCGACGTTGGCGCGAGTGGTGATTTCACCGGCCAGCACCACCAGACCGGTGTTGCACAGGGTCTCGGCGGCAACGCGGGAATATGGGTCCTGGGTGAAGATCGCGTCCAGGATGGCATCCGAGATCTGGTCGGCGACCTTGTCGGGATGGCCTTCAGAAACGGATTCGGAAGTGAAGAGATATTCTGTGGTCATGCAAGCCTCTGACTGAAAACGATTTACCAATGTCGCGGCCCATCGTTAGTCGTGCCTGCGACGCTTTAGCGAAATTTGTACCCCGTCTCGCAAGTTGTCATTAACTCGACGGCATGTGCTATTTTACGCCTCTTGCATTTTTCTGCAATGTAACGGCGGAGCAACTCCGCCTTTCTGTTATCGGCAAGTATGCTCGTTTCTTTATTCCGCCTGCTCTCTTTCCTGCCGTTACCGGCCTTGCATGCCCTCGGCGTGGGGGTGGGATGGCTGGTGTTCCTGCTCTCGCCGTCCTATCGCCGCCGCCTGACCGACAACATCACCCTGGCAGGTCATCGCGGCAGTCTCTGGAAATCCGTCGGCGAAGCCGGCAAGGGCATGTTCGAGCTGCCCTTCATCTGGTGCGCGAGCCCCAAGCGGGTACTGCGTACGGCGCGCATCGTCAACTGGGAGCTGGTCCAGCAAGCGCTGGATGCCAAGGCCGGCGCCGTCTTCCTGACCCCGCACCTGGGCTGTTTCGAGATTTCGGCGCAGTCGGTAGCGCGCCATGACAGCCTGAGCGTACTGTACCGCCCGCCGCGCAAGGCCGCGCTCAAGCCGCTCATCGAAGGTGCCCGTGCCCGCGCCAACCTGCATCTGGCGCCGGCCAACCTGTCCGGCGTGCGTATCCTGCTCAAGGCCTTGAAGAATGGCCAGGCCATCGGCCTGCTGCCGGACCAGGTGCCGCAGAACGGCGAAGGCGTGTGGGCCGACTTCTTCGGCAAGCCGGCCTACACCATGACCCTGCCGGCCAAGCTGCAGCAGATGAGCGGTGCCCCCATCATCCTGGCCTATGCCGAGCGTTTGTCCTGGGGACGGGGTTATGCCATCCACTTCGTGCCCTTCGAGGGTGAACTGGGCCAGACACCCGAACAGCAAGCCCGCGCCATCAACGCGGCCATGGAAAAGCTGATCGCCCGCTGCCCGGCGCAATACATCTGGAGCTACAACCGCTACAAGACGCCCCCTGGCGTCAACCCGCCGGGAGCTGCGCAATGAGGCTCCTGATCGGGCTGATGTGGCTGCTGCACTGGTTGCCGCTGCCCATCCTCGGGCGGCTGGGCGAGGCGCTGGGCTGGCTGCTCTATCTCTATATGCGACCGCGCCGCCGTATCACGCTCATCAACCTGCGCCTGTGCTTCCCCGAGAAGACCGAGCAGGAGCGTCGCCTGATCGCCCGCCGCCACTTCCAGGCCTACGCCCGCAGCGCCCTGGAACGCGGCATCCTGTGGTGGGCGCCAGAGTCACGCTTGAAGCGCCTCATCCAGGTCGAGCCCGGCATTCCTTTCGAGACGCTGAACAAGGGTCCCACCATCCTGCTGTGTCCGCACTTCGTCTGCCTGGAAATTCCCGGTATCGCGCTGGTGCTCAATTCGGATTATTCGGTCTGCACCATCTACGCCCGCCAGCAGAACGAGGTGGTGGATCAGGCCCTGTTAAAGGGCCGCTCGCGCTTTCGACCAGTCACGCTGCTGGCGCGCGAGAAGGGGGTCAAGCCCATCATTAGGGCCATGCGCGAAGGGCTGCCCTTCATCATGCTGCCCGACATGGATTTCGGCACCCGTGATGCCGAATTCGTCCCCTTCTTCGGTGTGCCCGCCGCCACCCTGACGGCCACTGCCCGCATCGCCGCAGCCACCGGGGCCTCGGTGGTACCGGTGATCACGACTTTCCTGCCCGGCTATCGCGGCTGGAAGACCACCTTCCATCCGGCCTGGGAAAACTATCCGGGCGACGATATCGTGGCCGCCACGCGGCGCATGAATGCCTTCATCGAAGAACGCGTATTGGAAGCCCCGGCTGAATATTTCTGGGCGCACAAGCGTTTCAAGAACCGCCCGCCGGGTGAACCAGACCTCTACCGCAAGGGCCAGCACTGACACCGGCCATCCTGCAGCCCTTTGAAAAGGGCTGCACGTACTTATAATGATGTGATGAAAATCAAATTTACCAAGATGCACGGTGCCGGCAACGATTTCGTCGTGCTTGATGCCGTGAACCAGGCCATTTCGCTCACGCCCGCCCAGTGGCAGTTCATCGCCGACCGTCGCTTCGGCATCGGTGCCGACCAGATGCTGGTGGTGGAAAAGGCGCAAGGCGCCGGTGTGGATTTCCGTTATCGTATCTACAACGCTGATGGCGGCGAGGTCGAGCAATGCGGCAATGGTGCGCGGGCTTTCGTGCGCTTCGTCACCGAAAAGGGGCTCACCGACAAGCGCGCCATCCGCGTGGAAACCATGTCCGGCGTGATTGAGCCGCGCCTGGAAGAAGATGGCCAGATTACCGTGGACATGGGCGCCCCCATCCTCACGCCCGCTGACGTGCCCTTCGACAGCCGCAACCTGCAGTACCGGACTGAAGCCGACGATACGCTGTGGCCACTGGAAGTGGCCGGCAAGACGACGTGGATCTCGGTGGTATCGATGGGCAATCCGCACGCCGTGCAAGTGGTGGAAGACAGCGAAGCCGCCCCGGTGCTGCTGGACGGCCCGCTGATCGAACACCATGAACGCTTCCCCAAGCGCGTCAATGCCGGCTTCATGCAGGTCGTGGACCGCCACCACATCAACCTGCGCGTCTACGAACGCGGCGCGGGCGAAACCCTGGCCTGCGGCACCGGTGCCTGTGCGGCGGTGGTGGCGGGTGTGCGCCGTGGCCTGCTGGATTCGCCGGTGGCGGTCCAGACGCATGGCGGCGTGCTCAACATCGCCTGGGCCGGCCCGGGCGAACCGGTGATGATGACCGGGCCGGCGGTGACCGTCTTTGAAGGCGAGATCGAACTGCCCGATTCGCTCTGATCCTGCAGCGACCGCAGGGTGCGGCCATGAGAAAACGGCTTGCCGAGCGGCAAGCCGTTTTTCGTTGACCGGGCAGCATCGGATTCAGGCAGCCAGATCCTGCGCCTCGGTTTCCTCGTCTTCCTGCGACTGAGGCAAGAGGGTCTTGAGGCGATACAGCCGCTGGCGGTAGTTGCCTTCAGGGCCGCTAGGCCCGCAGTCCATGTCTTCGAAGAGTCGTCCGATACGGTTGAGCGCACCGCGCTGCTCGCCGGTCTCCACCATGATGAGCCGCCGCTTGCTGCGTGCGTACTGGCTGCGGATGTCGATCATCAGACAGTGGCCGCAATCGGCCTGTTTCAGGTCGACCAGCAGAGCTTCCGGGCGGGTCAGGCCGAACAGCATGGCCAACTCGATGCGCGCGGCCAGGAAAGGATGGGCGTTGACCTGCTCGCGGCTCATCTGCGCGCGCGCCTGTACGGCCCAGCCGGCGGCCTGCGGGCGATCGGCCACCTTGTCCAGCAGGACCTGGGCTTCTTGCGCGCCTTGGGTGGCGGCCTTTTGCAGCCAGTACAAGGCGCGTACATCGTTGGCAGGATCATCGCGCCGGTTGCGCCAGGCGCCCACGCCACATTCCAGCTGGGCGTCCACATGGCCCATCTCGGCGGCGCGCTCCAGGTAATGCTGCACGTCGGCAAGATTGCGCTGCGAAAATTCGGGCTTCAGATAAATACGCGAGAGCACATACCATGCCGCAGCCATCCCCTGCTCCCCTGCCAGGGTCAGCCAGCGGATCGCCTTCTTGTAATTGGCCGAACCCTGCCCGGCGAAACGCCGCGCGCCGGATTCGTCGACCCGGCCATACAGCAGGCCCAGGGCCAGCTGCGCATCGCGATCACAGGCCAGCGCAGCCAGTTCCAGCAATTGCTGCGCCCGCGGCAGGTCGGGACGCTTGTCCTCCAGATGAACCTGCGCCAGGCGACGCAGCAGAAGGATGTTCTGCTGGCCCAAGGCAGCGGCCAGCGCCTCGGACGGTGCATTGAGCTGGGCCATGCCGGATTCGTGTTGACGCAACAAGGCATCGGCCAGCGGTTGGGCGCGCTGCTGGAAGGCGGCCGCGTCAGACTGACGCCAGGCACTGTCAGCCAGCGCATGCTGGGCCTGCTCGATGCCGGCATCGGCGGCCTTTTGCGTCCACTGCTGCAATTGTTCAGGTTTGAGCGCGACGGCTGCCGCCTCCGGGGCCGGCATGCGCTCGCCCTGGCGCGCCAGCAGCCACTGGGCATCGGCATTGCCCTCGCCGGCCACCACTTCCAGCGCACGCAGGGCATGCGCCTTCTGTTCGGCGCTGGCAGCGGCCGTGCCGGACGGATGCTCCAGCACCAGTCGGGCCAGCACCAGGCCGGCCCGGGTGAAACCATCGTCGAACGCACGTTCATACCACTGTGCCGCTTCGTGCGGCCGGGCAAGCTGGAGCACCACTTCATACGGAATATGTTGGGCTATGAGCATCCAGGCATCGGCCTGCCCCTGCCGTGCGGCCCGCTCCAGCCAGTGGTACGCAGTCCCGGGACTTTGCGGCAAACCATTGCCGCCAAACAGATAACGCTTGCCCAGGGTCAGTTGCGCCGCTGCCTCTCCGGCACGTGCTGCGCGGATGATTGCAAGGTCCTCGCGGTTGGCCATCCACCCTCCACATCAGGTCAGAAAGCCAAAATTATGACCCACAATCGACATTTTTTTAAAATTCCCTCGAAAAGTATCTAAATGAATCGTTTTAACAACAGATCGATTGACGAGACGGGACGGATCAAGTTCTCCCCTGCCATGCCGTTAATGAGTGACAAGGTGCAAGCCAAAATTTGCCTGTCCGGCATTGACGGGCAGGAAAGCGTTTGAAAAAAACAACACTCCTCCAGTGGATTGACGCTTTCAACCAAAATTCCGCCCTCCACGTGACCAATCTGCGGCCACGCCAAATGAGAACCCTTAATGTCTCACCATCCGACCAGAAGTACGGATCCTCAAGACTATTTTTATAGAAGGATGTCAAATGAAAAAATCTCTGCTGGCACTGGCCGTCCTCGGCGCGTTCGCAGGTGCTGCTCAAGCACAAAGCTCCGTTACTATCTACGGTATCGTTGATACCGGTCTCGCTTACACCAGCAAGGCTGTCAACACTGCCGGCACCGGCAGCACCGGCAGCAAGTTCGGCGTGAACTCCGGCGTCATCCAAGGTTCGCGTATCGGCTTCAAGGGCGTGGAAGATCTGGGCGGCGGTCTGTCGGCCCTGTTCCAACTGGAAACCGGCTTCAACAATGACAACGGCGCTCTGAACGGTCAAGATGGCACCACCGGTACCACCAACCTGTTCCGCCGCAAGTCGATCGTCGGTCTGTCGGGTGGCTTCGGCTCCGTGACCCTGGGCCGTCAAACCGACTTCGCTGACACCATCTCCGCTTACACCTCCGTGAACGACTTCGGTAGCGTGGTTGGCGCCGTCGGCCACAACTTGGATCGCCTGGAAGGCACCCGTACCAACAACTCGATTGCCTACACCACCGCCAACCTGAGCGGCTTCACCGGCAACCTGATCTACGGCTTCGGCGAAACCGCTGGCAAGACCACCGCTGGTCAGTCCTTCGGCATCGGCGGCAAGTACGACAATGGTCCCCTGGGTCTGGGCATCAACTACTACCAGTCCAAGCAAGGTGCAACTCCTTCGGATACCTCCCTGCTGTCGACCGCTAGCGCCACTCAAGCTGGCAACAGCGCCCTGAAGGCCCTGAACGTCGTGGCTTCCTACCAGTTCGGCCCGGCCCGCGTGTACGGTAACTACTCGCGCGTCAAGCAAGACCTGAACACCACTTCGCCGACCGCTCTGGCTTCGAAGACCCTGGGCGTGGCCAGCAAGGCCGATATCTATGAACTGGGTACCGCCTACTCCCTGAGCCCGTCGCTGAAGCTGCTGGGCGCAGTGACCCACACCCGTGCTGACTTCAACTCGTCCTCCAAGGGCAAGCTGACCCAAGTTAGCCTGGGCGCTGACTACTGGCTGTCCAAGCGTACCGACCTGTACGCATTCGTCGCCAACATCCACGCCAAGGACATGGCCAACACCGGCGTGTTCGGTGATGCAACTGGCACTGCCACCATCGGCAGCGCCGACAACAGCCAAACCGCTGTTGCCGTTGGTATCCGTCACAAGTTCTAATTCATGGAGCTGA
Organism: Herbaspirillum sp. C9C3; assembly: GCF_013359625.1. Taxonomy (NCBI): domain Bacteria; kingdom Pseudomonadati; phylum Pseudomonadota; class Betaproteobacteria; order Burkholderiales; family Oxalobacteraceae; genus Herbaspirillum; species Herbaspirillum sp. C9C3. Next base: position 31,297 of record NZ_JABFMQ010000029.1, read on the forward strand.
GACCGGTGTGAATACATCGGTTTCAACCTGATCTGAACCTGAGTCGTACCGGAAGAGGCCTGCATGAGCAATCATGCAGGCCTCTTTCTTTTTGCTCCCATCCGGCACGATCGCCCCGTGCTTCTGCGGAGAACGGCGCCGATGATTGTCAGTGTGTCCGATAGCGAGGATAATCTCGCGATATTTCCGGCGCACCCTCCCCGCGCGCAGCCGGCACCCCAACACAGACCCCGCGAAGATGACCACCGAACTGGATTCCAGCCTGATTGCCGACTACCTGCTCGACCACCCGCACTTCTTCGAGGAGCATGCGGAACTGCTTTCGACGGTCAAGCTGACCAGCCCGGTCATGGGCCGTGCCGTCTCGCTGCAGGAACGCCAGATGGAAATCCTGCGCGAAAAGATCCGGGTACAGGAACTGCGCATGGCCGACCTGATGCGCATCGCCCAGGAAAACGACGAGATCACCAGCAAGTTCCAGGCATGGAGCCGCGCACTGCTGTTGACGCGCGATGCCGCCGACCTGCCGCGCGTGCTGGTGGACCGGCTGCAGGAAATCTTCCACGTGCCGCAAGTGACGGTACGCCTGTGGAACCTGGGCCCCACCCACGCCGACAACTGGGCCACACAGGAAGTCTCGGAGGACGCGCGCATCTTCGCCAATGGCCTGGCTGCGCCCTTCTGCGGCCCCAACAAGGATTTCGAAGCCGCCACCTGGCTGGACGATGCGAGCTCCGTCAAATCGCTCGCCATGCTGCCCCTGCGCGTGGGCGCGGCCCCCGAAGCCTTCGGCCTGCTGGTCCTGGGCTCGCCCGATCCGAATCGCTTCACGGCCGACATGGGGACCGACTTCCTGACCCGCATCGGCGAAACCGGCAGCGCCGCCCTGGCCTGCCTGCTGCGCTGAGCGCTCTCACCCAGGGGGAGTCACGGCATGGATGGCGGCACTTCCCCGGCTTCTTCCCTGATCACACAGTATCTTTCTTTCCTGCGCAGCCAGCGCAAGCTGTCGCCGCATACGCTGGATGGCTATGCGCGCGACCTGCAGGAGTTGCGCGCCCTGCTGGCGCCTGCGGATGCGCCTCCGGATGCCCCTGAACCTGCGCTGCAGCGCGTGACCCAGGTCCAGATCCGCAAATGCGCCGCGCGCCTGCATGCGCGCGGACTCAATGCGCGCTCCATCTCGCGCAAGCTGTCGGCATGGCGTGGCCTGTTCGCCTGGCTGGCGCTGCAACAGGCGATGCCGGCCAACCCGGTCGATGGCGTCAAGCCTCCCAAGAAAAGCAAACCCCTACCCAAGGCCCTGCCGGCCGATGACGCCATCCGCCTGGTATCGCAGGCCGATCCGGCGCGCGATCCCGATTCCACCCTGGCCGCCTGCAACCGGGCCATGTTCGAGTTGCTCTATTCGAGCGGATTGCGTGTCTCGGAGCTGGTCGGCATCGATGTGGCCGACCTCCGCGAAGGCAGCTATGAATCCGCTGGCTGGATCGACCTGGACGAGGCCGAGGTCACGGTCACAGGCAAGGGCGGCAAGAAGCGCAAGGTCCCGGTGGGCCAGGCTGCCCTGCAGGCAATCCGCGACTGGCTGCCCTTGCGCGCCGCTCTGGTCAAGGCCGATGGCGGCACGGATGTGCATGCGTTATTTATCAATGAACGCGGCGCCCGCATGTCGCCCCGAGTCACGCAGCTGCGCCTGAAGGCCCATGGCAAAGGGGTGGACATGCCTGCCGACGTGCATCCGCACATGCTGCGCCACTCCTTCGCCTCGCACGTCCTGCAAAGTTCGGGCGACCTGCGGGCGGTGCAGGAAATGCTGGGCCACGCCTCCATCACCGCGACCCAGGTCTATACCGCACTGGACTTCCAGCGCCTGGCCCAGGTCTATGACCAGGCCCATCCGCGTGCCCGCAAAGGCGGCGGGAAATAGCCACCGACCGATACCGAACGAGCGCCGGGCCGGCATCGGCTAGAATGGAGGCTTGCGCGTGTCGCGCGCCTCGTTTCTTTAGCTTCTTTCGCCAGTCCCCTGGCCCAGCCCAACCGACCATGCCGACCATGAAAGCCAAAGCCGCCGTTTCCGCTCCCGCCAGCACCGCCATCCAGGCCGCGACGGTGACTGCGCTCGCCGAGGCACAGTTGCGCGAGGCCGGGGTGCGCGTGACGCAAGCCCGCGTCAACGTGCTGGGCGCCCTGCTGGAAACCCGCAGCGCTGCCTCTCATCAAGATATCCAGGATCGCTTCGCCGACATGGACCGGGTCACGCTCTACCGTGCCCTCGATTGCCTGACCGAAGCCGGTCTGGCGCACAAGATCTCCAGCGACGACCGCATCTTCCGCTACAGCGCCGGCGCCGATCATCCTGAGCACGGCCTGCACGACCATCCGCAAGGCAAGCAGCACCAGCACGGCCATTTCAAATGCACCCGCTGCAATCGCGTGTTCTGCCTGGATGCCAGCGATGGCACCGACTTCCTGGCCACCGTCCTGCCCGACGCCGACCGCCACCGCTCCACCGCCGCGCAACTGCAATCGGCCTTGCGCAAGACCCTGGGCAAAGGCTTCCAGAGTCACGAAGTGGAACTGACCATCAAGGGTTGGTGCGCCGATTGCGCTGACTGACTTTTGACAAATCCCTTCACGTCAGCGAGCAGCCCCCAGCGCCGCCAGCCGTCGCGGCAACTGCCGCACTGAACGAACCTTCACATCGACAAAACCCGGCAAGCGACTCAGCGCGCGCTGCCCGCCCATGTGCCCCAGCAGGGCCTGACTGCCGCGCAGATACTGGGTCACCCACGCCGTGCGCACACCCAGCTCGCGGGCGCTCTTCAGGTTATCTACCGTATCTTCCACCAGGATGCAGCGATGCGGGGCCACCTTGTGGCGCGCCAGCAGCTTGCGCAGCATGATGCGCGAGGGCTTGGGCCGCAGCTGGCGATGCACGTGCATGGATTCGATGGAGATGTGATGCGAGAAATGCCGGTGCAGTCCCAAATGGCGCACCAGCTCCCGAGAATAACGGCGCGGTGCATTGGTCAGCAGGATCTTCTGCCCCGGCAACTGCGCGAGCCAGCGCCCGATGCCACGCTCGGCACGGACCATGCCGGGCAGGTCATCGAAGAGATGGGCTTCGTGCAGAAACTCATCCACGCCCAGGCCATGGTGGCGCACCAGACCCAGGAGGGTAGCGCCGTAGAGCTTCCAGTAATGCCGCCGCAGGTAATTGACCGCCGCCTCGTCGCTGGGCTGCCCATCGTTGTCCAGCACGCGCTTGATGATGCGGTTCATGTTGGTATTGATGGCGGGGAAGATCGCGTGCGAGGCGTTGTGCAGGGTGTTGTCGAGATCGAACAACCAGAGCGGTGTAGTATTGGACGCCATAAAAAGACCGGCGCGCCGCCATGACGGGGGCGCACCTTCAGCAAGCTAGGAAAGAAAGGCCAGCAGTGACCGGATTGATGCAACGCTTGATTATAGTGAGTTTGACCTGGCTGTCCTGCCTGAACTTGCTCTGCCCTGCCCGCGCGGCCACGCCTGCGGAGACCTCCCCACCCGCCCCGCCGCGCGGCGCGCTCTACCAGGTCTCGGATGGCCGCCACACGCTGCTGCTGTTTGGCACCATCCACGTCGGCGCCCCTGATTTCTACCCGCTCGAACCGACGCTGCAACAGGCTTTGACCACCACCCCCGTGCTGGCGCTGGAGCTGGACCCGCAGAACGCCGCTGCCATGCAGAGCGCGGTGCAGCGTCATGCGCTCTATCCCGCCGGACAGCACCTGCTGGATCAGCTCGACCCGGCGCTGCGTCAGCGCACCGAGACCACGCTGCAGCGTTTCGGTCTATCCCCCGAGAGCGTACAGCAGATGCGCCCATGGATGCTGGCCATGGCCCTGACGGTGCAGGAATATGTGCGCCATGGCTATCGTACCGACCTGGCTGTGGACAGCCACCTGGCCGCGACCGTGCGCGCCCATGGTGGCAAGATCGTGGAACTGGAAAGCGCCGAGCGCCAGATGAGTCTGTTGAGCCAGTTGACCCCGGCCCAGCAGGGGCAATTCCTGGCCGACACCCTGCAGGAACTGGACGATGCCGACCTCACCCGCAAGCTGGACCGCCTGGTCGGCGCCTGGCGTCGCGCCGACAGTGCCGGCTTTGCTGCCGCCTTGCAGGAGATGCAGCAGGATGACAGCTTCACCAGCCGCTTTGCGGTGGACACGCTGCTGCGCAAACGCAATCCGGGCCTGGCCGCAGGCATTGCCGAACTGCTCAGTGAGCACGATCATGCGGTCGCGGCCATCGGTATCCTGCATCTGGTCGGACCTGACAGCGTGCCGGCCTTGCTCGCCAAGAAGGGATTGCAGGTAACACAACTCTATTAACTCTATTGAAAGCGCTGTGGATAAATAAAAAGGGATGAGCGCAAACTCATCCCTTTTTCGTCACCTCTGCGCTGCAGGGCGATCGATGCGATCAGTGCGAACGGATCATGGTCCCGAAAGCCTGTTCGGTCAGCACTTCCAGCAGCAGCGAGTGTTCGATGCGGCCGTCGATGATGTGCACCGTGTTCACGCCCGACTTGGCCGCATCCAGGGCCGAGGAAATCTTGGGCAGCATGCCGCCGGAGATGGTGCCGTCGGCAAACATCTCGTCGATCTCGCGCGCCGACAGGTCGGTCAGCAGGTTGCCGGCCTTGTCTTGCACGCCGGCGATGTTGGTCATCATGATCAGCTTTTCGGCATGCAGGATCTCGGCGATCTTGCCGGCCACCACATCGGCATTGATGTTGTAGGCCTGGCCATCGTCACCAAACCCGATGGGCGAGATGATGGGGATGAAGGCATCATCCTGCAGCGCCTTGACCACCGCCGGGTTGATCGCCTCGATCTCGCCCACGTAGCCGATGTCCAGGAAGGCACCGGGATGCTCCTTGTCCGGCATCTGCATCTTGCGCGCGCGGATCAGGCCGCCATCCTTGCCGGTCAGGCCCACCGCCTGGCCGCCGTAGTGATTGATCAGCATCACGATGTCCTGCTGCACTTCACCGCCCAGCACCCACTCCACCACTTCCATGGTTTCTTCATCGGTAATGCGCATGCCCTGCACGAAAGTACCCTGCTTGCCGATCTTCTTGAGCGCTGCATCGATCTGCGGGCCACCGCCGTGGACCACCACCGGGTTCATGCCCACCAGCTTCAACAGGATCACGTCGCGGGCGAAGCCGTGCTTCAGGCTTTCTTCCGTCATCGCATTGCCGCCGTACTTGACCACGATGGTCTTGCCGTGGAATTTGCGGATATACGGCAGCGCCTCGGCCAGGATTTCGGCTTTGATCTGGGGTGCTACGTGGGTGAGGTCGGTGGTCATGGCAATGTCCTGTCGATGCGATGAGGAAAAAGTGATGGGTGATGGGGTGATGCGGTTAGGGACGCGATTTTACATGGAAAGCCGCCCGGCTTCGCACTGCAACACGGGACGTGTGCGATCCAGACAACGCCGCCGCGCTCAGGCGCCGCAGGCGCGGATTTCCTGATCCGGGAAGGCGCTCTTGATATTGTCCAGCGCGGTGCGGGCTTCCGGGCTCAGATCACGCAGCTGGAACACCTGTTTGCCGGCCCCCGAACGACGCGCGATGATGCGCGCGCTGCGCACGCCGCGCGAGATCAGCTGACCGACATACGCCTTGGCCGCCTCTTCGGTACGGAAGATGCCCAGCGAGACGCCGTTACGCAGCGCCGGATTGGGGAAGCTGTCCGGAATGACATAGAAATCGCCGATCCCCAGGCGCCGCAGCTCGGCAATACGCCGCTCGGCACCGTCGCGACCATCCTGAGGCGGGATGAAGACCATATGGCTGGTGACGTCCTGGGTCAGTTTCTGGACCACCTTGTCGCCCAGCTTGAGGCTGGCCAGTTGTTCCGAGAAGCGGCGGGCATCGGCGGCAGTGAAGTTGCCGACTTCGGTACAGGAAGGGGTGACCGCAGCAAGCTGCGGGGTCGCCGCTGTCGATGCTGTCGATGCTGTCGGTGCCGTCGTTGCCCCCGTCGCGGCTGTCGCGGCCGGCGTCGGTGCATCGGGGGCCACAGGCGTGGCCGTCGCAGCGGCATCGGTACCGGCGGCGGGCGCCGGCGCAGCTTGCGCGCGCAGTTGCGAAGCCAGCTTCTCGCTATTGGCCGGCAGCAGGCTCAACAGCTCGGGCCGCAATTGTTGGGTCAGGCGCTGCGGTTCACGCCGTTCGGTCGCGCTGGCACCAAAATAACCGCGTGAGAGCCCGAACAGGACCACGTTACCCACCAGCAACAGCCAAAAAAGCAGTTTCAGCTTCATCCGCGCCCAGTCTTCCTTGCCCTGATTGATTTGTCTGCCTGCATGGACAGGCGTTCAGCGTCCATGGTTCATGGCCGTATAGAGGCCAATGAGCACCAGATTATCCACCTTTTCCAGCGGCGTATCGCCCAGCGCCAGGTAAGGCGCCAGCAGTATCCCCGCGCCACCGGCCAGCAGGCAGCGCAAGGCTGCGCCGGGATGCCGGCGGCGGCGCTCGGCCAGCGCGTGCTCGATGGCCCCGACCTGGGCTGCGATGCAGCCGGCGACGATGGCATCGACCGTATTGTCGGCAAACATCCGCTCGGGTGGCGCCGCGCCATCGATGCGGGGCAACTGGGCCGTATTGAGCGCCAGCGAGGTGGCCATGGTGCCAAAGCCCGGCAGGATCATGCCGCCTTCGAACACGCCCTCGGCGCTGATGACGTCGATGGTCGTGGCCGTACCGCATGTGGCTACCAGCAACTGCTCATCGGGAAACAGCGAGCGCGCACCGATGGCTGCGGCAAAGCGGTCACAGCCCAGCTGGCCGGGATGGCGGTAGCCATTGCGTATGCCGGCCCGCTCGGGCGTGGAGGCAAACCATTCGATGATCACACGCGGCCCGAAGACGGCGTACAAGATGACCTGCAGGCGATCCCGCAAGGCCGGTCCGGCAACATTGGAGACGGCGACCTGCAGGTCCGCATCGCTGGCAATCAGGCCGGTGAGCCCCGCCCAGTCCTGCGCCAGCGCCTCGACCCCGGCACGCTCCACCGCGCCTTGCTGCCGCCACGGCAAGGGCGGGGCGGCGCCACGGTCCGCATCGGCCACCAGCGCCCACTTGATGCGGGTATTGCCGGCATCGACCAGCAGCATCATGCGTCTTGCAGCCGCAACGAGACATCCCCGGCCAGGATCTCGACCTGTCCGCTCTCGGTCTCGATGAGGAAGCGGCCCATCATGTCCACGCCCATCGCGGTGCCTTCCTGCAGGACGCGGCCATTCTCGACGATCTTGACGGCCTGCCCGGCATAGGCGTGGAAGGCTTCCCAGCGCTTGACGAAGGCCCCGAAGCCGCGCGCCTCGAACTCCTCCAGAACGCCGGCGAGGGCGCTGGCGATGATGGCCAGCACGGTCTCGCGCGGCGGCTTCTTCAGTTCGGGCGCAGCCCCGACCGCGCGCTGCAGTTCATCTTCCAGGCCTGGTGGTACCGCCAGGTTCAGGCCGATGCCGATGACGGCCCAGGTGGCCGCCCCCTGGCGGCCATCGGCGGCGGTCTCGATCAGGATACCGGCCAGCTTGGCGCCATCGCGCAGGACGTCATTGGGCCATTTCAATTGCGGGCGGATACCGAACACTTCCAGCGCCTCGGCCAGGGCCACACCGACGGCCAGCGGCAAGCCCAGCAGCGCGTGCGTGGGCCGCTGCAGGCGCCAGGCCAGTGAGAAGGTCAGCGAATCTTCCGCCGCGGCACGCCAGGGGCGTCCCGCGCGGCCACGACCGGCGCTCTGGCGATCGGCCACCAGCAGCAGCGGGCGCTGCAGGGTGGACAGGCGCTGCATCAGGTCGACATTGGTGGAGCCGGTCACGGCCACGGCTTCGACATCGATACGTTGCTGGCCCTGGGGGTCGGAACCGGCCAGGAGCATGCCGATGCGCTCTGGACGCACCAGCGGCGCCGAGTCAGGCTCGGCGGGCATGGGAAAAGTCAGTGTCATGCGCGCATTGTAACGGCAGAGCGGGCTGACGCGGGATGCCGGATGCCAGACAAAGGCAAAGGTAAAGACGATGGCCGGCAGCGACCACCTCTTGCGAAATCGGTTACCCTCTGGCCCATGCCCGTTCCACCCGACTCCCGCTGCGAGCCTCCTGCTGCCCCGGCCAGTGCGCCGGCGGCCTCCTCGTTCGCGCGCGTGAGCCTGCTGGTCTATACGCTGCTGATCGTCTATGCCAGCTGGTATCCCTTCTCCGGCTGGCGTGACATGGGGCTCATGCCCTTTGATTATCTGGGCGCGCGCCTGCCCTACTACTGGACCGTGTTCGATGTCTGGACCAACGTCGCCGGTTACGTGCCGGTGGGCCTGCTGCTGGTACTGGCCCTGCATCCGCACCTGCGTCCCTGGTGGGCGGTGTGGCCGGCCATACTGGCCGGCACGCTCCTGTCGGCCTGCATGGAGGCGGTCCAGACCTATCTGCCGACCCGTGTACCCTCCAACCTCGACCTGTTGACCAACGCGCTGGGCGTGGCCTTGGGCGCCCTGCTGGGAGCAGCCTGCAGCCGTTATTTCCTGCACGAGAGCCGCTTCCTGCTGCTGCGCCGCCGCTGGTTCTCCAGCGAAGCCAGCCGGGGCCTGGTGGTGGCCGGCCTGTGGCCGCTGGCGCTGATCTTTCCACAGAATCACCTGTTCGGTCTGGGCCACCTGGTGCCGCCGCTGTCGGCCTTGTTCTCCGATCTGTTCGATACCCCCATCGACCTGGCCACCACCTGGCTCAACAGCGTGCAGCCGAGTGCCGAACAATACTGGCTGGCCGACGTCATCGTCACCGCCTGCGGCCTGACCGGCGCGGCCCTGCTGGTGCTGCTGCTGATGCGGCGTCAGGCTCCGCGTCGCCGGCTGGTGGCGCTGTACCTGCTGGCCTGCATCGCCACCAAGTCACTGGCCTGCGCCCTCTTCTTCGCACCGCAGAACGCCTTCGTGTGGATCTCGCCCAGCGCTGTGGGTGGCATCATGCTGGGGACCATGATGATCGTCGGGCTGGCCTGGGCGCCGCCCACGGCACAGCGTCGGGTGGCCGCACTGGCGCTGATTCTGAGCCTGATGGTGACCAATGCGGTCCCGGCCAATCCCTATTACATCTCCACGCTGGAAACCTGGGTGCAGGGCAAATTCCTCAACTTCGACGGCGCCGCGCAGTTCCTCTCGGTGCTGTGGCCCTTCCTGGCGATCTGGTTCCTGCTCCATCCGGTGCACCGCAGGCCGGCTTGAGCGAGGTGTATCATTGACGCTTTGCCGGCCCGCACCGGCACCGTCGCCACTCTCCACAGGTCATCCCATGAGCGATCAAGAGCAACCCTTCTACGAACATCACGTCTTCTTCTGCCTGAACCAGCGCCAGCCGGGCGAACGTACCTGCTGTGCCGACAAGGGCGCGCAGGCGGCCCAGGAACATGCCAAGAAGCGCATCAAGCAACTGGGCCTGTCCGCGCCCGGCAAGGTCCGCATCAACAAGGCCGGATGCCTGGAGCGCTGCGAGGAAGGCCCGGTCGTGGTGATCTACCCGCAAGGCACCTGGTACACCTACGTCGACAATGAAGACATCGACGAGATCATCGACAGCCACATCGTCGGCGGCAAGGTCGTGGATCGCCTGAAAATCTGACGATATGAAACTTTGAGCATGCTGCGGCCCGCCATGCCCGTCGCAGCAAGCTTCCCTCATCCGTTTTCCCGCACGCCATGAACGTACATACCCAACACTTCCAGATCGCCGGTGCCGTCGGCCAGCTCGAATGCGCGCTTGATCTGCCGGACCCCGAGCAATTTGCCGCGCCGGTCGGCCTGGCCCTGGTGGCCCATCCGCATCCGCTCTACGGCGGCACCATGGACAACAAGGTCGCGCAAACCCTGGCCCGTACCTTCCTGGCGCTGGGCTACGTAGCGGTGCGCATGAATTTCCGCGGCGTGGGCGAGTCCGAAGGCGTGCATGACCATGGCGCCGGCGAGACCGATGACATGGCCCTGCTGCTGCAGCACATGCGCACCCAATATCCCGAGCTGCCGTTGGCGCTGGGAGGATTCTCCTTCGGCACCTTCGTCCAGGCGCAATTGCAGCAGCGCCTGTTGCAGCAGGATGCGGCCAGCGCCGCCGAGCGACTGGTACTGGTGGGCACGGCGGCCGGAAAGTGGCCCATGCCACCGGCACCGGCCAATACCATCCTGATCCACGGCGAGCAGGACGACACCATTCCCCTGTCCGCCGTGCTGGACTGGGCGCGCCCTCAGGAGCTGCCGGTCGTAGTGATTCCGGGCTCGGATCACTTTTTTCACCGCAAGCTGCAACATATCAAAAATGTCGTGGTCGAAAGCTGGCATCGCCGCCCGGCGCAGCTTCAGGCCTGAACGTTTCCGACAAGTCCGACGTCCATCCCGAAGCCATGGCGGCGCTGCGCGAGGCGAGCCCAGGGCGCCATGCCGGTATCGTGAGGGGATTTTCGGGGATGAAGATTCATTCAATTGGGAACGATGCCGCATGACGTTTTATAATTCAGTGCGACCAGCCAGTCAGAAGCAGCGAGCCTTTGCCGGGCTGTTCGCACTGATTGAACCCGACTGATCCGTCCTGCCTCACCCTCTTTTCAAACCAACAGCTACGATGTCCCCCCGTGCTGGCAATTTTTCTTAGGCACCGATGAAAAAGCTTCTCGCGGCATTCGCCGCAACCGTCCTTTCCCTTTCCGCCGTCACCGCCTCCGCCCAAAGCCTGCCGCCGCCGACCGTGGCGGCCAAGAGCTGGCTGCTGCTCGATGCCTCGGCCAACCAGGTGATCGCCTCCAGTGAGGCCGACACCCGCGTGGAACCGGCCTCGCTGACCAAGCTGATGACCGCCTATCTGGCCTTCGCCGCGCTGCGCGACAAGCGCCTGAGCCTGGAGCAGGAAGTCAACGTCTCGGTCAATGCCTGGAAGGTTGATCCGAGCAGCTCCAAGATGTTCATCGAGCCCAACAAGCCGGTCTCCATCGACAATCTGCTCTATGGCCTGATCTCGGTGTCGGGCAACGATGCCGCCGTGGCCGTGGCCGAAGCGGTCTCCGGCACCGAAGATGCCTTTGTGCAGCTGATGAACCGTGAAGCCCAGCGCCAGGGCCTGACCAACACCCATTTCAGCAACCCGCATGGTCTGCCCAGCCCGGAGACCTATACCACGGCGCGCGACCTGTCGATTCTGTGCCGCAACCTGATCAACGACTTCCCCGACTATTACAAGCGCTACTACTCGGTCAAGAAGTTCACCTACAACAACATCACCCAGCCCAACCGCAACCGTCTGCTGTGGCTGGACCCGACGGTGGACGGCATGAAGACCGGTCACACTTCCAGCGCCGGTTATTCGCTGATCACCTCGGCCCATCGCCCGGTGCCCAACGGCGAGCGTCGCCTGATCTCGGTGGTGATCGGTACCGTCTCCGACGCGGTCCGCACTCAGGAGAGCCAGAAGCTGCTCAACTGGGGCTTCCAGAACTTCGATGCCGTCAAGCTCTACGCCAAGGGCCAGGCCGTCGACACGCCTGACGTGTGGAAGGGTTCGCAGAGCAAGATCAAGGTCGGCTTCAAGAACGACGTCTACATCACCATCCCCAAGGGCACGGCCGACAAGGTCAAGACCAAGCTGGAGCGCAATGATCCGCTGATCGCCCCGATCTCGGAAAACGCCAAGGTCGGCACCCTGAAGGTGACCATCGACGACAAGACCGTGGCCGAACTGCCGGTGATCGCACTGGAATCGGTGGGCCCGGCGGGCTTCATCGGTCGTGCCTGGGATTCGCTGCGTCTGATGTTCAAGTAATCGAGCCACAGGCAGTTGCACCATGCAAAACGCCATCGGGAAACCGATGGCGTTTTTTCATGCCCTCGTGCGAGCTTCGTCCGCGCAAAAAAAAACGCCACCGTCTCAGCGGTGGCGTTTCAACTTGCGGACTTCCAGACTGAGCTGGCTCAGGCAGCCACGGCTTCCTTGGCCACTGCCGGGGCCACGTCATCGGCCGACGAACGGATCAGGTGATCGAAGGCCGACAGGGCTGCCGTCGCACCTGCACCCACGGCGATGACGATCTGCTTGTACGGCACGGTGGTCACGTCGCCTGCGGCGAAGACGCCCGGAATCGAGGTCTGTCCCTTGGCATCGATCTCGATCTCGCCGTGTTTGGACAAGGCCAGGGTTCCCTTGAGCCATTCGGTGTTGGGCACCAGGCCGATCTGGACGAACACGCCTTCCAGTTCCACATGCCTGATCTCGCCGCTCTCGCGCTCCTTGTAGCTGATGCCGTTGACGCGCTGGCCATCGCCGGTGATCTCGGTGGTCTGCGCCGAGGTCACGATGGTCACATTGGGCAGGCTCTTCAACTTGCGTACCAGCACGGCATCAGCCTTGAGTTCAGCTGCGAACTCGATCAGGGTCACATGGGCGACGATACCCGCCAGGTCGATGGCTGCTTCCACGCCCGAGTTGCCGCCGCCGATCACCGACACGCGCTTGCCCTTGAACAGCGGACCATCGCAGTGCGGGCAATAGGCCACGCCCTTGTTCTTGTATTCCTGCTCGCCCGGCACGTTGACGTTGCGCCAGCGCGCACCGGTGGAGAGGATCACGGTCTTGCCCTTCAACACGCCGCCATTGGCCAGCTTCACTTCGATCAGCTTGTCGCCCGGCACCAATGCCTCAGCGCGTTGCACGTTCATGATGTCGACGTCATAGGCCCGCACGTGCTGTTCCAGCGCGGTCGCGAATTGCGGACCTTCGGTTTCCTGCACCGAGATGAAGTTCTCGATGGCCAGCGTATCGAGCACCTGCCCACCGAAACGCTCGGCCACCACGCCGGTACGGATGCCCTTGCGCGCTGCATAGATGGCAGCGGCTGCACCGGCGGGGCCACCGCCGACGATGAGCACGTCGTACGGCTCCTTGGCGCTCAGTTCTTCACCCTTGCGGGCAGCGGCACCAGTGTCGAGCTTGGCGAGGATCTCTTCCACGCCGGTACGGCCCTGGCCGAAGACTTCACCGTTCATGTAGACGGTCGGCACGGCCATGATCTGGCGCTGCTCGACTTCTCCCTGGAACAGTGCGCCATCGATGGTCACCGACTGGATGCGCGGATTGATGATGGACATCACGTTGAGCGCCTGCACGACTTCCGGGCAGTTCTGGCAGGTCAGCGAGACGTAGGTTTCGAAGCGATAGTCGCCGTCCAGGTTCTTGATCTGCTCGATGACCTTGTCGTCGAGCTTGACCGGGTGCCCGCCGACTTGCAGCAGGGCCAGCACCAGGGAGGTAAATTCGTGGCCCATGGGGATCGCGGCGAATTCGACGCTGATGTGGGTCCCGGGGCGGTTCAGTTTGAAGGACGGGGTACGCGCGTCCTTGCTGGTGCCGCGATGCTCGACCAGGCTGATGCGGTCCGAGAGCAGCACGATGTCTTGCAGGAGTTCCTGCATCTCACGGGACTTGGCGCCATCATCGAGCGACGCGACGATCTCGATCGGGTGGCTGACCTTTTCCAGATAGGCCTTCAATTGGGTCTTGAGATTGGCATCAAGCATGATGATTACTTCCTCGTTGAGAGATTCTAGGGTCGCCCTGACCACGGCCTCGCCCTTGTGGGGGTCGGCCGCTTGCCCGGGGGGAGCGGGTCAGGACGGATACTGCGGGATATTCAGTGCAGCGCCAGCCGGAGAACAGCGCTTGGCTGGCGCGATACGGCGGGATGTTGCTTAGATCTTGCCGACCAGGTCCAGCGAAGGCTTCAGAGTGGCGGCGCCTTCTTCCCACTTGGCGGGGCAGACTTCACCCGGGTGCGATGCGACGTACTGGGCGGCCTTGACCTTGCGCAGCAGTTCCGAAGCGTCACGGCCGATGCCGTTGTCATGCACTTCCATGACCTTGATTTCACCTTCCGGATTGATCACGAAGGTGCCGCGCAGTGCCAGGCCTTCTTCTTCGATCAGCACTTCGAAATTGCGTGCCAGGGTCGCGGTCGGGTCGCCCACCAGCGGGTACTGGACCTTCTTGATGGCTTCCGAGGTGTCGTGCCATGCCTTGTGAGCGAAGTGGGTGTCGGTGGACACGCCGTAGATTTCAACGCCCAGCTTCTTGAATTCAGCGTAGTTGTCGGCCAGATCTTCCAGCTCGGTCGGGCACACGAAAGTGAAGTCGGCCGGGTAGAACACGAACACGGACCACTTGCCCTTCAGGGTGGCTTCGGTGATGTCGACGAACTTGCCATCGTGGTAAGCGGTTGCCTTGAACGGCTTGATAGTGGTGTTGATCAGGGACATTGTCGATTTCCTTTTAAAGGGGGGTTGAGTGAAGCGATGGGATGAATAGTAGAACGCCAAGCAAAATAGATCAATTTTATTTAATCAATACTTTTGATTGGATTTAACTATCAGTCTTGAGGATCGGGCTATCGGCAGTGCCGGCGAGCGCAAAACGAGGGCGATCACCGAAAATACATGGCGTCGGCCTGCGCAGATGCAAGCACGGCACTGGCCAATCTCTGGCCGTGATCGCTTAAGATGAAACACTCCCGGCCGCGCCATGAGCAGGTGCGAGCGGAAGTGGGAGCAATGTTACTGCAAGCACGCCGTTCTTGTGCAGGCGCACAAGCTGACCAATCCTGACCCGATGAACCGATGAGCGAGCACCGTCCCCAACCCGGCCAACGCGCCGATTTCCTGCATTTTCACGCCATCCCGACCCGCTGGATGGACAACGATGTCTACGGCCACGTCAACAATGTCGTCTACTACAGCTGGTTCGACACCGCCGTGAACCATTACTTGGTCCAGCGGGGTGTGCTGGATATCGAGCGGGGAGAAGTGATCGGGCTGGTCATTGAAACGCAGTGCAACTATTTCGCTTCGGTCGCCTTTCCGGACCTGATCGAAGTAGGCGTACGCGTGGCGCATCTGGGTCGCAGCAGCGTGCGTTACGAGCTCGGCATCTTCAAGGCGGGGGAAGAGACTGCCGCTGCGCAAGGCCATTTCGTGCATGTGTACGTGGATCGCGCCAGCCGCAGGCCGGTGGCGTTGCCGGAGGCATTGCGGGCGGCGCTCATGCCGCTGACCTTGCTGATGCCTGGCTGAAAACCCGTCCGCCAGATCCGCCACGCAAAAAGAAAACGCCCGCCGCATCACTGCGGCAGGCGCTTCCTGTCTTCTCCGAACCGGTCAGCTTCGGGCCTGTTCCCACTGAATCTGCGAGTGCGAGAGGTCGCCAAGCGTTGACTGCCTAGGCGCGGCGACGCGCCGTAGTGGTGCTACGGCAAGGAGCTGCAACAAC